>PHCD01000020.1 GCA_002842135.1 Betaproteobacteria bacterium HGW-Betaproteobacteria-8 | reverse complement strand
GGTTGGCCAGGCGGATGTTGTCTTCAGGTTTTAATGTGATGTCCAAACTCAGTCTTTCAGTAATTCGCCGCGCAAGGTATGGGCGACGGCTTGCGTGATCCTGACGTTCACAAACTGGTTGATCAGTTCGCTGCTGGCGGGAAAATTGACGATGCGGTTGTTATCGGTGCGGCCGGCAAGCTCCTTGCCATCCTTTTTGGAGACGCCCTCAACCAGCACACGCTGCACACTGCCAACCATGGCCTCGCTGATGGCCTTGCCTTGCGCCTCGTTGAATAACTGGAGCCTGGCGAGGCGTTCCTGCTTGGTTTCTGCAGAAGTGTCATCGACCAGGTAAGTAGCCGGTGTGCCTGGACGTGGGCTGTAGGCAAAGCTGAAGCAGTAGTCGAAGCCAACATCGCGCATCAGTTGCATGGTCGCCTCAAAATCCGCCTCGGTTTCGCCGGGAAAGCCGATGATGAAGTCCGAGCTGATGCAGATGTCCGGCCGTGCGGCGCGCAGTTTGCGAATAATGGATTTGTATTGCAGCACCGTATGATTGCGCTTCATCGCCATCAGTATCCTGTCCGAACCGGCTTGTACCGGCAGGTGAATGTGCGAGACCAGCTTGGGGATGCGGGCAAAGCACTCGATCAGTGCCGGGCTCATCTCATTCGGGTGCGAAGTGGTGAAACGGATGCGTTCGATCTGCGCAATCTCGGCGATATATTCAATCAACATGGCGAGATCGACTTTCTCGCCATTGTTATCCTCGGCACGATAGGCGTTGACGTTCTGGCCGAGCAGCGTGATTTCCTTGACACCTTGTCCTGCCAAGGCGGCAGCCTCGACCAGTACATCCTCAAACGGGCGCGATACTTCCTCGCCTCGTGTGTAGGGTACGACACAGAAACTGCAGTATTTGCTGCAGCCTTCCATGATGGAAAGAAAAGCGGCGGCACCCTCGACTCTGGGCGGCGGCAGGCGGTCGAATTTTTCAATCTCAGGGAAACTGATGTCGACCTGCGACGCGCCGCTGCGACGTCTTTCGTCAATCATGGCCGGCAGGCGATGCAGGGTTTGCGGCCCGAAAACAATGTCAACATAGGGCGCACGCTTGATGATGTTGTCGCCTTCCTGGCTTGCGACGCAGCCGCCAACACCGATCACCAGCCCCGGTTTTCTCTGCTTCATCGGGATGAAGCGGCCCAAGTGGCTGAAGACCTTTTCTTCGGCTTTTTCGCGTACCGAGCAGGTGTTGAGCAGGATGACGTCGGCTTCTTCAGGATTTTCCGTTTGCTGCATGCCGCCAGCAGCATTCAGCATGTCTGCCATGCGCGACGAGTCATACTCGTTCATCTGGCAGCCGAAGGTCTTGATAAAAACTTTTTTAGGCTGGGGATTTTCCTGCCCGGTCTGGTGCGGGACCATGTCCGCCAGCGCTTGCTTATCTGACGGCGTCATTTCAGAAGTGTTACTACAGGGGAGGGGTGCAAATTAGTCTGGCAAAACAATTAGTAAGCTGAAATTCTACTCCAAGATCAGGCTAAAAGCTAATCTGCGAGTAAAATGTGCGGCATGGAAGCATTGCCGATTTTTATGAAACTGCAAGGCCGCCGCTGCGTTGTTATTGGCGGCGGTGAAGTGTCAGTGCGCAAAGTGACGATGCTGCTGAAGGCTGAGGCCGCAGTTGAAGTGGTTGCCCCGGAGTTGCATCATGCGCTGGCAGATTTGCTGGCAGCAGGCAGAATCAGTTATCTGCAGTCCACATTCATCCCATGGCAGTTGGATGGCGCTTGTCTGGCGGTAGCGGCAACAGATGATGAGACGGTCAACAAGGCGGTTTCTGAGCAAGCTCAGGCACGAGGCATACCGGTTAATGTGGTTGATGCGCCGGATTTATGTACATTCACCATGCCGTCGATAGTCGACCGCTCGCCCATCGTGATTGCCATAAGCAGTAGTGGCGTGGCACCGGTTCTGGCCCGCATGATACGTAGCAAGCTGGAGACCTTGATCCCGGCCAGCTATGGCCGGCTGGCCAGGCTGGCTGCGGATTTCCGGGATGCAGTGAAACAGCGCTTCAGTACAACGCAGGAACGCCGTATATTCTGGGAAAACATCTTGTCCGGCCCGGTGGTGGAGCTGGTGTTTTCAGGTCAGGAGGCGGCGGCGAAGGAGGCGCTTGCCAGCGCACTGGCTGGCCCGGATGGGCAGGTTTCGCATGGGGAAGTCTATTTGGTCGGTGGCGGTCCAGGCGACCCGGACTTGTTAACCTTTCGTGCCTTGCGCCTGATGCAGCAGGCGGATGTTTGCGTTTATGACAAGCTGGTGAGCAAGGAAGTCATGGAGCTGGTGCGGCGCGATGCCGAGCTGATCTATGTCGGCAAGGCACGTAATCAGCATACCTTGCCGCAGGAGGAAATCAATCAGCTGCTGGTGCGGCTGGCCAAGGCCGGCAAGCGTGTACTCAGGCTCAAGGGTGGCGATCCCTTTATATTCGGACGTGGCGGCGAGGAAATCGAAACCTTGATGGAACATGGTATTCCGTTTCAGGTTGTCCCTGGTATCACTGCGGCTAACGGTGTTTCCACCTATGCCGGTATCCCTTTGACGCATCGCGATTATGCGCAATCCTGCATATTTACCACTGGCCATCTCAAGGCAGGCGCCGACGGCGAGTTCAGCACGGTCGAGCTCGATTGGCTGGCCTTGACGCGGCCCAATCAGACTGTGGTGATTTACATGGGGCTGGTAGGGTTGACGGAAATCTGCCGTCAGCTGGTGGCGCATGGCTTGCCTGCGGAAACGCCGGCTGCTGTGGTGCAGCAGGGTACAACACCCAGGCAGCGCGTGGTTACGGCAGACTTGGCGACGCTTGCAGAGAAAGTGAACGAGGCTCAGCTCAAGCCGCCATGCCTGATTATCGTTGGTGGTGTAGTGGCGCTGCGTGAAAAACTGGCCTGGTTCAAGCCGGAGATTAGTGTCTAAAGCGGCAGGCTCAAGCGCGCTTCCAGGCCTCCCTGCGGCCTGTTGAACAGTTCTAGTTTGCCTTTATGCAGTTTTGCGATGCGGTCAGCAATCGCCAGCCCCAGCCCGCTACCGCCTTCATTGCCGCGTGCAGCATCCATGCGCTCGAATGGCCTGAGCAGCCGGGTCATGTGTGCAGGGGGAATCCCGGGGCCGTTATCCAGTATGCTGATCACGATATAGCCTGCCGAGATTCTGGTTGTGACTTCTACGCGGCCCTTGCCGTAGGCAAAGGCGTTGTCGATCAGGTTACCGATCAGTCTGTGCATGGCCAGGGGGCGTAATGCGACCTTGTAGTTGGAGGACAGGTGTAATTCCACGGTGCGGCCTGCCCGTGCGTGACGCTCCGCCAGCGACGTAATCAGGGCATTGATGTCGACCATCTGGGCAGGCTCGCCTTCAATTCCGCGCACGAAATCCAGGAACTGGTTGATGATGTTATCCATGTCGGCAATATCCTGGACCATGCCTTCACGCGTCCCTGTGCCTACAGTATCCGGCAACATTTCCACAGCCAGTCTCAACCGCGCCAATGGCGTGCGGAGGTCATGTGAAATGCCAGCCAGCAGCAATGTTCTTTCGCTATCCAGTCTAGCCAGGGCTTCTGACATCTCATTGAAAGTGCGAAGCACCTCCCGCATTTCATCTGCACCTTCTTCAGGCAATTTCGGCGGTTGGTCGCCATGACTGATGCGGTCCGCCGCTTTAACCAGGAAACTTAATGGGCGGTTGATGCGGGCAGCGATAAGGTAAGCGCCAAGCAATGACAACAGGGCCACTAGCGCAGCCCAGCCAAACCACTGCCAGGGGAAAGGCCGTTCTGCAATGAAGCGCGGAATAACCACCCAGTAGTCATCCTGTTCGATACTGAAACTGATCCACAAGCCTGGAACGCCGAGATGGTTGATGGAGATCAGTGTTTCCGGACCCAGTTTTTCCTTGATTTTTTCAGCCACCAGCAGAATG
Source organism: Betaproteobacteria bacterium HGW-Betaproteobacteria-8 (assembly GCA_002842135.1). The sequence continues at coordinate 18,207 of PHCD01000020.1, read as the reverse complement.
AACGGGTCGTTGGGTAAGGGTTCTACGATTTCCAGCAGGTCGGCGGCATAGATGCGCACGCCTTCACGTCCGGATAATTCAGAGAGCAGGGCAATGCGGCGATTCTCATGCGAGGCGAGCAGGGAGGCCCGGGTGTAATTAACGACGGTGACTGCTTGCAGGGCGGCTGCCTGCGCGCGCGGCTCGCGTTCGAAATAATCAAAGATCTTGAGTGCGCTGAACTGGCCTATCGCTAGAAGCAGCGCGATCAGCACCATGATACGGGCCAGAAGGGTGCGGGGAAATAATTTCAATGCGCTATGTTTGGGAAATCAATACGTTAAAAGCTTAGCTTTTCTGGACTTCGCCATCCGGAACAAAGACATAGCCAAAGCCCCACATGGTTTGCAGATATCTGGGATGTGCATGGTCAGGCTCTATCAGTCGTCTCAGGCGTGATACCTGCACATCGATACTCCTGTCGAATACGTCCAGTTCACGTCCTCGCGCCAGCTGCATGAGGCGGTCGCGTGATAGTGGCTGGCGTGGATGGTCGACGAAGACCTTGAGCAGGGCAAATTCGCCGCTGGTAATGGTGACGGGTTCGCCATCTCGGCTCAGGCTACGGGTGGAAGGGTCGAATACAAAAGGTCCAAAGCTGACAGTGGTGGAGTCAGTGGTCGGTGCACTGGGGATGCGCTGCTCCTGGCGGCGCATCACGGCATTGATTCGTGCCAGCAGTTCACGTGGGTTGAATGGTTTGGGCAGATAGTCGTCGGCGCCCATTTCGAGGCCGATGATCCTGTCCACTTCGTCGCCACGCGCGGTGAGCATTATGATGGGAATCCTGCTGTTGCTGCCACGCAAGCGTCGGCAGATGGCAAGGCCGTCTTCACCCGGCAGCATGAGGTCCAGTACCAGCAGGTCAGGATGCTCGTGCGCAAGCGCGGCATCCATTTCAGTAGAGTCGGAAGCGGCTTTTACACTAAAGCCCTGCTCGCCCAGATAGCGCTGCAGCAGTTCCCGCATGCGCAAATCGTCATCAACCAGCAATATTTTTTTCATATTGGTTTGCATTCCGCTATTTTGGGCATAAATTGTAATGTTTGAAAGACTTAACTTGCTTATGCGAAACAAAATTACCAAATGCCATGCATTTGTTACAATTTTTTACAATCAGGAGGATGCAGGAAACATTCGATTTACATTCTTGCGTCATTATAACCGCTCTTAAATGAGCGGAAAGCTCAAATAAGCCGCAAGCTCTGATCGAAGCAAGTACTGTGTTCCATTGTCGGCCTGCCCGGCAACTGGTGAAAACTTTTATACTGCTTATGAATCATAAAAACATGGAGCTTGATATAAAAGCGGCATCAAACCATGAGGAGAGCATAAGCAATGCAACATCCAGCCAGCCAATCCAGAGCCCATATCGCGGTGTAAGTCAGCTGATGTTAATAACACATCAATCAGCGATGCCTCTGAAACACACATGGATTGTAATGTGTGTCTTTCTTGGATTATCCCATTCCAGTGTTGCCGGCCCACGCAGTGCGTTGGTAGTCGCAGATGCCTCTGAAGACAAAATTGTACAGCCGGCGGAAGAAGCAGGCAGCGAACAGGTACAGGACCTGAATGGCGTCAGTCTTGAACAGCGCGTACGGCTGCGCATGGATCTTAACAATTATTCCCGTTCGTCTGACCCGATACATAGTCATATCCAGGATCGCAGGCGCTCAATGAACAAAGGCATACAAGAGCGGTTTTTTGGTGCTGACAAGGATACCGATGGCGTGCTTTCGCGCCAGGAGGTTGTGGACAGCTTGCCGCAGGTGGCCAGGCATTACAATCAGGTGGATCTGGATGAGGATGGTTTTATCTCGATCAATGAGTTGGTGGCATATCAGGCAAAATTGCTCGAACGTCAACGCGCAGGTGAGTTGCGTATCCTGCAGGCCAAAGAGGCTGAGCTGAAAGCATTGCAAAGTGCTGAACAGGACGAAGTGTTGAGTAAACAGACGCCACGTCCAAAGTTGAAAAACAAGCAGGCCGAAATCGAAGGTAAGCCAGCCTTGTAATGTCCCGGGCAGGCGATGCCTGCTTGGCGTGTCTTCCCGGTATCAAGTCCCGATAGTCCAATCGCCCATCCCCACCGGCTCATGCATAATGAAGCATGAGTCTCAATTTTGAAATTGCCGGCAGTGTCAGTGAGGTGGATCCCGCATCCTGGGATGCGCTTACTGATGGAACGCCCCTGTTAAGCCACGCTTTTCTGAGCGCGCTGGAGAAGACCGGCTGTGTAGGCGCGGGTACAGGCTGGCAACCCTATCCGCTGTTGCTGACTGAGGGCGACAGATTGCTGGGTGCCATGCCGCTTTATGCGAAAAGCCATTCCTATGGCGAATATGTTTTTGACTGGGCCTGGGCCAATGCTTTTGAGCAGCATGGCATCGCATATTATCCGAAGCTGATCTCCGCCATCCCTTTTACACCGGTTACCGGCGCGCGCCTGTTAAGTCAGGACCCCGGGGTCCGCCGCATCATGGTGGAAGTGCTGAGTGAGCAATTGCAAAAACTCAACTTGTCTTCTGCGCATGTCTTATTTCCTGATGACGATTCCGCAGAACCCCTGGAGCAGTCAGGCTGGTTGCGGCGCAATGGTATGCAATTCCGCTGGGAGAACGAGAATTTCGAGAATTTTGAAGCGTTTCTCGCTACGCTGACCCATGACAAGCGCAAGAAAATCCGCCAGGAACGGAAGAGGGTCGCCGCATCCGGTATCGTGAGCAGGCGACTGACCGCTGGAAATATCAGTAAGGAAGACTGGGAGCTGTTCTATCAGTGCTATGTCAACACTTATCATCAGCACCGTTCATCTCCCTATCTGACCAAAGCGTTCTTCCATGAACTTGCCCTGGCCATGCCGCAGAATATCCTGCTGGTAGTGGCTGAACGTGCAGGGGAAAGCATAGCCGCTGCCTTGAATATTTACGGCCAGAATCGTGATGGTGTCAGTTACCTTTATGGCCGCTACTGGGGTGCGCTGCAATATGTACCTGGCCTGCATTTTGAGCTTTGTTACTACCAGGCGCAGGAATTTTGCATTGAACGAGGAATCCGCTACTTCGAAGGCGGAGCGCAGGGTGAGCACAAGCTGGCGCGTGGTTTCAGGCCCCGCCCTACCTGTTCATTCCACAAGATTGCCCATCCTGACTTTGCCGGGACGATTGCTCGCGTGTTGCAACGTGAGGCAAAGACGATGGAAATTTACCAGAATGAGCTTGAGGAGCGTGAGCCGTTCAAGCGCTAATCAGATATTGGTCATTTTGAGTGTATTGCTTCGCGGGTTATTGATTAATTTCTCAAACATGTCGACGGGCAGGGGTTTTGAGAAAAAGTAGCCTTGTGCATAATCGCAACCGGCTTCCATCAGCATATCCCTTTGCATTGTAGTCTCCACCCCTTCTGCGATGACCTTGAGGCCAAGTTTGTGAGCCATGACGATAATTGCTTCACATAGTGCCAGGTCATTTGAATCGGGTAGCAGGTTGCTGATATACATACGGTCAATTTTCAGGTAATCAATATCGAATTTCTTGAGATAAGCCAGCGACGAGTAACCAGTGCCAAAATCATCGATGGCCACCTGAATACCTGCATCCCTGAATGCAAGCAATTTGTCGGTGACGGTCCCATCCAGGTCCAGTAGCAGGTTTTCCGTGATTTCTATCGTAATGCTGTCGCCTGGTAATCCGACCTTATCAAGAAATTCCAGCCAGCTGATATGACTCTTGCTGTGTGAGTTAAGGAACTGTACAGGTGATTTGTTGATACTGATCTGGAATGCGGGGTGGTGGGAGTTACGCAGCCGCGCGACCTGAATGGCTGCCTGCTGGAAAACCCATTCGCCGATCTCGAGAATCAATCCGGTATCCTCTGCAATAGGAATGAATTTATCCGGGCTGATAAGTCCCTGGCGCGGATGTTGCCAGCGAATCAGGGCCTCAGCTTTGTATGTTTCCCCGGTTTTGAGATTGACGATAGGTTGATAGTACAGCAGGAATTCGTTGTTACCGAGTGCCTGCCTGAGATCGCCTGCGAGGCGCATCCTGATTTGAGCTGCCTGCTGCATCGATGGAGTGAAGTACTGGTAGCGGTTGCGCCCATGGTCCTTTGCCGAATACATGGCCTGATCGGCATTTCTCAGTAACGCGTCAATGTCGTCGCCATCGTGCGGATACAAAGTGATACCGATACTTGCCGTGACATAGGCGACATCATCTCCAAGGGCAAAAGGTTCTGCCAGTTTGTGCAGTATGGTTTGCGTGACACGCTCTACATCGCCGTGTTCCTTCATCCCATTCAGTATGATGGTGAACTCGTCGCCGCCGAGACGGGCGACGGTGTCGGATTCCCGCACGCATTCCCTGATACGTTTTGCTGTCTGGATCAGCAGGATGTCACCCATGTCGTGACCCATGGTATCGTTGATTTCCTTGAAACGATCCAGGTCAATAAACAGGATTGCCAACATCAGGTCGCTGCGTTTGTTCTTCCTGATTTCATGATCCATCCTTTCACGGAACATGCGTCGATTGGGCAGGCTGGTAAGCGGATCGAAATTGGCTTGTTGCCAGATAAGATCCTCAGATTTCTTTTTCTGGGTGATGTCGGAGAACAGCACAACGTAACGGTGGACTGTGCGGTCAGGCTTGTAGATGGTGTTGATACTGAGCCACTCAAGGTAGGCTTCACCGTTTTTCCGGTTGTTCCATTTTTCGCCTTGCCATCTTCCGGAGCGCTCAATTTCCTGCCACATGGATTGGAAAGGCGAGTTGTATCTTGAGTCGATGTCCAAAGTTTCAGATAAGCGGCCTTTCGCTTCATTGGCGGTGTAACCGGTAATTTGGGTAAATGCCGGGTTGGTGGTCAGGATAATGCCACGTTCATCGGTGACCATCATGGCTTCCGTACTGTTCTGGAAAACCATTGTGAAAAGTTCCAGCTCCTCTTTTGCCTGGCTTTTCTCAATCGCGATGCTCGCGAGTTTTGCCGCTTTTTCAATCAGGTCGATATCTGATTCCGTAGGTGAGCAAATGTCTTTGTGGTAAATCGCAAAGCTGCCGAGTACTTTGCCGGAAATGTCCTTGATCGGTTCCGACCAGCATGCGGCCAGCTTAGCCCGGGCGGCCAGGTCCTTGTAGTCTTGCCAGTAGGGGTGGGACTGGATATTCTCGACTACAACACGTTCTCCCATAAAAGCGGCTGTTCCGCACGATCCGACGTTTGGGCCGATGGCAAGACCATGGATCGCCTGATTATAGAAACCGGGCAGATTGGGAGCTGCACCGGTCAACAGATGTTTGCCATCTTTGTCCATCAGCAGGATGCTGCAAATGGTGGCAGAATTCTGTGCCTCAGTTCCCAACACCAGCGTTTCCAGGATTTCACTTAACGGAGCATCATGGGTAAGCAATTCCAGAATATGATTGCGGGTTTGGTCATAAAGCTGGATCAATTTGTATTCAGTGATTTCCTGTATGGCGCCCCTGAGTTTGGTGCGGTTTTTTTGATCTTTTTCCGGCATACAAACCGTGCGTATCCATTTCCTGATGCCTTTTGCTGAAGTCAGTTCGAGTTCGAGGTCGTAGGGCATGCCGTGGGTGATGGCGTTACTTATTGCAGACTCGACCTGCTTGCGTGATTTTCCCTTAAAGAAGCTGAGGGCGAGTTCGATGCCAGGTTGATCTGCTTTATCCAGATCGAATATCCTCGCAACCTCATCTGTCCAGTGGCCGGCCCCGGTGGCAATGTCGAATTCCCAGCCGCCGACTTTGGCAATCGCGCTCATTTCCTGCAGTAATTGTTCATTGACAGCCAGTGCACGTTCAGCCTGCTTACGTTCGGTAATATCACCAACCACCACGCGGCAGGTGTCGCTGTCTGCCAGCGATATGGCAAGTACATGTACCTCGCGCAATTCATTGGCATTGCGCCAGATCGACACCTCGCATTCCTGGGCTTCCATGCTGTTGAATGCCAGGTCAAGACAATCGGCAAAGGCCGCCCGGTCTGCTTCGGTGACAAACATACTCAGGTGGCCGCCTACCAATTGATCATGCTCGATGCCGAGCAGTTCGACAGCCGCATGATTGGCCTGGGTAATCGTGGTGTTTTTCTTCAGGATGAAATAACCAACCGGCGCAGAATCGAACAGATCGGTGTACCGTTTCAGGCTTTCTTCTGCCTCATGCCGCGAGCGAACCAGTTCTTCATTCATGGTTCGCAATTCTTCGGTAGAGGTTGTCAGTTCCTCATTGGTGGATTGCAACTCCTCGTTGGTCGACATCAGTTCTTCGTGCGATGTCTGCATTTCTTCACGTAAACTTTGCAGCGCTTCGCGTGAAGCCTGCAATTCGGTTCTGGCGGCTTGCAGATTTTGCTCTATGGTCTTGATGCGAGCGTTTTCCAGAACTTTCTGCGCTGGCGCCTTTGTTGAATCGCAGATGGACGGTGCAACCGTTTCGGTAAAGATGACAACCATGTTTTCCAGTGTGCCATGGCTGCTGGGCAGCGGTTGGACGATGATATCTACATAATTGATGTTGCCTTGGGAGCGTTCTTGCCTGGCAACGATTCTGGCAGTTTTCTGTTTCAGTAGCGCATCATGAAAAGCTTCGTTGAGACTGCTACTCAAACCTTCGCGTGCCATCGCCAGGATGTTCAGGCTGGCTTTGCCAGAACTGGGCTCCAGGTAGTTCCCGGTTTTGCCGCTAATGTAGAGAATGTCGCCTGTGGTATTTACCAGCACGGCAGCGCGGGTGAAACACTGGGACAGAAGTTGGTCCAGGAGTGTCTGGTAATCAGAAGTTTTCTTCGATTTCATAGGAAGCTTGAACTCCGGGCGCGGCGTCTGGTTAAACAAGTTTAAGGAGATTGTCGTTAAAAGCTCAACTTGCTTTTTACGCAAGGTCATCTTTCTACGCAAATAAATTTGTAATGGTGGAGCCGTTGTTTTAAAAAGATCGGTCGCCTTGCCAATGGATTCGGAGCTGCCAAGAACAAGTATGCCCTCTGCATTCAGGCTATGGTGAAAACGCGAGAGCAGGACTTCATGTATCTCTGGAGAAAGGTAGATGAGCAGATTGCGGCAGGAGAGGATGTCGATCTTGCTGAAAGGAGGATCGTTAATAAGATTGTGCGGCGCGAAGACTATCGTTTCCCGAATATCCTTGTTGATCTGGTAGCCCTGCTCGTGAATGGTGAAAAATTTTGACAGCCTCGCTTTGGAGATATTCGTCACTATGCCTGGCGGGAATATACCTTTGCGCGCCCGCTCTATAAATGCCGAGTTCAGGTCGGTAGCAAAAATCTGCAGGCTGAATTCTTTTTCAGCATCGGCCGGGTGTTCTGCCAGGTGTGCGTCGAGAGCTTCCCTGAATATTATTGCAATGGTGTAGGCTTCTTCCCCGGTGGCGCATGCGGCAGACCATGCGCGAAGCGCAAGGCCGGTGGGTGGTGCAGATAACAGGCGTTTTTTGATGAGCTGGCTCAGTTCATCCCAGACCTCAGGTTCGCGAAAAAATCTTGTGACGCCGATCAACATTTCGCTGAACAGCGCTTTGATTTCCGAAGGAGAACTCTCGAGTATTTGCAGGTACTCAGCCATGCTGGTGGCATGACAAAGGCTGATGCGTCGGCCAATGCGGCGGTAAAAGGTGCTTTTTTTGTAGGACGAGAAGTCCTGGCCGGTTTTTTCTAGCAGTAGTTTGAATATGCGGGAAATTTCTGTGTGGTTATTGTCGGATTTTTCAAGATAACTACCGTGATACAGCGGAAATTTCTTCAGGGTGGCAAGAATTCTCGAAGGAAGTTTTTTTGCTTCTTCGACAATGTCTGCAAATCCAGAGTCGATGATGTTTTGTAATGTTTCATGCATCGATGAAGATGCCGGGTGCTGTAACGCTACCAATCCAGCCAGTTCGTGTATGGTTTTTAATCCGACGGCGCCATCAGCACTATTGGCAGAGAGTAATACACCTACTGTCCTATCCTGCATGTCTTTGGCAAGTGCGCTGAAAAATGCATCAAACGGCAATTGGGTTTCTGTTGTTTCGTGTGCAGTCTTGGCCTGTAGCCGGAAAATGCCATCGGCCAGGCCCACCTCGTATCCTGCTGGTGTAATGAAAATCTGGTTCGGCAGGATGCTCATGCCATCGATGATTTCGATAAGCCTGTGTTTCAGCTTTTTGAGGCAATTGTCATTGGCTTGCGCATGTTTGAGGAAGACAACGACTGCTATGCCGCTGGTCTTTGGCAGGAGCCGTAAAAATTGATAAAGCGACTCTGAATCGGCGGCAGTTGCGCCGACTCCGAGGACCGGGAAGGAAACCTGTTTTGTATTTGTCATGTGGCTGGATTGTTGCCAGGTAAGCGCAAAGTTATCTGGCTGCGGGAGCAAGAGGGCTGAATAGCTGATCTGGCACTAGCATTGGGTATTGGTATGCTCTCATTACCAAGCTTTCTTTTTTTTTTGTAATTATGCCGCATTTTCAAGATACCGACTGAAATCCGGTAAGGAGATTGCGGGAAACCCATTGCACATCTTCTGGACAAACCGGAATTGGCTTCCATCCGGCCTGAGGGTGAATAAAGCTGAGGGAGTTTTTAAACGCCTTTGGGGGCGTTTTTTGCGAGTTTGCGTTGCAGCGTGCGGCGATGCATATTGAGTGCGCGTGCGGTGGCGGAGATGTTGCCCTCGTGTTCGGTCAGGACACGCTGGATGTGTTCCCATTCCAGCCGGTCGACAGACAGCGGGTTGCTGGCGACCGAGATGCTGTCGTCGCCATCGGCTTTGTGAAAGGCGGCGATGACCTCATCGGCATCAACCGGCTTGGCAAGATAATGCGTAGCCCCCAGTTTGACCGCTTCAATCGCCGTGGTGATGCTGGCATAGCCGGTCAGGACGACAATGCGTGTGCTGGGGTCGATGGCATTGAGCCGCCTGACCAGCACCAGGCCGGAATCGCCCGGCATCTTTAAATCTACAACTGCATATTCCGGTGGGTCGGCCTCGGCCAGCCGGGTGGCAGCTTCTACATCGTGCGCGACAGACAGTTCAAAGCCGCGCCGTTTCAACGCTTTGCCCATCACTGCACAGAAGGTGATGTCATCGTCTACCAACAGCAGGCTTGGCAGGTTTTCTGCATTTAACTCCATGGCTAGTACCTGGTAATCATTTTTGTCTGTAGGTTAAACCCGGATTATCCATTAGGCGGCCCTTCTGGCCTGCACGAGTGCTGGCGGTCAGTTTGCGGTCATTTTTGCCAATCGCTCGGCGTCCATAGACCAAGCTATAGACTTCTCTCAATCGGCAAAACTGCCTAGTAACCTGTCTCGCCATCATCTCGCGCCTTAATGAATAATCCGGGTTAAATCTTTTTCTGATGCATCAACGTAAAAGTCATGAACCTAGTGCTCATCATATGGCTGCTCTGCTTCCAGCCACATGGCGTTGATGATAGCGAATCCAACTGCGAGGCCGATACCGAGTACCCAGGCGAAATACCACATGATGAGCTCCTAATAGGCAGTGTGTGTGTTGTCTTGAATGGATTGCACCGTGACCTTGCCCCTGAGTACGCGATATACCCATGAGGTATAAATCAGGATCAGCGGCAGGAATATGACGGTGACGATAAACATGATGCCCAGCGTCTTCTGGCTTGAAGCCGCATCCCACAGGGTCAGGCTGCTGTTGGGGTCGGTGGATGAGGGCATGACGAAGGGGAACATGGAGAAGCCTGCTGTCAGGATGATGCCGGCCAGCGCGACCGAGCTGAACAAGAATGCGACAAACTGGCGCCCAGCCCGGCCTTGCCACAGGGCGACGGTTATGCCGATGAATCCCGCTGCCGGTGCGGCCATCATCCATGGGTAAGTCTGGTAGTTGGCCAGCCAGGCCCCGGCAGATTTTTCCACGGATTTAGCGAGCGGGCTGAAGGCGCTGTTGGCGTCCGGCATGGAAACGATGCGGTAGCCTTCGATGCCGAAAGCGAGCCAAATGCCAGCTAGGGCAAATGCGGCGGCACAGACTATTCCGGCCGCTAGTGCAGCCTTGCGTGCGCGGGCCTGAACCGCAGCGTCGGTGCGCAGTTCGAGGTAAATTGCACCATGCATCATCAACATGGAAAGACTGACTACACCGGTCAGCAGGGCAAATGGGTTGAGCAGTGCCCAGAAACTGCCGGTATAGAACGAGCGCAGTGTGTCGTCGAAATGAAATGGCAGTCCCAGCAGCAGGTTACCGAAGGCGACACCGAAGATCAGTGCCGGTACCGCTCCACCGGCGAACAGGCCCCAGTCCCAGAAATTGCGCCACCGCGGATCAGCCAGTTTGCTGCGGTAATCGAAACCTACCGGGCGGAAGAACATGGCAAACAGTACCAGCAGCAAGGCGATGTAAAGGCCTGAAAATGCTGCAGCATAGACGAAAGGCCAGGCGGCGAAAATGGCGCCGCCAGCTGTGATGAACCAGGTCTGGTTGCCTTCCCATACGGCGCCTACCGAGTTGATGATGACACGACGTTCATCGTCGGTCTTGCCGAGGAAGGGCAGCCAGGCGGTGACGCCCATGTCGAAGCCGTCAGTGACGGCAAAGCCGATCAGCAGGACACCAATGAACAGCCACCAGACCAGTTTCAGGGTTTCATAGTCAAAAAACATGATGTTCTCCTCAGGCCGTCGCTTGTTCGAAGTGGTATTTGCCGGTGTGCAGGCTGGAAGGCCCGAGCCTCGCGTACTTGAACATCAGGAACAGCTCGACGATCAACAGTAGCGTGTAGAAACCGAGAAAGCCCGCCAGGCTGAAGTAAAGGTCACCGGCAGACAGCGACGAGCTGGAAAGGTGGGTCGGCAGGATGCCGGAGATGGTCCACGGCTGGCGGCCATACTCAGCGACAACCCAGCCCAGTTCTGCGGCGATCCATGGCAGTGGAATGGCAAACAGCGAGAGCCTGAGCAGCCAGGTTTTTTCAGCGATCTGACGTTTTGCCGTGTAGTAGAAGGCGGCGCCGAAAATAAACAGGAACAGGAAGCCAAGCCCGACCATGATGCGGAAGCTCCAGAACAGCGGGGCGACCTGCGGGATGGTGTCATTGGCAGCCGACTTGATCTGTTCTTCAGTGGCGTCCGTTACATTCGGCGTGTATTTTTTCAGCAGCAAGCCATAGCCGAGGTCATCCTGGTATTGCTCAAACTCAGCTTTTGCATCCTGATTGCCAGCCTTAAGGCGGCTCAGTGCATCGTAAGCCAACATGCCGCTGCGGATACGCTGTTCGTTTTCTGCCTTGAGGTCGCTGATACCGATCACCGGTTCGTCGATCGAACGGGTGGCGATCAAGCCCAGCGCATAAGGGATCTTTACCGCGTAATCGGTGCGCTCTTCAGCCTGGTTGGGAAAGCCGAACAGGGTAAAGGCTGCAGGTGGTTCCTCGGTGTGCCATTCCGCTTCGATAGCGGCCAGTTTGACCCTCTGCACCTCGCCGGTGGCGTAACCGGATTCATCTCCCAGCACGATGACCGACAGGATGGAGGCCAGGCCGAAACTGCAGGCGATGGCGATTGAGCGCAGGGCAAAACCGGTATCGCGTTTTTTCAGCAAATACCAGGATGAAATGCCAAGTACGAACATGGAGGCGGTGACGTAGCCCGCCGCTACCGTATGAACGAACTTGACCTGTGCCACCGGGTTGAAGATCAGCTCGGAGAAATTGGTCATTTCCATGCGCATGGTTTCGATATTGAAGGCAGCGCCCACCGGGTTCTGCATCCAGCCGTTGGCGATCAGGATCCATAGCGCGGAAAGGTTGGAGCCGATGGCAACGAGGAAAGTCACCATCAGGTGTTTTTCCTTGGACAGCCGGTCCCAGCCGAAGAAGAACAGGCCGACGAAGGTCGATTCGAGGAAGAAGGCCATCAAGCCCTCAATCGCCAGCGGCGCGCCGAAGATGTCGCCGACATAGTGCGAGTAATAAGCCCAGTTGGTGCCGAACTGGAATTCCAGCGTGATGCCGGTGGTGACGCCCATGGCGAAGTTGATGCCGAACAGCTTGCCCCAGAACTTGGTCATGTCGCGGTAGATTTCCTTGCCGGTCATGACATAGACCGATTCCATGATCACCAGCAACCAGGACAGCCCCAGCGTCAAGGGAACAAACAGGAAGTGGTATAGCGCAGTGGCCCCGAATTGCAGGCGGCTGAGATCGACGACTTCGGCAGAGGGTAGCATGGCAGTTCCTTCAGGGTTTATTCAATATGATACGGGTCGTGTTTTCGCCACGGTCTTCTCTGGGCATGGGCTGGTCGAAAAACAGCGCCCAGATCACGTAGAGCAGCAGGACCTTGATGATCAGGGCCAGCGTGATTTCCCATTTGAGCGGGAAAGGGCGTTTGCGGCGAGGGAACCAGGTTTTCGGCATGGCTTCAGTTTAGTTCCGTCAAGGGCCGGTGTGAGGTACGCGGCAGACGCTGAGCCGGTTGCAGCATGGACAGCGATGCAGTGTACCGGGTAAAGGCAGCGGTATTCAGCAAGGGGTTCTGCATATTGACCTTATGCCGCCAGTCCGGTCAGCGGCAGGCGGATGCAGGTGATGGTGCCGCTGTCCGGATGCTTGTCCAGTTTCACGCTGCCATTAAAGCGCCCGAGGATGATGCGGGAAAGATAGAGGCCCAGTCCCATGCCTTCTTCGCGTTTGGTGGTAAAGAACGGTGTACCCGCATGCCGGGCCGCTTCTTCTGTCATGCCGGCACCGTAGTCCCGGATATTCAGCGTCAGCAGCGAGTGGTCCCATTCGCCTTCTATGTCCACGCGCTCGGGCGAGGCATCGGCTGCATTGTCGAGCAGGTTGATCAGAGCCATGCCCAGGGTCAGGTCGGTGACAATCTTCGGTGCCGGGGTGCTGCCTTTGATGGCGCAGCTCAGTTGTACGGCGGGGCGGATATCTCGCCAGCGCTGGATCGTGTTTTCGAGGTAGTCGTCGAGCGCAATGCCATTGGCATCGACTGCGCGCGCATCCCCTGCCGAAGAGGTCAGTGAGGTCAGGATATCCTTGCAGCGGTCCACCTGTTTACGCAGCAGGGCTAAATCTTGCTGCAACTGCGGTTCATGGGCGTATTCCTCGCTCATTTCCTTGGTCAGCACGGCCATGGTCGCCAAGGGCGTACCCAGTTCGTGGGCAGCAGCAGTAGCCAGTGCCCCCAGTGCCAGCATGCGTTCACTCTCGAGAGCGGATTCACGAGCATCCGCCGTTATGCGGTCGTACTCACGCAGGTTTTGCCCGATGCGGGTAACGAAGAAGGCAAATATGCCCGCACTCACCACAAAGCCCAGCCACATGCCGACAAGATGGATATCGAGATTCATGCCGACGCCGGCATGTACATGCAGATGCGATAGCGGAATGTGGAAGAACACCAGCATGGAGTAGCTGAACACGGCCAATCCGGCTATCAACCAGACATAAAGCGTATTGAGCGCTACGGCGGCAATCGCCAGCGGCAGCAGGTACATCCATACAAAGGGGTTGCTGTAGCCGCCGGTAAAGTAGAACAGTGTTGTCAGTGTGACGATGTCGCCCAGCAGTTGCACCAGCAGTTCAGTTTCACTGACCCCAACCGGATCGCGCAATCGCCACCAGGTCATGACATTCAGCAGCAACATGCCTGTCAGGGCTACTCCTATGGGCAACGGGTCAACCGGAATGTTCAGGTGCAGCAGGAGCAGTGCGATTGACGTCAAAAAGCCGATGATGACATTGCGCAGCCAGAACAGGCGACGCAGGTTTTTGGTGGCTGCCGTGTGCGGATGAAAATGTCTTGTGAACATAAGGAGATTTTATCCCTCAATTGCACGACGTTGTTGCGTCAAATTGCCGCGTTTACCCGGTTTCCTGATTTTTCTTTTGTTTGCTTGGGCATTTGCCCAGGCATGCCTGCGGCAATATGTCACATTCTATCCAGCCGCTCCAGGCCATAGAATGCGCCGAGAACAAAAATAAGGGGATTCTATGTCTATAAGAATGATGGTTCTGGTTTTGCTGGGAGCTTTTGCAAATACATCAGTGTTCGCAGGGCCGGAAGATGCCGATACTCGTCTGGCTGACAGTCGGTTGAAACAGCCTGATGCCATTGATATCAGCCTGACGCCAGTGGAAGTGCAAAGTACGATGGAGATGTCGGAAAAATACGCAACGCCGAAGTCGACCGCTGTTACCCGTTTTCAGGCAGACAACCTGATCGTGCCGCAGAGCAGCCAGGCAATCAACTGGGCGCAGATTCAGGACAGCGGGGCGATTGATGTGGGCGATGTGCTGAAAAGCGTGCCGTCGGCCTACAGCGGCAACAGCCGGACGGCACCATTTGCCAGTATGTCCTGGAAGATACGTGGTTTCGATGCATCCGTGACACGTAACGGTTTTCGCCAGCTCTTTTTCGAGGATGTCGATCAATCCGCCTTCAGCAATGTCGAGCGGGTCGAAGTCATCAAGGGGCCGGGTAGTGTTGCCCTCGGCATGGAAGGCCTGGGCGGCAGCATTCACATGATCACCAAGCGGCCGGAACGCGATTTTTCCGGTAGCGCTCATGTCACACTTGGTCAGTACGATACAAAAATCGGCGGCTTTGATCTGACCGGCGCGATTGGCGATACTGGTCTCGGTATCCGCCTCAATGGTGAAATCGAGCGTTCCGGCACTTTTGTCGACCATCAGGATATTGACCGCGACAATGTCGGCCTGACCCTGACTTGGGACCGTGGCGGCCCAGTACGGGCCTTTTTCATGACGGAATACCAGCAGCGCGAGAGTTCGCCCAACCCGGGGCTGCCGGTCGGTTTCAGCGGCAAGCGCAGTACCTATCTGGGCGAGCCGGCGTTCGACTATCTCAATACCTGGTCGCCGCTGATCCAGACCTGGCTCGAGATCGATATTGCCGAGAACTGGACACTGAGCCCGCGCTACCAGCGCTTCGAATTCAACGTCAACCAGCAGCAGGTGCGGTTGCGTGATCCAATCGGCGGTGGCTTGATCAGCCGCAACGGCCGCTTTAATTTTCATGAACGGGATATGACCGATACCTATGAGCTGGAACTGAAAGGCCGTTTCGACCTTGCTGGCATGGCGCATCAGGTAGCGCTCGGCTACACAGCCGAGCGGCATGAATGGAAAGGCGACTGGTCCAATTTTGCCGGTGTGACGGCCATCAATCCGTATAACCCGGTCTATTCCAATGTATTGCCGGCGGTCGGGGCGCTCAGCACGTTCAGCGGCCAGGCGGATACCGACGAGTTCTACGTGCAGGACCTGATCAAGCTGACCGACCGGTTCAACCTGCTGCTCGGCCTGCGTCAGGTCGAGAGCCGCATTGATACGCCCGACAGCAGCGATCAGGACGACCGCACCAACACCTTCCAGGTCGGCGCTTCCTATCTGCTCGATCCGCAATGGTCGTTGTTCGCCGGCATGAGTACGGCAATGTCGATTGAGGGCGTTATTGGCGGAATTTCAGCCGATAACAAGCCGTTTGAACCGGAGCGCAGCCGCCAACGCGAAATCGGCATCAAGCATCAGTCGGACAAGTTAAGCGCCAGTCTTTCCCTGTTCCATATCCGGTTTGAAAATGCGACGACCGAAGATCCTTCCAATCCCGGCTTTCAAATCCAGAGCGGCGAGCAGCGCTCGCGCGGCGTTGAGTTGGAGGGTGCGTGGCAGGCGGCCTCCGACTGGTACCTGAGCGGCGGGTTGGCTTACATCGACGCCGAGATCACCAAGAGTAACGACGGCGATGTCGGCAACCGCCTGGGCAACATCGCGCATCTACAAGCGAATTTGTGGACGCGCTACCGCCTGCTGCCCAACGTGCATGTCGGCCTCGGCGCAAATCATGTCGGTGAGCGCTACGGCACCATTTCCAATACCTACAAGCTGCCGTCCTACACCACGGTGGATGCCTCTCTGGCGTGGCAGATCGATCCGCGCCTGAAGGCCGAGCTGTTCGTGCAGAACCTGTTCGACAAGGAGTACTACACCGGCAACAATAATTTTTCCGTCTATCGTGGCGACCCGCTGACCGCTTATGCAAGGATGATGGTAAATTTCTGAGCATCATCCTGAAAGCCCTAATTCAAGCCACAGAGTTCACGGAGTACCCGCATGGGGCATGTCCGCCACCAATGGCGCGAAGCGCCTATTGTTGGCGCCAACACAGAGACAAAGCAGATTGTGGGTGTTGAGGGAATTACCTGATAGGTAGAAGCCATGATTTCGGTAACCTCCTGTTTTTTTCTCTGTGAACTCTGTGGCTAACTATGTTCTTCAGGATCATTGCATAAGGTCGCATTTTATAAGGCGGGTAGCATATTGAGGTTCTCCTGGCGTTTGAGACTGCTTTTGCTGGCAGTGTTGCTGGCAATACTGCTGATAGCGGCAACCCTTTATCGGGGGGAGTCCGCAATCCCGGTCGAGCAAATGGAAACGCCGGCCGCTGGCGCTGCACGGCTACCGAGACTGACAACGGTACCCGGTGGCGGGGCCATCATGAGCTGGGTCGAGCCTGCCGGTGACCAGCATGTGTTGAAGTATGCCTTGCTCAAGGATGGACAATGGCAACGCGACGGTATTGTGACGCAGGGGCAGGGCTGGTTCGTCAACTGGTCCGATTTCCCTTCGGTGGTGGCTATCGACGATACATTCTGGCTCGCGCACTGGCTGGTCAAGCAGCCCGGCGGCAACACCTATGATTACGATATCGCGCTCGCCATCTCCAACGATGCCGGCATGAGCTGGCGGCAAATCGGTAGTCCGCATCGCGATGGCAAGGCGGCCGAGCATGGCTTTGTCAGTATTTTCGCTGATCGTGGCGCGGCAGGTGTCATCTGGCTGGATGGCCGGGATTTTGTCAGCCACCCGCCACCGCCCGGGCACGAGGGGCACCATGCGAGCCATTCCGGCAACTTTTCCTTGATGTATACACGCGTGCTTGCCGATGGTTCGATGGAGGCCGAGCAGGTGGTGGACGGCAATACCTGCACCTGCTGCTGGACCGCTGTTGCCTCTGTGCCGGATGGCACGGTTGCAGCCTGGAGAGGCCGCACGGACGACGAGATCCGGGATAACCGCGTTGCCCGTCTGGTTGACGGAAACTGGAAAGCATCGCAGCCCTTGGGCGGCGAGCAATGGAAAATCGCGGGTTGTCCGGTCAATGGCCCTGCACTGACTGCACGTGAGAATCGCGTGTTGGCTGCGTGGTTCACGGCGGAAGGCGACAGACCCAGGGTACGTGCAGCGATATCGAGCAATGGCGGGCAGGAATTTTCTGTGCCGGTCGACCTGGATGACCGGCGGCCTCTGGGGCGTATCGATGCCTTGTGGCTGGATGATGATCGCGCGCTTATCTCATGGATGGCGAATCCGGGCAAAAAGACATCGGAGCTGGTCGTGCGGATTATCGATATACACGGGCAAGTCAGGGAAGTCAGTAGTTTGGGCAAGTTGAGCGCAGGCCGTGATTCCGGGGTTCCGCAAATGGTCAGGGATGGCAATCATCTCTATGTAGCCTGGACCAAACCGCAGCCGGATTTCGGTATTGCGCTCGGCCATATTCCAGTAGCGCAATTTCACGACTAGCCGGGTTGCAATGCTTTCGGGATTATCCGGGAGCATCGCAAGCCCTGCGGCAACGTGTCACATTTTTATCGGCGCGAAAACTTCATAGAATCGGCAACAAGATCAACGCAAGCCGGAGTTTGTCGTGTCCGACCATATCATCAGCGCCAGTCAGCAGAAGCTGAGTGCCAGAGTCTTCAATATCGCTTCCATCGTGGCCGTGTTGATTCCGCCGCTACTCATGCTGTGGATCGCGGCTTCGATTTTCGTCTATGCCTCCCTGATCCATCATCCCAATCCGCGCATCGCGGATTACCTGCGGCCAGCCGGTTATCGTTTTTACGGCCTGGTCGGATCGCTGGTGGCGGCACTCAATTTCACTGAGCAACTGAGCCACTTGCTGGGTAGCAATCTGACCATGTGGCTGGCGGTCTGGGGCCTGGCGATTCTCGTCATCGTTCCATGGGGTCTGCGCGACATCATCCGGGCAGGGCATGAGCCATGGCAGGACATGCTGCTGCCGCAAGCCCGGTTTAGCTGATTGAGAAGCCTGCCTGCGACAACATGT
>PHCD01000119.1 GCA_002842135.1 Betaproteobacteria bacterium HGW-Betaproteobacteria-8 | reverse complement strand
ATAACCCGGTGCGCTTGCATTCAGGGATCGGCTATCAGTCACCAATGAGCATGGAAATGGTAGGTTAATCGAGTGTCTACTTTTTACGGGCAAGATCACGAGCTAAGGTGTGATTCTTATGTCAAACGTTTTACATTTTGGTCTTGAACGATATGAACAGAGACCGCGTACTTACTGCACTTAAAAACCATCAATGGGACTATGCGCTTAATGATCAAGCGCATGCTTTGCAGGAGCTTGCTCAGCGCATAGCCAGAACTGGGCGACTTAACCGATCACTAATTTCATATTCAAATCTTGTTGCAGGAGTGCGCTTCCAGTTTCCAAATGTTAATAACGGCGAGCCATTCGAGATAGATACACACAATTGGCACGGGCTTCATCGAAGAATTATAGGCGACCTATTGGGCTATTTATCGTACTTGTCATATAGGGATTACGACTTCATGGCCAGCGCGCTTGTAGCAGGCTTAGTCGAGAACAGACCAAGTGAAATCTTCTTTGAATGGATGCAGTCGTTGGGGGCGCTGCCAAATCTTTCAGAGGACGCAATCACTGAGTTTTGGGTTAATGAAGTCACCAAGGCAGTTAATTGGTATAAACAAAACCCCCAAGGATTTCATGTATAACACTGCGGTCAACGGGGCTGCTAAATAGCCAACTTCTTAGCTTTTTCGGCAGCCTCGTTACTTTCGGAGTTTTGCTGTTTTTAAGGAGTATTCATTGGCAACTAGAGAGGATATGAAAACTTGGGTTCTAGTAGCATTAAAATCTTTCGGTGGTAAAGGTTGGCCAAAAGATGTCGCTAAGTTCATATGGGAGCATTACGAAGCCGATTTAAAAAAATCCGGCAGTCTACTTTGGACTTGGCAATATGACGTAAGGTGGGCAGCTCAGTCCTTACGAGATTCTGGTATTTTAAAACCTGTTCATGGCCGCCGTGATTTGCCTTGGGAAATTGCCTAGCAAGGCCTGTCTAACTCTTTCTTTAGTTCTGAATTGGAGAGTTAATTCGGCCTTTCTTTCGCTTCCGCCAACCGCTCCCGCATCTTGGCTTCTTCCTTCTTTACATCATCAATCACGCGCATCACGTTTTTCAGGTCAACGGGTTTAAGGTCTTCCTTAAAGCGGCCAGTTAATGGCACATCCGGGTGCAAATCACCATGTGAATACAGCGCCCAGATTTCTTTGCTATATTGGGTTTTGAGCAACTGCGGGGCAAAGCGCCCGAAATAATTGCTGAGGTTTTCCACATCGCGTTCCAGCATGCTGCTTGCATGGTTATTGCCTGCGGCATCGACTGCTTGCGGCAGGTCGATGATGACAGGGCCATCGTGACTGAGCAGGATGTTGAATTCTGAAAGGTCGCCGTGAACGATGCCGGCAGACAGCATGCGCACCACTTCGCGCAATAGCGTCTGGTGGTGCATCAAGGCTTCTGCCTCGGTGAATTCCACATCATTCAATCTCGGCGCGGCGCTGCCGTTGGCATCGGTCACCAGTTCCATCAGCAACACACCTTCGTAGAAGTTGTGCGGCTTGGGTACGCGAACACCGGCGGCATCCAGGCGGAACAGCGCATCGACCTCTGCACTTTGCCAGGCTTCTTCCTGCGCCTGGCGGCCGTATTTGGAGCCTTTTTGCATGGCACGCGCCTGACGGCTGTTCTTGACGCGGCGGCCTTCGGTGTAATCCACACTCTGGCGGAAGCTGCGTTTATCTGCCTCTTTGTACACTTTTGCGCATCGCACTTCATCACCGCAACGGACGACGTACACGGTGGCTTCCTTGCCGCTCATGAGTTGACGGAGGACTTCGTCAATCAGGCCGTCTTCAATCAGGGGTTCGAGTCTTTTAGGTGGTTTCATAGGTGGGGATGATACGGCATGGGATGAATATAAGGCGTATTAACCGTGCAAAATAATTACCGGTAGGTAATTTTAATTATAAAATCTACCTCAACAAATAATTAAATTACCTTTCGGTAATTTTTTATTGCAAATACACATCGGCCGTGTAATATATTACCGATAGGTAATATATTGGGGTGTGCTATGACGAATAACGACAGCAAGCTGGGCCAGCCAGTGGCAATAAAATCTACTCGGGATTTAGGCAATCTGGTGCGTGAGTTTAGAGTTGCGCAGAAATTGACCCAAGCTGATATTTTGGGTTTAGCCAACACAGGTAATCGCTTTATTGTTGAGTTGGAAAATGGCAAACCGACGGTGCAGTTCCAAAAAGTGTTGGATGTGCTAGATACGCTTGGGCTGGAAATAGTGATCCAGAAAAAAGGTAGCTTCTGATGACTACCGTTAAAAAGCTGGATGTCTATAGAGAAACCCAAGTGGTCGGGACGCTATTCGATGAAACGCCAATCAAGTTTGTTTATGACTCTGCGTGGCAGAAAAGTCACCGGGTTGGCATATCCCCCCAGCTGCCTCTATCGCAAATAGAGCACTCAGGTGCGGTTGTTGAAAGCTATTTTGAAAACCTGCTGCCCGAAGCGGGTATTCGTGATTTGCTAAAACTTAAACATCAGGTCACTTCCACTTTTGGATTGCTGGGTGTGATCGGCGGCGATACAGCAAGCGATCTCACCATACTGCCCGATGGAGAAAAGCCCCAAGCCCCAAAATATCAAGCAATTACCTGGCAGGATATTGCCGATGAGTTTACGCAGCAACAAGGCGTTATCCGCAATATTCAAGAAGAGGATGGACATAGAATCTCGTTGGCAGGTGCACAAAGAAAACTCAGTATTTGTATCGACCATGATGGAAATCCGCTACTGCCTTTGGGAAGTTCCCCATCCACTTATATCGTTAAACCGGACATCATGGGGATTGAGGGCGTGTGGGCATCTGCAATCAATGAGACTTTTACGATGACACTCGCGGCCAGGTTGGGGCTTGATGTGGCTGAGGCAAGTTATCAACCCATTGCAAAAGCATGTGTGATTAAAAGATACGATAGAGCTTTAGACCCACAAGGGCGAATCAAAAGGCTGCATCAGCTCGATTTATGCCAGATCGATGGCAAACCTTCTACCATCAAATACGAATCCGATGGCGGCCCAACATTGCTGAGATGTCGTGAATTGCTTAACCAGAGTGGTGTGATGGCTGCTGACACAAAGCGGTTTATTCAATGGCTGTTCTTTAACCTTTACGTAGGCAATAACGACAGCCATGCAAAAAACCTATCCATCTACTACTCGCCTGAGGGGGATGTAAGACTCACACCGTTCTATGATTTAATTTCCACCTCGCTTTATCCCGGCTTGTCGCGCAAATTTGCATTCAGCATTGGCGGTGAAAGCAAGCCATCCAGTATCCATAAGGATCACATTATTTTCATGGCCAACTCACTTGGTTTTAAAGCCAGGTATGTGCTTAAAGTTGCAGAAGAAATTTCAATCGACTTACTGGCCAAGCTAAATACAGTTTCAGAAGAGATCAATGAGATGGCATCCGTAGGCACTGAGAAAACAATGGTGGAACGACTAGGCCAACATATTGCAAGCAATACCAAAAGCTTTCAGAAGCGATGGTTTACAAGCCAGCCTTAGTCAATGCCGTATGGTCAACAAGGTGTAGTGGTTCCGCTTCAATCATCTGTCAGGCGCAATAAAAAAGCCGGATTCAACATCCGGCTTTTTGCATTT
>PHCD01000118.1 GCA_002842135.1 Betaproteobacteria bacterium HGW-Betaproteobacteria-8 | reverse complement strand
GAAGCGCCGGTCGTGGGTGATGAACAGCACGCTGCCGTTGAAGCCGAGCAGCAGGTCTTCCAGCCATTCGATGGCTTCCAGGTCCAGGTGGTTGGTCGGTTCGTCCAGCAACAGGACTTCCGGTTCGGTCACCAGCGCGCGTGCCAGTGCCACGCGTTTGCGCCAGCCGCCGGAGAGATTGGCGATGGGCTGGTCGGCATCCAGATGCAAGCGGCTCAGCACGGTTTCGATCTTGCTTTGCGATTGCCAGCCCTGTCTTGCTTCCAGCTCATGCTGCAAGTCCTGCATTCTTTTCATCAATGCGTCCAGATCTGCGTCGGCTTCGCCCATGGCATGCGAAACATGGTGATACTCAACAAGGATCGCCTGCAGGTCGCCCAAGCCTTCGGCCACTGCTTCATACACCGTGGCCGATGGATTCAGCACAGGCTCCTGCGGCACATAGGCGATGCGGATGCCGGGCGCGCGCCAGACCGTGCCGTCGTCAAGTTTGTTGTCGCCGGATATGACTTTCAGCAGGCTGGATTTGCCGGCGCCGTTGCGGCCGATAAGACCGACACGTTCGCCGGGATCAAGCTGGAAGCTGGCATGGTCGAGCAAGGGGTAATGGCCATAGGCCAGAGAAGCGTTTTCTAGTGTAATGAGTGGCATGGCCGTATTTTAACAGGCAGAGGCCTCTCGGGCCGGCATAAATATGCTCGCGGAAGCGTTCATTTAATCAGCGCTTCCTTGGCAGAATTGGCTGAAAATATAGCGAATTCAGGCAATAGCTTGATGAAAGTCAAATGATGGCGATGACGCAAGGCATAGGATTATACTTTTGACCTCTGTGTGTAATGGAGACTGGCTTTGACCAAACAGCACAAGATGCATTTCGATATCGCCATTGTCGGTGCCGGCCCCAGCGGGCTTTGCTTTGCCCGTGCGCTGGCCGAAAGCGGATTGCGTATCGCGATCCTGGAACGGCAGGCGGAAGCGGCGCTAGCAGAACCGGTGTTTGACGGCCGCGAGATTGCGCTGACGCATCATTCCGCCAAACTGTTGCGCGAGCTGGGGGTGTGGGAGCGCATTGCACAGGATGCAATTTCCCCGCTGCGCGATGCCAAGGTGCTGAACGGCCTCTCGCTCTATTCCATGCAGATCGACCATCGCGACAGTCGCAAGGAAGAACTGGGCTATCTCATCTCCAACTGCCTGATTCGAAAAGCGGCTTATGAGGCAGTGAAGTCATCTCCTGCCATTACGTTGATGACCGGTGTGCAAATCGGTAGCGTGCGGACGGATGCCGATGCCGCACATATCACGCTGGACAGCGGCAAGACCATGACGGCGCAATTGCTGGTTGCTGCCGATAGCCGGTTCTCCGAGACGCGGCGGGCGATGGGCATCGCTGCTTCCATGCACGATTTCGGCCGGGTCATGATGGTCTGTGCGATGGAACATGAGGTGTCGCACCAGCATGTGGCGTGGGAGTGGTTCGACTATGGTCAGACCCTGGCGCTGCTGCCGATGAACGGCCAGCGGTCTTCGGTGGTGGTGACCATGCCGGCCAAGGAGATAAGCGAACTGATGCAGATGACGGAAGAAGCTTTCAACCGGGAGATGGAGCAGAGATTCCAGCAGCGTCTCGGCGCCATGCGTCTGGTGTCGACACGGCATGCCTATCCGTTGGTAACGGTCTATCCCCGCCGTTTCGTCAAGCAGCGTTTCGCCCTGATCGGCGATGCCGCCGTCGGCATGCATCCGGTCACGGCGCATGGCTTCAATTTTGGTTTGCGCGGCGCCGACACCCTGGCAACACAAATCATCACTGCCCACGCGCGTGGCGAAGATATCGGCTCGGAAGGCTTGTTGGGCCGCTACGAGCGATCGCATCGCCGCGCCACGCATCCGCTGTTTGTTGCCACCCATGCCATAGCCAAGCTCTATAGCGATGAGTCGCCGCCGGCTCGTTTCCTGCGGGCTGCCAGCCTGCGCATCGGCAATCGTATTGCGCCGTTCAAACGTGCGGTGGCAAGGATGCTGACCGAGGCAAAATAGGTTCAGTGACAATAGCAGGATGACGAAGTAGTCAACCAGGTACCTGACCTGGTTTTTAGCCGGTCTGGAAAATGTCATTGTGCTGCGCCGCATCAAAACTCATGGCCTGATGCCCGATTGCTGTATCTGTATTGGCTATATAACCCTGTATTTCATGTCGATTATGATGTTTACTATGCGTAAGTTATCAGCATCAGTACATGGGGATATCTGGCATGAAATTTCTTACCCTGGCGTTGTTGTTCATCCTGGCAGCTATTGCGGTATTCATCGCGCTGAACTGGGGCGCATTTGTCGCACCTGCCGACCTTTCACTTGGCTTTACCGTGATTCAAATGCCATTTGGCATGGTGATGCTCGGGTTTCTGGTCTTTGTGACCGTTTTGTTTCTTATCTATGCGGTCACCCTGCAAACCTCGGCATTGCTTGAAGTCCGGCGTTATTCACGCGATTTGCAGACCAGCAGAGAACTTGCAGACAAGGCAGAGGCCTCACGCTTTACTGAGCTGCGCATTGTCCTGGAGGCGGAAATGTTGAAACAAGCGGACCAGTATGAGGAATTCAAGACTAGCGTGTTTGCAAAAGTTGACCAGCTTGGCGCTGCGCTGCATTTCTCACTGGAGGAATCCACGAATTCGCTCGCGGCTTGCATTGGGGAACTGGAGGATAGGATTGACAGGGCAAGAGGGGGGTAAACCTATCCTCTTATGTGAGCCGTCCAGTGATTCAATGCAGCAACTCTATTGATCATATCTGACAAAGGTCGAGAGAACACCATGAGGTAAAGGAATCGCATCAAGACTTTAATCCAAACACATATCCACATGTTGGTTTATCGAGGATTTTAGATGGAAGTAAAACAACAATACCAATGGCATTACCGTCACTGGCGCTTGCTATACACACTTGCCGCATTTTTGCTGGTTGTCCTTGCCATTGGTGTCTACCTGCTGGTCTACATGACTGGCGGTATCAAATTCGTTTATTCCCATTCCATGTATGTGCCGATCCTGTTATCCGGTTTCCTGTTCGGCATGACCGGTGGTGTGCTGTTCGGACTGTTCGCCGGTTTCGTGCTGGGGCCGTTCATGCCGATCAACGTGGTTACCGGGGAGATGCAGGAAACGGTCAATTGGCTTTACCGCACTGGTTTCTTTGTGCTGGTCGGCTTTCTCAGTGGTATGGCCAGCAGTATGACACGCTCCTATGTGGAACGCCTGAAGATGGCTGCCAGCCAAGATCTGGCGACACAGCTGCCGAATCGGAACGCGCTGCTGGAGCATATCGCCAGGGCAGACCGTGGTGGTAGCCCGGAGTCCCTGGTTCTTGCGGACATCTATATCGAAAACGAGCGTGAGTTGAATACCTCTTTTGGCGGGGCTGTGGTGGATCAGGTCATCAGGCAGTTTCCCGCACGCGTCGCAAAGGCCTTGCAGCGGGAACTGCCGGTATTCCGCATCAACTCGGCAGAAATGGGAGTGCTGATCGATGTTGCCGGGCAGGATCGGGAGGAACTGCTCGATGCTCTGGTCGATGTTTTTCGCGCACCATTCCCGGTTTATGATTTTTCCATCCATATCGACGTGCGCATCTGACCTGCTCCCCACCTGCCGTACCAATGTAAAGTTCGTGAAATCCGTCAATTTTATGGAGAATGACGGATATGAAACGCACACGATTTACCGA
>PHCD01000117.1 GCA_002842135.1 Betaproteobacteria bacterium HGW-Betaproteobacteria-8 | reverse complement strand
CATTGTTATGAGTGTTTTATTTTCTGCCCTCTACCCCTTAGGAGATGCTGTGAGCTATTCCTTTACTGAAAAAAAACGTATTCGTAAAAGTTTTGCAAAGCGCGAAAGCGTGCAAGAGGTGCCTTACCTCTTGGCAATGCAGCTGGAGTCCTACGCTGCATTCCTGCAAGCAGACGTAGTCCCTGAAAAACGCGAAAGTGCCGGGCTTCAGGCGACATTCAGTTCTATTTTTCCTATCGTTAGCCATTCCGGCAATGCACGTCTTGATTACGTCAGCTACACACTCGGCCAGGAGCCGTTTGATGTGAAAGAATGCCAGCAGCGTGGCCTGACCTATGCGGCCCCTCTACGCGTCAAGGTACGTTTGACCATTATGGACAAGGAAGCTTCCAAGCCTACCGTAAAGGAAGTCAAGGAGCAGGAAGTCTACATGGGGGAACTGCCGTTGATGACGGAAAACGGTTCTTTTGTGATTAACGGTACCGAGCGTGTGATCGTTTCACAATTGCACCGTAGCCCAGGCGTGTTCTTTGAGCATGACCGCGGTAAAACCCATAGTTCCGGCAAGTTGCTGTTCTCTGCGCGCATCATTCCTTACCGTGGTTCATGGCTGGATTATGAGTTCGATCCGAAGGACTACCTGTATTTCCGCGTCGACCGCCGTCGTAAGATGCCAGTCACTATTTTGTTGAAGGCGCTTGGTTACAATCCAGAACAGATTCTGGAAATGTTCTTTGATTTCGACACTTTCCATATCAGCAAGAAAGCCGCTCAATTCGAACTGGTGCCTGAGCGCCTGCGTGGTGAAGTGGCCAAGTTCGATATCCTGGACAAGGATGGAAACGTCATTGTCGCCAAGGACAAGCGCATTACGGTCAAACACATCCGTGATATGGAAAAGGCTGGTATCAGCAAGATTACCGTACCGGACGAGTTCCTGCTGGGTCGCACCATCGCCAACAATATCGTCGACAAGGAAACCGGTGAAGTTGTGGTCAATGCCAACGATGAAATCACCGAGACTACCCTTGAGAAGTTGCGTGATGCCAGTGTCGCCAAGATCAGCACACTGTATTCGAACGATCTCGATCATGGTGATTACATCTCGCAAACCCTGCGTATTGATGAGATTCCTGATGAATACAGCGCACGCGTTGCCATCTATCGCATGATGCGCCCAGGTGAACCGCCAACCGAGGATGCTGTCGAAGCCCTGTTCCAGGGACTGTTCTTCAATGAAGAGCGTTACGACTTGTCGACCGTCGGTCGTATGAAGTTCAACCGCCGTGCTTATCCTGAGAAAATGGAAGAGCGCATTTCCCCATGGATGCGCCGTTTCTACGAGCGTGTTGGCCCTCAGGGTGCAGAAGGCCCTGGCACCCTGTCAAATGATGACATCATTGCTGTCATTGGCGTGTTGCTTGAACTGCGTAATGGCCGTGGTGAAATCGATGACATCGACCACTTGGGTAACCGTCGCATCCGTTCTGTTGGCGAACTGGCAGAGAACCAGTTCCGTGCTGGCCTGGTACGTGTGGAACGTGCCGTCAAGGAGCGTTTGAGTCAGGCCGAGTCAGACAACCTGATGCCGCATGACCTGATCAATGCCAAGCCTGTTTCCAGTGCGATCCGTGAATTCTTCGGTTCGTCGCAACTGTCCCAGTTTATGGACCAGACCAACCCGTTGTCCGAAATCACCCACAAGCGCCGTGTATCGGCACTTGGACCAGGTGGTCTGACCCGTGAGCGTGCCGGCTTTGAAGTGCGTGACGTGCATCCGACCCATTATGGTCGTGTTTGCCCGATTGAAACGCCGGAAGGTCCGAACATCGGCCTGATCAACTCGTTGGCACTGTTTTCACGTACCAACAAGTATGGCTTCCTGGAAACGCCCTATCGTCGTATTGAGGGTGACAAGGTGACTGACAAGATTGACTTCCTCTCTGCCATTGAAGAGAGCCAGTACATGATTGCCCAGGCCAATAGTGATACGGGCAAGAACGGTAAGTTTACCGATGAACTGATCTCCGCTCGTTATCACAACGAATTCACGATGACCATGCCTGACCGTGTGCAGTACATGGATGTGGCGCCATCGCAGATTGTGTCTGTGGCTGCATCGCTGATTCCGTTCCTTGAACACGATGATGCAAACCGTGCCTTGATGGGCTCCAACATGCAGCGCCAAGCCGTGCCTTGTCTGCGTGCCGAGAAGCCGGTGGTCGGTACTGGTATCGAACGTACCGTAGCCGTCGACTCCGGTACCACTGTACAAGCCCGTCGTGGTGGCGTGGTCGATTATGTCGACTCTGCCCGTATCGTCGTTCGTGTGAATGATGAGGAAACTGCTGGTGGCGAAGTCGGTGTTGATATCTACAACCTGATCAAGTACACACGTTCCAACCAGAACACCAACATCAACCAGCGTCCTCTGGTCAAGGTTGGCGATATGCTGGTCCGTGGCGATGTGATTGCCGACGGTGCTTCCACCGATATGGGTGAACTGGCTCTGGGTCAGAACATGCTGATCGCCTTCATGCCATGGAACGGTTACAACTTCGAGGACTCGATTCTGATTTCGGAGCGCGTCGTTTCCGATGACCGTTACACTTCGATCCATATTGAAGAGCTTTCAGTCGTTGCCCGTGATACCAAGCTCGGTGCTGAAGAAATTACCCGTGATATCTCCAATCTGTCCGAGCGTATGCTGGGTCGTCTGGATGATTCAGGCATTATCTATATTGGTGCTGAAGTTGAAGCTGGCGATGTACTGGTCGGTAAGGTTACCCCCAAGGGCGAAACCCAACTGACACCGGAAGAAAAACTGCTGCGCGCCATCTTTGGTGAGAAAGCTTCCGACGTCAAGGACACTTCGCTGCGCGTGCCTTCCGGCATGTCCGGTACCGTTATCGACGTACAAGTCTTCACGCGTGAAGGCATCGAGCGTGATGCACGTGCCCAGCAGATCATCGATGACCAGTTGGATCACTACAAGAAAGACCTGGCCGACCAGATGCGTATCGTCGAAGAAGATACCTTCGGCCGTATCCGTCGCCTGATTGAAGGCAAGACCGCGACCGGTGGCCCGAAGAAGCTGAAGAAAGGCGATACCGTCAGTGCCGAGTACCTCGACGAAATCGGTCGTTATGACTGGTTCGACATTCGCCTGAGCGATGAAGAAGCGGCCCGTCAGCTGGAACAGTTGAAGGACAGCCTGGAACAGGCGCGCGTCGGCTTCGACAGCAAGTTCGAAGAGAAGAAACGCAAGCTGACCCAAGGCGATGAGTTGCCACCTGGCGTACAGAAGATGGTCAAGGTTTACGTTGCGGTTAAGCGACGTATCCAGCCTGGTGACAAGATGGCCGGACGTCACGGTAACAAGGGTGTGGTCTCCAAGATCGTGCCGGTAGAAGACATGCCGCACATGGCAGACGGTACGCCGATGGATATCGTGCTGAATCCGCTCGGCGTTCCATCCCGTATGAACATTGGCCAGATTCTGGAAGTGCACTTGGGTTGGGCTGCCAAGGGCTTGGGCCTGCGTATTGGCGAGATGCTGCGTGCAGAAGCCAAGGTTGCCGAAGTGCGCAAGTTCCTCGAGCAGATCTACAACGAAAGCAACGGCAAGAAGGAAGATATCAAGTCGCTGAAGGACCATGAGGTCATTGAGCTGGCAAGAAATCTTGAGCGTGGTGTACCTTTTGCAACGCCTGTGTTTGACGGCGCGACAGAAGCGGACATCAAGGCGATGCTGGATCTGGCATTCCCGGATGATGACCCACGTACACAGCAACTGCAGTTTGCCGCTGGCAAGACACAGGTGAAACTGATC
>PHCD01000019.1 GCA_002842135.1 Betaproteobacteria bacterium HGW-Betaproteobacteria-8 | reverse complement strand
AAAATCCGGTGCCTTAACCAGCTTGGCGACTCCCCAATTAATCTGTATTACTCTGTTCGTGCGTTCACAAACTTCAAGCGTTTAAAATGTCATCCCGTATAAAGGATGTTGTTCCAAACTTGATGCTGTAAAGCCCGATACTCTTGTTCCAGCGATTTCTCCCGGTAGTGCATCGTATGCGGCTTTGGCTTCATCAAGCGTTGCGAATTCCGCGAACACCGAAGCACCAGAACCACTCATCCGAGCCGGAGCAAAACTGCTCAACCATGTCATGCATGCTGCTACTGCAGGATAATGCCTGAATACGGCAGATTCCAAGTCATTGTGAAACGAACCGTTAAACAACTGACCAGAAAATGCCTCTCTGGAAAAGGCCGCTATTGTCGTGGGATTCGTGTCCCTTGTCAATTCTTTACTTGTAAAAATTTCAGCGGTTGAGACATGCACGGCCGGTGTGATGACCAGGTAGTGCCGCGGTTGCAGTGCAATGGCCTGCAGTTTTTCGCCTATGCCTTCGGCCCATGCATTCTTGCCAAAAATGAAAACCGGCACGTCGGCGCCGAGCTGGATGCCTAAAGCCTGCAATTCCTCGCGGCTTAATCCAAGTTGCCAAAGGTGATTCAACGCCAACAGTGTCGTCGCTGCATCCGAGCTGCCGCCGCCGAGGCCGCCGCCCATTGGGATGCGTTTTTCAACGCCAATCTCGGCACCCAGGGTGCATCGGGTGTGTTGTTGCAGCAGCCTTGCGGCCCTCACTACCAAATCGTCGTCTTCAGCCACTTGAGCGTTGCCGGAAACGCGGCGGATACGGCCGTCGGCGGTCGGCCTGATTCGCAGGGTGTCATGAAAGTCCAGCAGCCGGAATACGGTCTGCAATTCATGATAGCCATCTGCGCGGCGGCCGGTCACATGCAGGAACAGGTTGATCTTGGCAGGCGCGGCAAAGGATTGGAATTCGGAATGGTCGGACACGGTCTATTTCTGGGCTTGGGTTGAAGCTGGTGATGCTGCGCTGAGTTCTTCCCAGCGTTCTACGATGAGTTTAAGGGTCAGGTTCTTGCTGCGCAGGTTGATTCTCCTGGGTAGCCGATAACCGGCTGCTTCCATATATTCTGGATATTCTATTTCCCAGCCATCCTGTTTTAGCCTGGTGATACGGCCGATGCTGTCCCACTGCATTTCCTCGAACAGGTGCCTGGTTGGGCGGCCAAGCGCCCAGTCTGGCAGGCCCTCCAATGGCAGGCGCCAGCCAAGGTGTTGCTCTGTCAGTGTTTCGGCGTTGCTGGCTTGCAGCACTTTGCCTTCGTTGGTGGTTAATGTGACGCCATCGGCATTTGTGATGATTTTGGCCACGGTGCTGCCCATGGGCGACAGCATGGCAATATCGTCGCCGTCTGGATCATGGCGCCAGCGTGTGCTGCCGGAGGAGCCTTTGCCGTTAGCCTGGACGCCGATACGCGCATGCAAGAGAAACTGGTCGATTTGCGCCAGTGCCTGGAGATGGGCCTGGTTGAGATCGGCTGGGTTGCCGACTGGAATCGGCAGGCTGCTTTCCGGTGGTGGCTTAAGAGCCGCGCAGCTACTTAATAAGAGCAGGCTGCAAATGACCAGCCAGCGAAAAGGTTCCGTTGACATGGATTACTGCAGGAATCGCTTGCTGGTCTTCAGCAGCACTTCATTATCAGGGTGGGTCTGCAGTGCGTCTTCCCAGGTTTTGATGGCAAGCTCGCGCATGCCACGTTGCCATAGCACCTCACCCAGGTGGGCGGCAATCTCGGGGTCGGTCTGTTTGCTGTAGGCTTTTTGCAGGTAATCCAGTGCCTTGTCCAGGCTGCCCATGCGGTAGTGAACCCAACCCATGCTATCCATGATGTAATGGTCTTCCGGGCGGAGCAGCAGTGCTTTTTCAATCAAGCTGTGTGCTTCCTGCAGGTTGATATTGCGGTCTGCAAACGAATAGCCGAGTGCATTGTAGGCGGCGGCATAATCGGGTTTCAGCTTGATCAGCTTGCGCAGTTCCCGTTCCATGACGTCCAGCTTCAGCAGGCGTTCTGCTGCCATGGCGAAGTCATAAATGATATCGGCTGTGTTGGGCAGGGAATTGACCGTTTCTTCCAGGACAACATAGGCTTCGTCATTGCGTTTTGCTTGTGTCAGCAGGCTGGCAATCGCCTGGTTCACCGTAGCCTGCTGTGCCTCATTCAGGCCATCAATCTGTTTCAGCATCTCTATGCCGGCATCGCCACCCTGGGTGCGGCTGATAACATAGGCAATATTCAATTTGGCGTCGAGATAACGTTCCCCAGGCTGGATCTTGTAATACCAGTCCAGTGCTTCCTGATCCCTGTTCTGCTTTTCGGCATTGTGGCCCAGGTAAAGGTAGACCTGATCCATGTCTGCGTAGTCGGTCTTCAGTGCTTGCAGGAAGTATTGTTCGGCATCCTTGTAAGCGCCGGATTGAAAGGACAGCAGGCCTATGACTACGAGGATTTCAGGATTGTCGTTTGAGACTGAAGCCAGTTTGACGAATTCCTTTTTCGCTTCATCAAACTGTTTCTGATTGACGAGCAGGCGTGCGTATGACAAACGGGTTTCGTTCGCCTTCGGGTACTTTTTCAGGAAATCCTTGTAATAATTGACGGCGAGATCCGGTGATTGCATGAACAGCACTTGTCCGTGCAGCATTGCAGCCAATTCCCATCCCGGAAGCAGTTTGTCGGCTGCCTTCAGCTGTTGCAGGGCGAGTTCCATTTGCCCTGCATCCAGCGCGGCCTGCGCAATGGCGAAATGCGACTCGGGCAACTCAGGGTAACTGGCGGCCAGTTCCTGGACCAGTGTCAGCACCTGCTGCTTGTCTGTTTGTCTGGCAAACAGGCTGTGCAGGTAAAGAAAGCCATTGGCGCGGGTGTCTTCCTTGGTCAGCAGTTTTTCAAGATAGGGTTTGGTTTCGGCCAGTTTGCCGGTGCTGACCAGCATCTGGACAGTGGTTTGCTGGGCGTCAACGGAGCTGGGGTCAAGTTCTATCCAGAGAGCCACGGCCTGAATGGCGACAGCTGGGTTGTTGCCGAAAATTGCAGCCTTGGCTGCCCGCTCAGCCAGTCTGGCGTCCCGGCTGCGTTTGGCCAGGTTAAGGAACAGGTTGCTGGCCAGTCCCAGTTCGCCGCGCTGGCCGGCTACTTCGCCTGCCAGGTATTGGTATACAAAATCTGCGCTCAGTGTGGTTTCCGGCGCTGCGGCGGACGCGTTTGCATCCGCCGCCAGTGCAGTTGGACTGAGGAACGCCAAGCTGGCTGTCACGACGGACAGGCTGAAAAAGTGGCGTATGGGCAAGGTCAGAATCATTGGTTACTCGATGATTAAATCAGGATTGTTGGGATTGATTGTTTGTCCGTGACAGCGATTACAAGTTCATCCATAATGAAGCCTGACTATAGCTTTTTGGGCAGAACTTTTCCAGCTAGAACTTTAGGCGGTACTTAAGCTCTAGCTACTTGTGATTTAGGACAGACGCTTGACACATGTCAGGCGTTTTCTTAATTTAGCACCCTCAAATCATTAGCCATAATTAAATTCCAACTGGATGTAGCAAGCATATGAGCACAGTAACTGTTGAGGCAAGCCATTTAACCCGCATCTATGGCGGTCGTGAAGCAGTCAGTGATGTCAGTTTTAATTTGAACAAAGGTGAAGTCCTGGGTTTCCTCGGCCCGAATGGTGCAGGTAAATCCACCACCATGAAGATGATCACCGGCAACCTGGCGCCCAGTGCCGGCAGTGTCAAAATCTGCGGCATCGATATGATCGAGAATCCGAAGGACGCCAAGGCGCTGATCGGTTATTTGCCGGAAACCCCACCCCTTTATCGTGAATTCACCGTTGATGAATACCTGGCTGTTGCTGCCCGTCTGCACGGCGTCAAGGGTGCGCAGGTGAAGAAGTCGATCGAGCGTGCCAAAGAGCGCTGCGGCCTGACGGAAATGAGCAAGCGCCTGATTGAGAACCTGTCCAAGGGGTATCAGCAACGTGTAGGTATCGCCCAAGCCATTATTCATAATCCGATGGTGGTGATTCTGGATGAGCCGACCGTCGGCCTGGACCCTATCCAGATTCGTGACATCCGCGCATTGATCAAAGAGTTGGGCGGCGAGCACAGCGTCATTCTTTCCACGCACATTCTTCCTGAAGTTGAAATGGTCTGTGACCATGTGCAAATTATTCACTTGGGCAAACTGGTGTTCAGCGGCGGTATCGATGTGCTCAAGCAGCAGCGCCGCGGCAACAAGCTGATGCTCGGTTTGACCAACCCGCCGGCCAGCGAAGCGTTGATGGCTATCGAGGGGGTTGTCGCCGTGGAGCCGGTCAGCGAAGGTTTGCTGCGTGTTCGTTATAGCGAAGGCCAGTCCCCTGCAGAAGCTATCGTGCAGGCAGCGGTCAGCAATGGCTGGGGTCTGCATCAGATCAACCCCGACCAGACCAGCCTGGAAGATGTCTTTGTCCAACTGACCTATCAAGAAGCTGCCGAACTGGCCAGCTGATTACCTAGTGCTTTAACAGAGGTTGCTACCCCATGATTTTCAATATTGTTAGAAAAGAGCTGAAAAGCCTGTTCTCATCCCCGATGGGCTGGGTAATACTGGCTTTGCTGCAGTTTGTGTTCGGTACATTTTTCCTGATTGGTGTCGACCAGTACTTCCAGACCATGTCCGGCGCCATGCGTCCGGAGCAGCGTGTCGGTATTACCGCCTTCGTTGGCCAGAACGTCTTTGGAATTGCCTCATTCGTCATGCTGTTCGCCGTGCCGCTGCTTTCCATGCGCTTGATCAGTGAAGAAAGACGTCAGCAGACCCTGACTTTCCTGTTCAGTGCGCCGCTTTCCCTCACCGAAATCGTTATCGGTAAATTCCTCGGTCTGGTCAGCTTCCTCAGTATCATCATTGTCTTTATGGCGGCCATGGTTTCCTCCATGAATCTGTGGACCGAAGTCGATTTCGGTTACATTCTGTCGAATGTCCTCGGACTCTGGCTGCTGGTTGCCAGTTTCTCTGCGTTGGGTATCTATGTTTCCAGCCTGACCCATCAGCCTGTGGTAGCCGGCATCATCACTTTTGTTGCCCTGTTCGCCCTGCTGATCCTGGATCACTTCCTTGCCGGCGACCCGACCAGCACCATGGCTTACCTTTCCCTGATGCGCCATTTTGAGCCGTTCTCGCGCGGTTTGATGGATACCAAGGACTTAGCCTACTTCCTGCTGTTTATTATTACTTTCCTGACTTTGACGATTCGTCGTCTTGATGCAGACCGTCTACGCGGCTAATTGGAACAGATTGACATGAAAACTAACCGCAAATTACGCTTACAGCTGATGATGCAAAACAGCTTCTTTGTTTTGCTGTTTCTGGTTTTGATATTCCTGGTCGGCTTTTTGTCACGTGAATATCATTACTCCAAAGACGTTACACAGAGCACGCGCAACACCCTGACCGAAGGCAGCATCAATGTCCTGAAACAGATGGAAGGGCCGGTGAATATGCGTGTGTTCGTCTCGCAGGACGAGCAGTACCGCAAAACCATCAATGATTTTGTCTCGCGTTACCAACGCGCCAAGCCAGATATCAATATCAAGTTCATCAATCCCGCCGAAGAACCCAAGCTGGCCCAGGAAGCCGGCATCAAGGCCGAAGGCGAGGTGCTTGTAGAGTATCAGCAGCGTGAGGATCGCCTCGTCCCTCCTTACGTCGAGCAGGATATGACCAACCTGCTGGTGCGTTTGTCGCGAACCAAGGAACGCGCTGTCATGTACCTTGACGGTCATGGCGAACGCAACCTGATCGGCCTGAAGAATCACGATATCGGTGAGTTCGGTACACAGCTGGAAAAGAAGGGCTTCAAGCTGGCGAATCCTGACCTGACCCTGGTGCAGGAAGTGCCGAGCAATGGCGCCATGCTGGTGATTGCTAGTCCGCAGGTGGATATCAGCGAGATCGAGGTTGCCAAGATCAAGGACTACATCGAAAAAGGCGGCAACCTGTTATGGTTGCTGGATGATGAAAACCTGCGAGGCCTTGAGCCGATTGCCGAGTACCTTGGTTTGCAGATTACCCCGGGTGTGGTGATTGATCTTTCCTCATCGCAATATGGGGCAGACCCCAAGGTGGCGTTTGCCAATACCTACGGCGAACATGCGATTACCAAAAACTTCATGCTGCGTACCCTGTTCCCGGAAGCTCGCATGATCGACGCCGCAGATTCCTTCGAGTTCGGCTGGAAGGTCAGCCGCCTGGTGGAAGTGGCGCAGAATGGCTGGCTGGAGACAGGCAAGGTGGAAGCCGATGCCAAAGCCGCTTTCAACGATAAAACCGATATACGTGGCCCTATCAATATCGCGGTAGCCCTGGAGCGTGAATACGGCAAAAAGGGTCAGCGCGTGGTGGTGGTCGGCAACGGCAACTTCCTGGCCAATACATTCATTGGTAACGGCGGCAATCTGGATTTCGGCGTGAACATCGTCAACTGGCTGGCCGGTGACGACGACCTTATCACGATCCTGCCTAAACCTTTGAAAGATGTGAATGTGGTTATCCCGAGCGATCCATGGAACAGGTTCCTGACCATGCTGATCTTCTTCGGATTCCGTTTGGTGCTGCCTATCGTCTTGCTGGTGGCGGGTGTTGTTATCTGGTGGAAACGTCGTAAAGCATGATTAAGCGCTGGCTGGTAAATCTTGGACTGCTGCTGCTGATTGCAGGCATCGTTACTTTTCTTTACCTGAGGCCGCAGCCTGAGCAGAATGGTCCGGCTACGCATGAGGTATCCAACCTGAAACTCGGGGATTTCTCCAAAGTCAGTATCGAGTTCCCGGCCAAAGCGCCAGTGGCCTTCGAGAAGGTTGATGGCTACTGGCATATTACGCAGCCTTATAAAGCCCGTGCTGACCAGATGTCTGTGCAACGCATTCTCTCTATCGTGGCTGCAAGCAGCACGGAAAAATTCAACACGGACGATCTGGCAAAATTTGGCCTGGATCAGCCCAAGCTCAAACTGAAACTGGATGAGGAAGAATTCCTGTTCGGCACTTACAACCCGGTGAGTGGCGAGCAGTATCTTGCTTTCCAGGGTGCGGTGTACCTGGTGGATACCATTTACAGTGAATCGGCGGGTACGCAGGTGGTGGAAATGATAGACAAGTCACCACTGAAACCGACTGAAAAAATCGCTGGTTTTGATTTTTCCAGGCTGGAGCAATGGGAAGAAATACGCCTCAATGTTGACCTGGCCGACGGCAAATGGAAAGCCTCGGCGGCGAACGCCAAGCCGGCGCAGGATGAAATGAACGAATGGCTGGAGGTCACCTGGAAGGTATCACCCGCCAAGTCGGTTGAGCCGTACAAGTCTGATCGCAATGCGACCTATCCTTCCTTTGAAGTAAAGCTGGAAGGTGGCGGCAAGGTGCATTTCGACAAGATGCAGGAGTCCCCTGAGTTGCTGCTGGCCCGTCCGGACGAAGGACTGATCTATCATTTTGCTCCCGATCTCGGCTTTGCGATGCTTAACCCGCCGTTACATATTCCAAAAGAAGAGTAATCCGGCGTCATGCCTGAATTGCCTGAGGTGGAAACGACGCGGCGGGGCTTGTTCCCGCTGCTTGCACAGACCGTCAGTCACGTAGTCATCAGAAACCCCTCCCTGCGCTGGCCAATTCCGGCGCACCTGCCAGAAACCTTGCAGAACCAGCGATTGCTCGAACTGAGCCGTCGTGGCAAATACATCCTTGCGCGCTTTGAAGCAGGCAGTTTGCTACTGCATCTCGGTATGTCAGGTCGTATATGCCTGCTGGCAAAAGACGAGGCGCCTGCCAGGCACGACCACTTCGATATTCATTTTACCGATGGCCATGTGTTGCGCTTGCGCGATCCGCGGCGCTTCGGTGCCGTGTTATGGGCTGGGAAAGAGCCGGAAAAGCATGTGCTGTTGAGTGTGCTTGGCCCGGAGCCGCTGGACGAAGGCTTCCAGGGTGCATGGCTCTATCAGCAGTTACGCAACAAAACCGCCCCCATCAAGAATGCCATTATGGACAGTCATCTGGTGGTGGGGGTCGGCAATATTTACGCTAGCGAATCGCTGTTCCGGGCCGGTATCGATCCACGCACGGCAGCAAGCAAGGTGAGCAAAAACCGTTGCGAACGATTGGTAGCTGAGATCAAGGCGACTTTGCACGATGCCTTGCGGGCTGGGGGTAGCAGTTTGCGCGACTTCTTCGGGGCAGATGGCAATCCTGGTTATTTTCAGCAGGAATATTTTGTCTATGGGCGTACCGGGCAGCCCTGCAAGGTCTGCGGGGCGCCAATCAAAACCATAAGGTTAGGTCAGCGCTCGACATTCTTTTGCGATCATTGCCAGCGTTGAGTACGCGTCCGCTAGTTTTTTTATGCTGTTTTCCTGAGCCATTTCATGTCGGGCAGCAGCGAGCCTGCAACCATGCCGGCAATGCTCATGATAAAGCCGGCAAATTGAGGCGGTACGTCGGCTTCCGGTGACAGTATCTCTAGCGGGATCCAGGTCGCGAGACCGAGAATGATGGCGAATACCGCCCCTTGGCCGTTGGCGCGTTTCCAGTAGATACCGGCGACCAGAGGCGTGAAAGCCATGACCAGCGTTACTTTGTAGGCATTTTCCACCATCTGGTGGATGCCGGTCTCTTTGCCTATGGCCCATAATGCATACAAGGTGACTCCGACTGAGAACAGCACGACGACGATGCGCATCATACGCAGGAAATGATCGTCACTCATGCGCCCGAACATGCCCTTGAGGATGTTTTCCGAGATGGTGACAGATGGCGCCAGCAGTGTGCCGGAGGCAGTGCTCATGATGACGGAGAGCAGTGCGCCATAAAATATCACTTGTGCATAGACAGGCAGATGATCCATGACCAGCCGGGGCAATATGTGCTCAGCATTGCCACTGCTGAGAAGTGCTGCAACTTTTTGCGGGTCGACAAGATTGGCGGAGTAGGCGAGGAACAAGGGCACCGCCGCAAACAGGAAGTAGGCGATGCCGCCGGCAATCGAACCCCAGGCAGCGACGTTTTCGTTCTTGGAAGCGTTGGCGCGCTGAAATACATCTTGTTGCGGTATGGAGCCGAACCCCATGGTCAGCAGCCCGGCGATAAAGGCCAGCATGGCGACCGTGTCCAGTTCAGGCCAGAAGTTGAATTTTCCGGCTTCATGCGCATGTGCAATCACCGGCGCTACGCCGCCTGTCATGTCCGATACCAGCCACGAAATCCAAAGCAAGCCCAGCACGATGATGATCATCTGCACGAAAGTGGTCAGCGCGACAGACCATATGCCGCCATATAGCGTATAGATCAGCACAATGGAGGCACCGATGATGACGCCCTGGGTTTGTGTGATCATGCCATCGGATAGCACGCTGAAGACCAGCCCAAGTGCGGTCACCTGTGCCGCGACCCAGCCCAGATAGGATAGCGCGATCGCTATCGCGACCATGATTTCGACAAAGCGGTTATATTTGCTGCGGTAGAAGTCACCGATGGTGAGCAGATTCATGCGGTAAAGCGGACGGGCAAAGAACAAGCCAAACAGGATCAGACAGAGCGAGGCGCCGAAGGGATCGGAAATCAGTCCGCCCATATCTTCGTCAAGGAAGGTGGCCGGGATGCCGAGCACAGTCTCCGCGCCGAACCACGTCGCGAACACCATGGCCATCACCATGGGCAAGGGCAGGCTGCGACCGGCGGTTACATAGTCTCGAGAGTTGTGTACCCTGGTGGCGCCATAGACGCCTATGCCGATGGATATCACCAGATAAATAATCACAAAGCCTAGTAGCACGGTTGATCCTTTTTTGGCGTCGTTGCCGTGAATATCCGAAAGTGGAATCCGGCCGAACCGGGTTCGGTTCGCATCCTTGCCTGGCCGGGTAGTAAACGCAAGGCTCGGCGGCTAGATTCTAGCAAATACCTTACCCAGCGCAATAGATAGGCTTGAGCTTATTACAGGAAAGCCGCCGCAGAAGAACTAGCGCAGAAAATAGAAGGAAACCTGGATTAGCAGAAGACCGAACAGCGTGATTGCGATGATGCGCAACCAGAGAGTCTGTCTTTGTTGTTCCTGGATGAGCCGCCTGAGCTCATCATTGAGCGGGTTGTCATGGCTTTTTTGCAGTTGCTGCTGCAGCAAGCGGGGTACCTGCGGCAGGATTTTGCCCCAGTAGGGCAGTTCGGCTTTGACATTCTGCACTACGCTGCGCCAGCCCAGCTGTTCAGACATCCAGCGCTCCAGGTAAGGGCTGGCGGTTTTCCATAGATCCAGATTTGGGTCGAGGTCGCGCCCCAAGCCTTCAATGTTGAGCAGGGTTTTTTGCAGCATGATCAGTTGCGGCTGGATGATGACACCAAAACGGCGGGCCATCTGGAACAGGCTGAGCAGGGTGCGGCCAAAGGAGATTTCTTTCAGCGGTTTGTCGAAAATCGGTTCGCAGACGGCTCGAATTGCAGTCTCGAATTCGTCGATGGGGGTGTCTTTCGGCACCCAGCCTGATTCGATGTGGGCCCTGGCGACTTCCCGGTAATCGCGGCGGAAAAAGGCGAGGAAATTGCGTGCCAGATACTCTTTATCAACATCGTTCAGCGTGCCCATGATGCCGAAGTCCAGCGCAATATAACGGCCGTCATCCGCCACCAGGATATTGCCCGGATGCATGTCGGCATGAAAGAAGCCATCGCGGAATACCTGGGTGAAGAAAATCTCCACGCCATCGCTGGCCAGCTTGGGGATATCCATGCCATTGCTACGCAAATACTCGACCTGGCTGACTGGCGTGCCCTGCATGCGTTCCATGACCATGACCTGCTGGCGGCACCAGTCCCAGTAAACCTCGGGCACCAGCAGCAGTTTGCTGTTGGTGAAGTTGCGTTTCAGCTGGCTGCAATTGGCTGCTTCCAGCATCAGGTCAAGTTCCGCATGGGTGTGGCGGGCGAATTCGGCAACGATTTCGCGCGGTTTCAGGCGTTTGCCTTCATCCCAGAGGTTGTGCATCAGCCATGCGGCCGTATCGAGCAGCACCAGATCCTTCTCAATGACTTCAGCGATGTTGGGTCGAAGAATCTTGACCGCTACAGGGTGACCATCCGGCAGGTTGGCAAAATGGACTTGGGCGACGGAAGCGCTGGCGACAGGTGTCTGCTCGAACTGTCCGAAAACCTCGTGGACGGGCTTGCCGAACGAGGACTCGACGATCTCCTCAACCTGGGCATAGGGAAATGGCGGCACTTTGTCTTGCAGTTTGGACAGTTCTTCCACGACATCGGGCGGAATCAGGTCACGACGGGTGGACAGCACCTGGCCGAATTTGACGAATATCGGTCCGAGGGCCTCGAGCGCCAGTCTCAGGCGCTCCCCACGTGACTTATTGAGCCTGCGCCAGAACAGCAGGACGTTAATCAGCCGCTGAAGCGGACGTAACCTGGAATGGCTCAGGATGAGTTCATCGAGGCCGAAGCGCAAGGTCACTACAAGGATTTTTATGAGACGAAACAGGCGCATGGGAGCTCAGTCTTTGCTAAACGATAGGGTCAACTTGGCAGGATAGGTAAATGAGGAATTATCGACTGGATGATTTCACTTTTTCTGACAGCTTTTCAATCCGTTTTTCCAGGCGGTTGCTATCTTCGCGCAGCGTGTCCACCTCCTGGTTGAAGGTTTCCACATGGCGTTTTTTGGCAATCATGGGTTGTTCTTCCTGCCAGTATTCGGCCAGCATCTGTGCCAGATTGAGGCTCTGCGTCTTGATTTCATGGCCGGCCTTGCGGCCGAATTCGGCCAGTTGATGCGCTGGAATGTCCCCTATGATTTTGCTCAGGTCTTCTTCATATTCCCAGGAAATGCCGCGCAGTACCCTTGCCAAGGTGGCTGCCAGTTCGGTGTCGCCTTCCAGGGTTGCCAGGGTGGCTGCTGCATCGTCATTGGCAAGCAGCCTGAAGGCTACGGATAGCGGAATAGTGACGCTGGCATCCGCCGAGGAGGAGTCGCCGGCCATTGCCAGGCCTCCATCTTCCAGCACGGTTAGCGTGGCGCTGATGGGAGGGATGTGGAAACTGACGGTTTTGCCTCCAAACGGCTGCAACTGCTCCTTTGCCCAGGCGTTCTGGTTGATCAGGTGATTCAGCAGGCGCGTAAGCAGGGGTTTCAGCATGTCAGATCTTCCAGCCCTTGTGCAGGGCGACGGCACCGGCAGCAAGATTGTAGTAGTCGACTTTGTGAAATCCTGCATCCAGCATCATCTGTTTCAGCGTTTCCTGATCCGGATGCATGCGGATGGATTCGGCCAGGTACTGGTAACTGTCTGCATCCTTGGCAAACAGTTTGCCCATGAGGGGCAGCAGTTTGAACGAATAGGCATCGTAAATCGGCGCCAGGGGTTTCCATATCTGGGAAAACTCAAGCACCAGCAGGCGGCCACCCACCTTCAGTACACGCTGCATTTCTGCCAGCGCCTTTTCCTTGTGTGTCATGTTGCGCAAGCCGAAGGCCACAATGACGCAATCAAAATGCTGGTTGGGAAAGGGCAGCTTTTCCGCATCGCATTGGAGTGCTGGTACGGCAACGCCGTCATCAATCAGGCGGTCGCGGCCAACGGCGAGCATGGAGGCATTGATATCGGTGAGGATAACTTCGCCCGTGCTGCCTGTTTTTTTGGCAAACAATCGTGAGAGGTCACCACTGCCGCCGGCAATGTCGAGTATGCGATCGCCTGCTTTCACGCCGCTGATCTCGACAGCAAAACGCTTCCAGCCCCGGTGCATGCCAAAAGACATGACGTCGTTCATGAGGTCATATTTACGGGCAACCGAATGAAAAACTGCGCCGACCTTTTGGGCTTTTTCCTCTTCGGCTACGGTTTGAAAGCCGAAGTGCGTGGTGTTTTTGTCGTTCATGATGTTTCCTTGCGCGTTACGCTGGCCATAGCCAGTCTTCCCAGATATTCCAGCCACAGCGCTTCGTAGTTTGCGGCAAGATCATAAAGATAATCCCATGAGTAGAGGCCGGTGTCATGGCCGTCAGAGAAGGTTAGTTTTACTGCGTAGTTGCCGACGGGATCTATGGCGGTGATGTTGACGTCTTCCTTGCCGGTCTGCAGGACTTCCTGTCCGGCACCATGACCGCGTACTTCCGCCGAAGGCGAATAGACGCGGAGAAATTCGCATGGCAGCGCGGCATTTTTCCCGTCATCAAAGCTGATCTCGAGCAATCTTGATGCCTGATGCAGGCGGATGTCGGTCGGGCGCGGGGAATTCGGTGTCAATCCGGTCATTTCGAGCTACAGTGGCTTAAAGTCCAGATGATAGCAGAATGTCATTATTCGCTTCAAAATACCGTTTATCCGCAGGCGTCTTCCGTTTATCTGAAAACAGCATGAAATGTACGCATTAGCATGCTGATTAATTTACCTATTTTCTGCTTCATGCTAAAGTGCTACTCACTATAAAAAGTATTCAGGAATTACCATGGCCGAAAACAAACTTGCCCGTCAGTTTGCAGCCTACGCAGAATGGCGTAAAGCGCTGGTGGACACGATATGCGACTACCGTAGCTGGCTCAACGAACAAGAGCTGAACGACGGGCAGATCGACCAGCGAATCCAGCATTTGCTTGAGCGTCTACGTGACGACAAGCTGAATGTTGCGTTCGTTGCAGAGTTTTCGCGTGGTAAATCCGAGTTGATTAATGCCATTTTCTTCGCAGAACATGGTCAGCGCCTGCTGCCTTCAACTGCCGGCCGTACTACCATGTGTCCGACCGAGTTGCTTTACGACCCGTCCAAGCCGACCTGCCTGCAGTTGCTGCCAATAGAAACGCGCACATCGGATGCCACAACCAGCGAATACAAACGCTATCCGGACGAATGGAAAACTTTCGAGTTCGACATCAATTCCAGCGCGAGTATGGCCGAGGCTTTCAAGGAGGTTAGCACCACCAAGAAGGTGAGTCTGGAAGAGGCTGAGCGTTATGGTCTTTACGACCCTAACAATCCTGACGATGCCATGGGCATCAACAGCGATGGCACGATTGATGTGCCTTGCTGGCGCTACGCGATGATCAATATTCCGCATCCATTGCTCGAACAGGGCCTGGTGATTCTGGATACTCCGGGGCTCAATGCGATTGGCACCGAGCCGGAGCTCACGCTCAACATGTTGCCCAATGCGCATGCTGTCCTCTTTATACTGGCGGCAGATACTGGTGTCACCAAGTCCGAGATCGATGTCTGGCGGCAGTACATCAGCGGCACGCGCTGGAAGCAGAAGGGCCGCCTGGCCGTATTGAACAAGATCGACGGTCTCTGGGACGAGCTGAAAGACGAGAAACAGATTCAGCAGGAGTTGCTCAAACAGGTGAATACCAGTGCCGAACTGCTTGGCCTGGAACCCAATCAGATATTCCCCATCTCTGCACAGAAGGCATTGCTGGCCAAGGTCAATGACGACAATGCCTTGTTGGCCAAGAGTCGTTTGCCTGAACTGGAGAAGGCGCTCTCGGAGGAACTGATTCCTTCCAAGAAGGAAATCGTGCGTGACAATACGCAGCACGAGATCGAAGATCTGATCAACAACTCCTACATGATTCTCGAAGCCCGTTTGCAGGGTCTTAATGAGCAGTTGGGTGAGCTCAAGGGCCTGCGCGGCAAGAATGAGGATGTGGTCGAGCACATGATGAGCAAGGTCAAGGTGGATAAGGAGAACTTTGAGAAAGGCTTGCAACGCTTCCAGGCTTTGCGCAGCATTTTCTCGCAGCAAACCAACCAGCTCTTCACTTTGCTCGGTATGCAGGCTTTGCGCGAGTCGGTAGTCAAAACGCGCGAGACCATGATTGCCGCCAACTTCACCAAGAGTATCCGTGCCGCCATGGATGGCTTCTTTGCCGACCTGAAAGAGCGCTTGATTCAGTCCGACAAGCAGATCGAA
The DNA here is from genome assembly GCA_002842135.1 of Betaproteobacteria bacterium HGW-Betaproteobacteria-8. Next base: position 8,025 of record PHCD01000019.1, on the reverse strand, counting down.
GAAATCAAGAACATGATGGACGCGATGTACGAGAAGTTCTCCAAAGAACATGGTTTGCGCAAGGCGGATGCGCCGTCATTCTCGACATTGCGTTACCAAAAGGAGTTGGCAAAACTCGAGCGTGCATACAAGGAGCAATTCAATACCGCATTGAACATGATTGCCAACGAGAAAATGACACTGACTTCCAAGTTTTTTGAAACCCTGGCTAGTCGCGTGATTCATGTTTATGAAGTGGCCAACCATGATGTGGAAAACTGGCTGAAAGCCGTCATTGCACCAATGGAATCCCAAGTGCGTGAACATCAATTGCAATTGCGCCGTCGTCTGGAAAGTATCAAGCGCATCTACAAGGCGACCGACACCCTGGAAGACCGTATTGGTGAACTTGAGGGCATGGAAAAGAGCATACAGGCGCAAGTTTCCGACCTCAAGGTATTGCGCCAGCATATGAAAAATGCCCTGGATTTTGAGGGTGAGTCAGATCAGGCCAAGGTTGCATGACTCTATCTTCCATACTCTTCCTGCTTGGTTTAACCGTTGTATTTGTCGCGCTGGCGGCTGTTGGCATACTTTGGGCCATTAAAAATGGTCAATATGATGATATGGATGGGCCGGCGCAGAGAATCCTGATGGACGACGATGACCCCATGATTCCGTTTAACCGCTTGAAACAGACGGGCAATCAGAATAAAATCGATGCCAATCAATGAACCAAGAGGCAGCTGGAATGAAAGACTACTTTACGTTTTATAACTTGCCATTAACTATCGTGATCGTGCTGATCGCGATGTCCTGGCTGAGTGCATTATCGGTAATATTCTTCGGGTAAGGATTGAATCAATAAAAAAGGCTGCGCTAGCAGCCTTTTTTATTTTGAGCCGATAATAACGGCCGGTTGATTAGTGGTTTTTTAATTAGTGACTTTCGGTCAGCAAGAGCTTCATTTTTTGCATGGCCTTCTGCTCGATCTGGCGGATTCTCTCAGCAGATACGCCAAATTCATCGGCCAGGTCATGCAAGGTTGCTGAATTGTCTTCCTGCAACCAGCGTGCTTGCACAATCCGCCTGCTACGCTCATCCAGGCTTTCCATAGCCTGGGCCAAACCGGTCATTTCGAGTTGCTCAGATTGCTTTTCTGCAAGAAAGTCGGAAGGTTCGGCACTTGGGTCTTCAAGGTAGGCAATCGGGCTGTAGGACTCTTCACCGTCATCGTCGCCATAGCCTTCCAGTGAAATCTCGTGACCGCCCATGCGGGCTTCCATCTCGAGAACTTCCTCGGGCTTGACGTTGAGTTCGTGTGCGATGCGGTTCACTTCCTGCGTATCAAGCGTACCAAGACCGCGCTTCATGCTGCGCAGGTTGAAGAACAGTTTGCGTTGCGCCTTGGTCGTTGCGATTTTTACCAGGCGCCAGTTGCGCACAATGTATTCGTGTATTTCGGCCTTGATCCAGTGCATGGCGAAAGACACCAGTCGCACACCACGCTCCGGGTTGAATTTTCTGACTGCTTTCATGAGGCCGATATTGCCTTCTTGAATCAGGTCGGCCTGCGGCAATCCGTAACCGGAATAACCACGTGCAATGCTTACAACCAGGCGCATGTGGGAAAGAATCAAGTTTTTAGCGGCCTCCAGATCGTTATCTTTCTGCAGGCGCGTGGCTAAGGCAAATTCATCTTCCGCACTCAGCATGGGGAACGACTTCACCAGGCGAATGTACTGGTCCAGTCCATCGGCAGAGCTGACAACGGGTAAAGTCAGAGCATTAGTCATATGTAAATTATCTCTCCTTTTGAATCATTTTAGCACTCACCATATGAGAGTGCTAGAGGCAAAAAGTTTCATTGTTTTGACTTTTTTACATGGCAATAAAGTAGATGTGGCGAAATTGGTTTGCTTTATAAAAAGGATTGTTTGATATACATCAAGCCATTTCCCCCAACGTTTCTATATTCTGGTGTGGACCTTAGTCCTTTGGTTGGAAAATCAGATCGAGGGAGCTGGCGATTTTATAGTCGCTTCAAAAACAAGAATATCTATCCAACTGAATGAGCGCTTCTAGGAATGGCGCCATTGGTGGCTTTACTGTCTTCTGCAAAGTCGATTGTGGAGGAGCAGGTTTCTTGATGTTTTTTCAACCTGTCAGTGAAGTAATTATCTCCAATACTCAAGCGTAGGGCGATTTGACACTATATTTTCGAGAGGAGAGATGTTTTGGCTATTATATGGACAGATGATTTAAACACAGGGATTGATGTTATCGATAAGCAGCACAGGCGTATCGTGGATTACATCAATGATCTGGAGCTGGCAAAAGCGAAGCAGGACCGGGAAGCTGTCGGTAAAGTGCTGGAAGAACTGGTCGACTACACTTTATCCCACTTTGCCTTTGAAGAAAGCCTGCAGGAAGAAGCTGGCTACAAATATTGCAAGCCGCACAAGAAGGTGCATGATCTGTTCGTGCGCCGTGTCAATGAACATCTTGAGCGATTCAAATTGGGCGATGATGTCGTTGATGAGATTCACCAGATGCTGACGTCCTGGCTTATCAATCACATACGCCGTGATGATGCAGACTATGTATCAGCCGTTCGAGCCAATATGATCGGGATTATTTCAGAGAAAGAAAAAAGCAAGGACGAAGGCTGGTTCCGCAGGTTCTTCAAGTAAATATGTAGCTCTACATCCTTTCAGGGTTCGCCTGAAAATGCCAGGCGCTGGATGCTATCTCAAACGATAGGGTTCGGCGCCTGACTATTTGGACTCGAAGTTAAAAAAACTGTCGTTATCTATTCTGGAATATTCAGTTCAGGTCCAGCTGGGCGAGTGAGCGATTCACGGCGATATAGGAACCCAGCCAACTGAGGAAGACCGCGCTGCCGATGATGGATAAGCTGGTTTCTGGCGATGGCAGGTCAAGCCTGAAGCCGCTGGCGTAGAGTTCGGCCAGTTCTGCGATGGACACGTTGAACAGGCTGATGATGGCGGCCAGAAGCAGCCATGCAACCAATCCGCCGCCTAGCCCGTAAATGGTGCCGGCATAAAGGAATGGGCGCCGAATGAAACTGTCGGTGGCACCAATCAGTTTGCTGACCTCGATTTCCTCACGCTGGGTGAGTATTTGCAGACGGATGGTATTGCCGATGATGACGATCAGTGCAAATCCAAGCAGCGCGACCAGCACCAGGATGCCTTTCTTGCCCAGTTGTAACAGGGCGTTGAGACGTTTGATCCAGCTGGTATCAAGCTGTGCCAGCTCCACACCTTGCCATTGCTGCAGCTCGGCTTGCAGGCCTTCGATTTCTTCAGGTGCCAGGATTTTCGGCGTGATGAAATACGCATCGGGTAAAGGGTTCTTTTCCAGGTTCGAGGCAACGGCTGCCGTTTGGGCGTCCTGTTGCAATTGTTCCCAGGCTTCATCCTTGCTGACAAAACGATGACTCAATATATGCGGATGCGCTTTAAGTTTGTCAGCGATTTCGTCCATGGTTTGCTGGTTTGCGTCCAACTTGAGAAAGAGACTGATCTGCGGGTCGCTTTGCATATCGCCGGCGAGTTGGTTCAGGTTGTCGACAATGACGTAGAGTGTACCCGGTAGGCATAGTGTGACGCCCATCAGTACAAACATCAGGAAAGTCGCCAGCAGGTTATGCCGCATTCTGCCTGCAACCAGGCTTAGCGCCTGGGCATGTTGGTTAAGCAAGTGCTTCACAATGCCGCTCCTGTGCTCTGGTCGCTGCCAAACTGTGTGCTCAAATGACCGTGATCAAGTTTGAGCACCTTGGCTTGCGGGCTGATGCCACGTACATCGTGGGTGGCGATAATGACCGTGACTCCTACCTGCTGGAAGGCATAAAACAGCTGCATGATTTCAGCCGCGTAGGTTTCATCCAGATTGCCGGTAGGCTCATCTGCAATCAGTATGGCGGGGCGGCTCACTACAGCACGTGCAATGGCCAGTCTTTGCTGCTCGCCGCCGGAGAGCGTGATGGGCATGGCCTTTTCCTTGTCCAGCAGCCCTACCTTGTCGAGAGCGGCACGCACGCGCTTGCCAGCTTCGTTGCCGGTGATGCCATTGATATGCAGCGGCAGGGCGACGTTGTCGTAGCAGTTGCGGTCGTAAAGCAGCTTGTGATCCTGAAACACCAGGCCGAATTTGCGCCGCAGATAAGGGACGGCAGCACTGCGCAGGTGGCTGATATTCTGGTTGTTGATGAGGACAGTGCCGCTGGTCGGACGCTCGAGCGCGGCAATCAGCTTGAGCAGGGTGCTCTTGCCTGCACCGGAGTGGCCGGTGACATACACCAGTTCACCCTGATCAATATCGAAAGAGACATTCTGCAATGCCTGGTTGCTACCGGGGTAACGTTTGTTGACCTGATCGAATTTGATCATTCGGGTTTTATCCCCATGGCTGGTTCTGTATGCATCTGGCCGGATAACATCATGATCGCAAAGTTATCACGAGAAGAGTGCCTGAACAAACTCATCGGCATCGAACTGGCGCAAATCGTCGATATTTTCGCCTACCCCGATATAGCGAATGGGGATGGGCCTGGCTTGTGCAATGGCGGCGATGACACCGCCTTTGGCAGTACCGTCCAGTTTGCTCAATACCAGCCCGCTGACCTTGAGGGCGTCATCAAAAGCCTTCACTTGCGTGACTGCGTTTTGGCCGGTGTTGGCATCCAGTACCAGCAATATCTCATGCGGCGCATCCGGCATGGCTTTGGCGATGACGCGCTTCACCTTGCTGATCTCTTCCATCAGGTTCAACTGGGTCGGCAAGCGTCCTGCCGTGTCGGCCAGCACGATATCGATATTCCTGGCCTTGGCGGAATTGACTGCGTCGAAAATCACTGCCGCCGCATCGCCGCTTTGGTTGCTGACGACGTGCACCTGATTACGCTCGCCCCATGCCTGCAGTTGTTCGCGTGCAGCCGCTCTGAAGGTATCGCCGGCGGCAATCAGCACCGATTTGCCCTGGGCCTGGAACAGGTTGGCCAGCTTGCCGATGGTCGTAGTCTTGCCGGCGCCGTTGACGCCGACCAGCATGATGATAAAAGGCTGGTGGCCGCTGGTGACGAGCGGTTTTTGCAACGGTGACAGCATTTCGAGCAAGGACTGTTTGAGCGCCTCTTTCAGTTGGCTGGTGTCGTTCAGGCTCTGGCGCTGGACGCGGTTTTTGATATCTTCAAGCAGGGTTTGAGTTGCTGAAACGCCCACATCTGAAGTCAGCAGGATGGTCTCCAGTTCCTCATAGACTTCCTCGTCGATTTTTCCGCCGCTGAACAGTCCTGCCAGTTGGTTGCCAAGCTGGCTTCTGGTTTTGCTGAGGCTGCGTTTGAGTCGCTCGGCCCAGCTTGCAGAAGGCACTTCTGAGGTTGATGCAGCAGGTGTTTCTTCTGCCGCTACGGGGCGGGATTTGTCTTTTTTGAAAATATTGAACATAAGCCTATATTCTAGTCGTAATCAGTGATTGGTTAAATGGCTATAATGCTGCGAGCTTAAGTGGTCAGACTTCAGGCCATGACTTTGAACTAAGAAACAGCGGCGTCTGTCAGAGCTGTCGTTCGAGTAAATTCAACAAGCCATGACAGGCTTTGTCGCTGCAAGGCTGTGATGAACCTCCGTTTGAATTACAGCTTGCAAAATCAAGGAGAATAACAAGGTGAGATTTCGAAGTTTAATTTTGCTGCAGGCGTTGCTGCTGGTTGTGCTACCGGCTGTCTCATATGCCGGGACGCATGAGTTCAAGCTCGATAACGGTATGCGCGTGCTGGTTCAGGAAGACCATCGTTCGCCGGTGGTAGTTTCACAAGTCTGGTACCGTGCTGGCAGCATCGATGAAGTGAATGGCAAGACCGGCGTGGCGCACGTGCTGGAACACATGATGTTCAAAGGTACAAAAGCTATCAAGCCCGGTCAGTTCTCCCGTATTATCGCCGCAGCTGGCGGTCGTGAAAATGCCTTTACCGGACGCGATTACACGGCCTATTTCCAGCAGCTGGAAAAATCCCAATTACCGCTTTCCATCAAACTGGAAGCGGATCGCATGAATAATCTGGTGTTGACCGAAGAAGAGTTTTCCAAGGAAATCAAGGTGGTTATGGAAGAACGTCGCTGGCGTACCGAGGACAAGGCGCAGGCGAAAGTCTATGAACAGTTCAATGCTGCCGTTTACAGCGCCCATCCATATGGTCGTCCTATTGTCGGCTGGATGAACGATCTGGAGCATATGACCGATGCCGACGCCCGCGAGTGGTACAAAACCTGGTATGCACCGAATAACGCCATGCTGGTGGTAGTGGGGGATGTCGATCCACAGGAAGTTTTCAAACTGGCCAGGAAGCATTTTGGTTCGCTCAAATCCAGCAAAATGCCGGCAAGAAAACCGCAGGCCGAACCGGAACAAAAAGGTGAGCGCCGCATCATCGTCAAGGCGCAGGCTGAACTGCCGTACATCCTGATGGGTTTTCGTGCGCCTGCGCTGAAGGATCCGCAGAACGACTGGGAACCCTATGCACTGGAACTGCTTGCCGGTGTGCTGGATGGCAATGCCTCTGCCAGGCTCAATCAGCAACTGGTACGAGACAGCCAGGTGGCCGTGGAAGTTGGCGCTGGCTACAGCATGCTTTCCCGTGGCCGTGAGAGCCTGTTTATGCTCGAAGGTACGCCCAGCCAGGGCAAGACGGTAGCCGACCTCGAAGCTGCGTTGTTGCAGCAAGTGGAAAAAATCAAATCTTCAGGAGTGACCGCGGAGGAACTTCAGCGAGTAAAGGCGCAGGTGATTGCAGCGGATGTCTATAAACGCGACTCCATGTTCTATCAGGCGATGGAGATCGGGCAACTGGAAACCATGGGCTATTCCTGGAAAATTCTTGATGATTATCAGGCAAGGCTTGAAGCCATTACGGCGGAGCAGGTACAGGAAGTCGCCCGAAAATACCTGATCAGGGATGTGCTGACCGTTGCCACGCTGGATCCACAGCCCATCGAACCAAACAACAAGAAGCCACAGGTGAATCCTCATGCGCGCTAATATGAACTTCTTCAAGAACCTGGCCCTGTTGACGGTGGGCCTGCTGTTTGCTGCGCAAGCCTATGCCGGCGTCAAGATCGAGCACTGGCAGACCAGTACCGGCGCCGATGTCTATTTTGTCGAGAACCATGACCTGCCGATCATTGATATCAGCATCAATTTTGCTGCTGGCAGCGCACGTGATACAGAGGAAAAAGCCGGCTTGTCTGCGATTACCAGTCACATGATGACGACCGGTGCGGCGGGTATGAGCGAGGAAGAGATTTCGAAGCGCATGGCCGATATCGGCGCTATCCTTGGCAGCGAAGATGATCTGGACCGCGCCGGCTTCAAGCTGCGCACCTTGAGCAAATTGCCTGAACGCGAACAGGCGCTGGATATTTACAGCAAGATTATTCAGCAGCCAGATTTCCCCGAGGATATCCTGCAGCGCGAGAAGACCCGCATCATTGCCAACCTCAAGGAGTCTGCGACCAAGCCGGATTCGATTTCCAGCAAGGCGTTCATGAAGGCTGTTTACGGCGATCATCCTTATGGTTTCAGCAGCGAACCGGAAACAGTCGCAGCGATTGGGCGCGCCGATCTGCTGCAGTTCTACCAGACCTATTACAGCGCCAACAATGCCGTCATTGCCCTGATCGGCGACATGAGCCGCGAACAGGCTGCAGAGATTGCCGAACGCCTGACCGCTGCCTTGCCCAAGGCCGTGTCTGCTCCGCCCTTGAGTGCGGTCGGACTGCCGAAGCAGGCGCTTGAACAGCGTATCGAGCATCCGGCCAGCCAGTCGCATATCCTGCTGGGTTATCCCGGCGTCAGTCGCGGTGATCCGGACTATTTCCCGCTCTATGTCGGTAACTACATCCTGGGCGGCGGCGGTTTCGTTTCGCGCCTGACCGAGGAGGTTCGCGAGAAGCGCGGCCTGGTTTACAGCGTCTACAGCTACTTCATGCCGATGGCCGTTGAAGGCCCGTTCCAGATCGG
>PHCD01000018.1 GCA_002842135.1 Betaproteobacteria bacterium HGW-Betaproteobacteria-8 | reverse complement strand
GTTGAAAACTTCATGGTGATCGACGACGCAGGCAATATTGCTGCCAGCCCGGCCATGCAGCAGCGCCTCAAATGGAAGAACGATGTCGAAGTCCGCACCTTGCCATAACTGGCTGCACGGACTGAGATGGGGGGATGGCCTGATCGTACTGTTGGGCGGTGTTGTGGTCTTTGGCCTGTTCAAAACGCTTTGGCTGGGCGAAGCTGCCAGCAAGGTGCAGGTCCGCGCCGGCAGTGAAATCTTCACGACACAAAGTCTCAATCAACAACGCACGCTGCAGATCCCGGGGCCGCTGGGCACGACCACCGTCATCATCGACCACGGCCGGGTACGCGTCGCCAGTGATCCCGGCCCACGTCAGTATTGCGTTAAACAGGGCTGGCTCACTCAGGCTGGCCAGGTTGCCATGTGCCTGCCGAACCAGATCAGTGTCGAGTTACTGGGCAACAGCAGGCCCTACGATTCGCTGAATTATTAATATGCCCAAAAACATCCAGCACACATTTACCGCCACAGCGGACGATCACCGCATCGCCAAACTGGCAGCCCTCGCCATCGGCCTGCACCTGATCGAAGCCGTACTACCGTCGCCACTGCCCGGCGTCAAACCCGGCATCGCCAACATCGTGACCTTGTACGTGCTTTATCAGTACGGTATCGGCACTGCCGCCTGGGTCAGCCTGCTGCGCGTGTTCGCCGGCAGCCTGCTGTTGGGACAACTGTTTTCGCCCACGTTCCTGCTGAGTTTTGGTGGCGCGCTCAGCAGCCTCTGTGTCCTCACCTTGGCGATCAAACTACCCCGAACATGGTTCGGCCCGGTCAGCCTCAGCATCCTCGCCTCATTCGCCCACATCAGCGGTCAACTGCTGATCGTCTGGCTCTGGCTCATCCCGCACAGCGGCATCATCTACCTGACACCCATCTTCGCACTAGCCGCACTGGTCTTCGGCTTGATTAACGGCCTGGTGCTAACCAGACTGATGCAACAAAGCTGACGGGCAGCAAAAAGGGCGGCATTGCCGCCCTTTTTTCAGCTTGAATCGATCAATCTGTAATCAATTCGCGCCAGATGGATCTCGTCCTCGTAAATCCGGAGCCTGAGCCGGAGAAAGGCACGCCCGGAATCAACTTCGGTGTTGGGTTATCCGCAGTCACAATCGAGACCTTGGGTTTTCCATCGATATAAACCACATTAAAACCAACCACGGGCGAACTGGTCATTGTAGAAACAATATTGTCATCCAATACCGAGCGACCGGTCCGAAAATCCAGGAAAGTAAACCAGCCATGACCGGCCGGCTGGCAGGCCGATGAGGTCGGCACGGTAGTCGGCACCAGCAAGGTACCCAGAATCAACTTGGAGGCCACGTGCTGCCGTTCTGCGGTCTCCGGGAAGTTGATATACCAGCCCAGATCACTATCCCAATTGACCGCATTATTCGACGTAATCTTGCGCACATCGCCATTGATCTCCATAGTCTGCTCCACCAGCGTACCACGCGGGTCAGCAACGGTCGTCGCCAGATTATCGTCCTTGATGGCATACAGCGTCTGCTGATCGGTGTTAGTGAGATCGGTAACTTCCAGATATTTGCCGCTACCGAAGAAGATTACACGCTTTTTCTTGATCAAACCGATTTCAGGCTTGACAGTAATAGGTTGCCCGGAATCCAACTGCGCCAGCTTCATCACCGAATTGTCACTAAGATCGAAACGCCAAAGATTGCCTAACAAATCGCCACCATAAACAAAGTTGGCCGTATTGTTTCTCTCTGGATCTTCAGCATAGGCCGCGATCTTTCCTAACCCGCTTGGCAAAGAAGGAGTACCGACGCCAGTCGAAATCTCCGTCAGTTTGCTACCGGTCACGGCATCGAGAATATACAGATAACCTTTGCCGTCACCTGTCATGAACTGCGGCGGGTTATTGGGCTTGAACTTCACACCTTCATCGTTATAAAAAGAGCTATCGTCCGGGATATTGTTATAGCCGGAAGTCACCAGCACAACCCATTTGCCATCAGGATCCTTGGTCACGACCGGCGTGCCGAACGTGTATCCAAGATTGGGGGCGTCATTTGCATCGAACTCCCAGAGCAGTTCAGGCCCATCTGCAGATGTCGGATCAGTGATATCCAGCGCATAGTAACCGCGCCCGCCTGCATTCAGCCCACCCACCAGTATAGTCTTCCAGGTGGCCCCTGCACCACCGCAACCGGACACACAAATATCGGAAATCACCGGATCACCGTCGACATAGTAGCTGTGCTTGGTGTCGTAAGCCGTATCCGCCAACTTCCACATGTTTGGAATCACCATGCTGGGTACATAGGCCCAGACCTCTTCCAGAGTTGCCGCATTAAATGCATGCAACATGCCATCATTCGATGCCACGTAGACCATACCCGCACGAGTTGCCTTAGTGGATTTGAACGAGTCATATCCATAATCCACATAGCTGAAAGTCGGTTTGCCAATAAACGCCGGCTTGGCATTAATCACATCTCCCAATACGGCCTGACGTTTACGGAATACCTTGTTAATAGGATCTTCAGCATTCTCATCCAGACCAGTCTGTCCACGCAGGTAGTTCACCAGACTTTCCCCCGTGATCAGCGTCTGCTGTTCGGCGGTCAGCAATGGCCACTGGGTCAAATTTTCTGACAGAAAAGCCGGTTCAAAGGTAGTCTTCTCTTCCGGAGTAAGATTGGTGTAGGTGAAGTTATCCAAACCACTACCGCTGTTCTTGTAAATCTTTCTGAAATCTTCAAACGGTAACACCTTATTTTTCAGCGTACCAGTACAAGAGGCTGCAACCGGCACACTGCAGGTATTAGCCACCCCATCCCAAGTACCACCTACACAAGCAGTTTCCACTGTAACGTCCGGCGTCACACAGTTATAGCCCCCTGCGCCATTTGCCTCGATGCTGGATGGATCAGTACAACTGGCGGAAATCACCACATCCTCAACACAATTGCCGGGCGCGGTCGTACCGCTAACCGCGCCACTGACTGGATCAATCGAGCGCTTTTCAAGATTTCCGGTCCAATGGCCTGTCGTGTAACTGGCAACAAATGCATCATTATCGGTTGAAACCGGGTTCAAGGTACTGGTGGCCGCGGCGGCGCCAGCTCCTAGCTTGACTTCAATCGACGCCAGTGCCTCCTTCATCGACTGAGTTAGTTCTGCAGGGTCCTTCGCACTAAAATAGGTACCGTCACCATTAACCGCAGCATGCCAGAGGTCATCGATCGCCGTTGGGGTGTCCCCCACAGGCTTGGGCCAATCCTTGGAACCAGTTTTGATTTCAAAGAAATCTCCTGATAACGCCGTTTTATAGTCCGTTATGTAAGCCAAGGTACCATCCACACCAAGACCCAGAGTCAGTGTGACCATAGTCTGCTTCTTGTTGGCTTCGGAAGTGCCTGGCGACTCGCAGACTGACGCCCCTAGCGCACCAGGACAGTTCTCCAGCGCCCCTGTACGTAAGTCCGTATCACGATAATACTTTGCCGTGTCCGCCAAGGAATTTATGCTATCAATACCACCTTCAGACTTGGGTGGTGGCGTTTCCGCATTATCATCCTGATTAGTCATGGCAGAACCGTCTACTTTCACGCCGGCATTACCGTTCCAGAATCCATCCGTTGTCAGCAATGTAAAGTTCTGCTGGCACTCGTATTCCATAGGGTCGGTAAAAGCACCGCTGACGGTTTCCTTACCCGCATAGATACGTCCCGCCTTGCCCAAGGCTTCACGCAAGGGAGTACCACTGTCCCCAGTGATGGAATAGAGTTTTTTATACCAGGCAGACTTGTGCGCTGTGTTAAACGTGCCAAAATTCACAGACTCGCTAGATATAGGTTTGATGGTCATGAAGCCGACCCGGAAGTCTTCTCCAACGTCCTTGAATGCCAGCCCGACGGATGATTGCATCAGCTGCATACGTGTCCGGTAATAGGCATACCAGTTAGCGAAATTGGTCATTTCCTCGCTATAGGTGCAAGTTGCGCCGGCACAATCCGTCCTGGCAAGGACCTTGGGGTAACTACCCACAGAAGAAACGATATCCACCCGTTGAAAGTTGCCATAACGAGCATAAGTAAAAGTTTCCGGGGTAACAGAAGTCTCCCGGTCAAATGCAGCCTGACATTTACCGGCTCCCGTTTGCACACTTGAGCTGCTGGCTTGGGCATCTGTGCTGCAATACCGCACATAAGCCGGTTCTGGATAGCCTGCAATAGGCACCGACGTCAATGTGCAGTCCACTAGCGATTTGTCCGCGCAGTGCTCGCGCGGAATCACATTGTAATAATGCGGATTGCTGTTGTAGTCCCTGGCGTACACATAAGTTCCAAAACCGCTACCGGTGGCATACCAATTGCCAGTGGTCTGAGGATAATCATAATCGCCGTCAACCCCTGCAATTTGATCTATGCCGTTCTGCTTACATGTACGGGAACCGGAATTAAGGGTTGTCAGTGTATCCCTACCAACCCCGCTGCTATTACAATACACACGCTCAGGATAAGTCGTCAGCAGATCTCTTGTACCCGAAGTCTGATTGCAACTGGCATCGATCTTCAATCCATCGGTACGCACACTGGCCCAATTCGTCTGGCTCGGCAAGTGCTCAGAAAAATTGCATGGATTCACCGGAGGCTCATAATAAACAGCCGGATTGTAATAAACCGTATTGATTCGATAGCTAAAAATCGGCGGATCGCCGCCATCGCCCATGCCGTTGCTATTACCGCCTGAACATTGAGTGCGCTTAGTGCTGCTGGAATTTTCTCCAACATATTTACGGCATTTTTTTTGATCCTGACTGCTTAAATTGTAGCCAAACTGGTCCGGCATGAAATTCCATTCCATACTGCCGGAATCATCGAGCACGAACAAAAGGTTAGGCTGTATGGTAATCGTTGGGCTGTTGGCCAGCGGCACAGTCGCCAGATCCAGCGGCGTAGTGACGCCTGCTGCCCGCGCCAGGCCGGGCAATACGAGTGTAGCGAGCAACATCATGCCCAACAGCCATTTGAATAATTGCGCATATCCTTGTTGATAGAACTTCATGACCTGCTCCTAATAGACATAGGTTTGCGTGTAACTCACGGTGTTTTTCGGCCCAGTCACCTTGACCGTGACGCGATAGATGGGACTTTGATTTGTATTGACGATAGCGCCGGCTTCTGGAGCATCCTTGACGGCGAAACTGCTGGTGTCGGTCTCCGGCTTACCCAGCATGCATTTATTGGTGGCATCGTTGGCCGGCGGTGCCGGATTCAGGCACATACGCTGTACGATGTATTCGATTTTATTGCCCTGGCCATCATCAGCGGTATCCAGCACGCCATTGTTATCAACCAGGCTTTTTGCGAACAGCCTGTCATCCTCGTCATCAGTAACACCGTCGCCGTTGGCGTCAATAGTGGGGAAATAGGTGGCGTAATACCCTTCCCCTACGTTGTTGCCGTCCAGTTCAGCCAGATTAGCCAATGCTTTGGCATCCAGCCAGTTCATTGCCGTTTCCGCTCCCCGGTCGGAGGAAGTCAACGCCGATTGTCGCAATGCAAGGTTGCCGGCAATCATGGTGTTGGTGTCCACCGAGCGGATCAACGCTACCGCCGCCAGAGACATCACCAGCAGGGCAATCAGCGCGATAAACAACACCACGCCGCGTTGCCGCCACGTTTGCATACCGGCCGATTTCAAAGTTCTTGATTGCGGAGTTCTGGATTTCATGGTTCTGAATTTCATAGCGCATCCCTGGACCAGAGCATGTTGCGCAAGGGGACGATGGTTTCAAAAGAACGGTAACGGTAATGTTGCCACTCATTCGCCACCGCATACAAAGGGGAAAGATCAATCTTCGGCGCTGCATCGAAATCGGTATCATCCCAGGCACATGGACCGTTGTTAACGGTACCCTTGTCAGTGGTACAGACTTGGGTAACGACTTCATTTTCACGCTGCCCACTCCGCGCAACCACGGCAACACGCACAGCCTTGATGCGATTGCGCCGATCCACGTTCGCAGCCAGATTGGCAGGGGTCCAGTTGCCGGTCGCATCCCTCCACTCCGTTACCCGGTTACTGTCCGCTGTCGCCGAAACACCGTATTGCGCCTGCAAGACAACGATTTCATCAACCAGGACATTATCCTCGTTATCTGCTAGATTGCCGGAAATCGTCTGACGTCTCAGCTGGTTGTTCACGACCACATAACGGTATTCCTGCCAGTCTCCCATGCAGGTTAGCATGGCACTATTGCTGAGTGGCGGGCCAAGCGGCGTTGTTGGAACCAAACCAATATGCGTATCATCATTGGATCCGCCTCCGTGTCCATAGCCATCAATTGCTACCGTTGCCACCAGCGTCATCATGCACGCATTACCTTGATTAATCATTGCAACATCACCGTCCTTGCAACCTAGATTATGATCAACAACGATATCGTTGATTGGCGTATGGTTTACGATCTTGGTAGGCACGGCACCGGCAGCATTCCTACTGTAGCGCACCTTGATGATATCGCTGGAATCATCAACGCCATTTTCAATCTCGATCGGGAACAACTTGATGCTGTTATCGGTCACCGGATCGGCATCGGGGTCATACTCAGGCAACAAGTTGCACTTCAGCGAGGAATTTTCCGGATCTGCCATCGGCATAGGCAGGCCATAACCTGCCATCTGGATATCGCGCTGCAAATTGAAGAGCGCAATACTGCCGTTAGTCTGGGCGTCCGAACTGCCGGTGGTCGCGCGGCGCTGATTCTCGTAAGTGGAAAACACCTGCATGATCACCAGAGTCGCCAGCAGGCCGATAACCATGCCAACCATCACCTCCACCAGACCGAAGCCAGACTGGCTGTGTAATTCAACTTTTTCGTGCATTCCGCTCATAACCATTGGGGCCTCATTTATAGATACAGGTGCCTGGCTCGGCCATGCTGTTAACGCGCGCATTGGTCGTGTGATTGTGTATGTCGCCGCCAGGCATTTGCCAGCTCACCGTCACCGTCACCAGGCAATTCGGGGCGGGCGAAATCGCCACTGTGCGTTTGCCTCCCGGCAATAAAACGGAAATATCCTCATCAACAACGGCATAACTGCCAAAAGTATTATGGCTCTTGGCGTTAGCCCAAACCTCCCCCAATTTCTGCTGCGCAATAAAGGTCGCTTCCGCCCGATATTTGCTGTCAGATGTGTTCTTGACCATAGCCCCTTGCAATCCAACCAGTGCCAATATGCCCATGGAGAAAATCAACACGGCAATCAGGGCTTCCAGCAACGCCATGCCTTGCTGTGACTTGCTGTGCGAAATGGTAGATATGGCTTTGCGAACTGGAAATTTGTTTTTCATCGTCATCATCTTTCCCTCAACAAGCGCGAGGATCATCCGCGCCAAGATTGGGGTTACACATGCGAACACTGCCACCAGCACCCAGAAGGATGCGCAAGTCACGACTGTCAGCAGGTGACATCACCGCCTCATCCATATCGACATCCACCTGCGTAAACGGATTCGTACCCTGCGCAATCAAACCAAGCCCGGTAAAGACCACTGTTGTATTGCCGGCTGGAGTGACTGTCGCAGTCACGTCTGCAGTAGAACCTTCAGCCGTTGAACGGCCCTGTATGTAATCTGCATTGGCCGGATCATTAACACAATTATCGCCTGCATTGGCGATCACGCAGGCGATCCAGCTACTGTCTGCATTCAGTTGAAATTTCACCATGGTATTACGCTTGACCGCTTCGGCGCGTGCTACTTGCAACCCGTTCTGAATCGATTCGGCCGCTGTACGGATACGGCTGTTCTGTATCATCTGCGCAAAACTGGGAACGGCAATTGCCGCAAGGATCGCCAGTATCGCAGTCGCAATAACCATTTCTATCAGGCTAAAACCATGCTGCATTCGCATAAAATGATTAGTTAGCATGAGCCGCCTTTTCTCATGATCCAGCAAGCACCGCTGCCACCGGGCACTGAAGAGTTCTTGACATTTCCTTGGTTAATATCGTAGCTGTAACCGGTCATTCCTCCCGTAGCTTTGCCGGTCGCAGTAATCTTGAAAGTATCGGCATTACTTTCGCAAGCAACAGTGAAGCTATTGGAATTAATCGCGGGCTTGCCGTCGCTAGTGCGAATGCAGCTGCCATCGACATAACCTGCATAAGTGCGGTTGTCCTGATAGTACTGTTCCAGCTTCACACGGAGGTCAGACAAACCCGAGGTGGCCTCAGTGATTTTGCCGCGAGCAACATAATCCTGATATGCGGGGAAGGCAATCGACGAAATGATGCCTATAATTGCAACGACTATCATAAGCTCAATTAACGTGAAGCCATTATGCTGTTTTCTGATTCGCATTTTTAATCCCCTTTTGCGCTGAAATGTATGCTGCTTTAAAAATTTCCTGAAATCTACCCGGAACTGACAACCGGTTTCGGGTGACGGATGAACGGTAATCCCAGTCCAGCCTCCTGTCAAAATATCAGTTTATCCCGGACTATTCATTAGAGCGCGTGATGATTGTGAGACAGGTTGTGAGGCAGTTTTGTTGATTGAGAGAAGTCCATAGCCTGGTCTATGGACGCCGAGCTATCGGCAAAACTGACCGCAAACCGACCGCTAGCACTCGTGCAGGCCAGAAGGGCCGCCTAATGGATAATCCGGGATTATGTTAGTATCCAATTTTTAAGGACAATGACGCTAATGAGACTTTTCTGCCTTTCAATTCTGCTGTGTCTGCTGGTGACTGCATGCGGCACCAAAGGCCCGCTCTATATTCCGGAACGACAGTATCCGCAAGATGTACAACCCAAACCGGCACCTCAGGATTAAAGTATCCCGAAGCAGCCTTAGCCAGAACACGCAATCGAAACGACAAGACCCGTGAACCCATTCCACAGTAAGAGCGGCACGCTGCATGCCGAAAATGTCGCACTGACCGATATCGCCAGCAAGTATGGCACACCCTGCTACGTCTATTCGCGGCAAGCGCTGGAAACCGCATTTGCACAATTCAAGGCCGGTTTTGCCGGTAGCGACCATCTGGTTTGTTTTGCCGTCAAGGCCAATCCCAGCCTCGCCATACTCAACCTGTTCGCAAAACTCGGTGCCGGGTTCGATATCGTCTCAGGCGGCGAGCTCGCGCGCGTGCTGGCGGCGGGCGGCGACCCGGGCAAGGTGGTGTTTTCCGGCGTCGGCAAAACTGAAGCAGAAATGCGTGCCGCACTTGAGGCTGGTATTTTCTGTTTCAACATTGAATCTGCAGCCGAGCTGGATCGCCTGAACCAGGTCGCTGGCAAGATGGGTAAAATCGCGCCGGTTTCCCTGCGCGTCAACCCGAATGTGGATGCCAAAACCCATCCTTATATTTCCACCGGTCTCAAGAACAACAAGTTCGGTGTGGCGTATGGAGATGCTTTCAGCCTTTACCAACGCGCGGCAAAAATGCCGAACATCGCCGTGCATGGTGTCGATTGCCATATCGGTTCGCAACTGACCGAACTGTCGCCGTTTCTCGACGCTTTCGACCGTGTACTGACGCTGGTCGACCAGCTCGAAGCGGCGGGCATCCATATCCAGCATATTGATGCCGGTGGCGGCATCGGTATCTGCTATCAGGATGAAACTCCGCCGGATTTTGCCGAATACGCGCAAGCCATGCTGCAGAAACTCGGCCATCGCAAGGCCAAGCTGGTGTTCGAACCGGGCCGTGCGCTGGTCGGCAACGCCGGCCTGCTGCTGACCAAGGTCGAATACCTGAAACACACCGAAGCGAAGAACTTCGCCATCGTCGATGCGGCGATGAACGACCTCATGCGCCCGGCTCTCTATGACGCCTATCATGACATCCTGCCGGTAACTGCTGGTGAAGGTGAAGCACAAACCTACGAGATCGTCGGCCCGGTTTGCGAAAGCGGCGACTTCCTCGGCCATGATCGTAAGCTGGCCTTGCAGCAGGGCGATCTGCTGGCCATCATGTCAGCAGGTGCCTACGGCATGAGCATGAGCTCAAACTACAACACGCGGCCGCGTGCTGCCGAGGTCATGGTGGATGGCGATAAGCATTCCCTGATCCGTCAGCGCGAGAGCATCGAACAACTGTTCGCGTTGGAATCCGTGCTGAAAGACTGAATAAACCAAAAAAGTCCGATTAAAGCCAAGCCACAGAGCGCACAGAGTTCGCAGAGAAAAACAAAAGCGAAAACATCAGTAACTGCATCAATAAAAAAGGAGGCCGAGACCTCCTTTTTTATCTCTATCTTACAAAGTATCAGTCAAAAACCACCGTCTTGTTGGCATAGACCAGGATGCGGTTTTCGATATGCCAGCGCACTGCACGCGACAGCACCACACGTTCCAGGTCGCGACCTTTCTGGATCAAGTCTTCCACCTGTTCACGATGGGAAATCCGTGTGATGTCCTGTTCGATGATCGGGCCTTCATCCAGCACTTCAGTCACATAATGACTGGTAGCGCCGATCAGCTTCACGCCACGCTCGAAGGCGCGATGGTAGGGCCGTGCGCCAATAAAGGCCGGCAGGAAGGAATGGTGGATATTGATGATGCGCTGCGGATAGCGTTTGACGAAATCCGGCGACAGTATCTGCATGTAGCGCGCCAGCACAATGAGATCAATCTCGTGCCGGTCGAACAAGGCGAACTGCTGCGCTTCTGCCTGCGCCTTGGTATCCTTGTTCACTTCGATATAGTGGAAAGGAATACCGTAAAACTCGGCCAGTTTCTCCGTATGACGGTGATTGCTGATAATCAGTGAAATCTCGCAATTGAGTTCGCCGCCCTGATGCCTATGTAGCAAGTCAGCCAAGCAGTGATCATATTGCGAAACCATGATGGCAACGCGTGGACGCTTTTGCGTGGACTTCAGTTGCCAGCTCATATTGAAGCGGCTGGCAATTGGCGCGAATTCCTCGGCAAACCCATCGAGACTGAGCGATGAACCTTCCAGATCCCACTCCACACGCATGAGGAACAGATTGTTTTCGCTGTCCTGATGCTGATCCGCATGGAGAATATTGGCATCATGCCGATAGAGAAAATCGGCAATTGCCGCAACCAGCCCTTTTTGGTCCGGGCATGTAATCAAAAGCGTTGCGGTATTTTTCATGATTGGAATACGCGTTAGCCGTCTAAAATTAATGAATTACGCGATTATACCAACAATGCCTGCCCGAGAATCTCCGATTAAGTGGCTAGCTTGTACATGCCGTTCGTGGATTGTGTTATCTTTCATCAGTATCCATTTATCGGTGACCAAGACTGCGCCACCAGACATCGCGTGAAAAAACACTGGCCCTATTTTCTGATCGTATTCCTGATTCCTGTCATCACCATTCTATGGTGGTGGGGCCTGTTCTCATCGGCAAAAGTCGAGATCGGCGAACGTGGCGATTATTACTATGCTTACCTGGATGCCGAGGGGGCCTACTCAAAGCTCGCCTCCAAACATGATGAGGTAATGTTCGTACTCAAGCAGCAGGGCATAGAGCCAGGCGCGCAAATCACGCTGATACTCTCCGACCCGAGAAGCACGCGATACAAGGAACTGAAGGCTCGTGCCGGCTTCATCATCGCCAAGGACAAAATGCCAGCTACGCCGCTCAAAATCGAGACCATTCCAATGAGGAAAGTAGCGATAGCGGAAATCAAGGCACATCCCTTGTTTGCTTACGGCAAGGCATACTCGGCCCTGATCGATTACTCCAAGCAACACAACACGAGCCTGCACCTGCCAACGCTGGAGATAGTCGAATCCAGCGTACTGCATGTTGAAATGCCGCTGACGGAAGAATCCCTGTCCGCAAAAACAGCCTGGGGTAAGGGCTCATGAATTTCCTCGCGCTACTGGCAGCCCTGTTGCTAACCTACTACCGGCCACATCGTCAGCTGGACCTGCTGCAGCACCTGTTCCATCCTTATGCACACTGGCTGGAACGCAACCTCAACGATGGCAAGAAGCTGCACGGCCTCATCGCCTGGATCCTGGGTGCTCTGATTCCCACCCTTCTGATCGGGGCGGTCTATTTCATCTTGTGGTACATCAATTTCCTGCCCGGCCTGCTGTTCAGCATAGTTGCACTTTACCTGACGCTTCGCTTCAGCCAGTTCGAGCGGCGCGCCGAACAGATTGTCTCTTCCCTGCGCGACCAGAATATCGACCTGGCAAGAGAACAATACAAACATTGGGAAGGTAACGATGCGGATAACTACAGCCATGCACAACTTTCAAGAGTCAGCATTGAAAGCACGCTGAAGCGCGCCCATTATGGCCTGTTCGGCCCAATTTTCTGGTTTGCCGTCCTCGGCCCGGCAGGCGCCGTACTTTACCGTCTTGCCTATTTGCTCAAGGTCGAATGGCATCCCCAGGATGACAATGTCTTCAATCACTTTGCCGAGCAGGTGTTTGAAGTAATCGACTGGCTGCCGGCTCGGGTCACCGCTGTATGCTTTGCCATTGTCGGCGACTTCGAGGATGCCATCTACTGCTGGCGCACACAGGCCGCGACATGGCCAAACAAGGCATTGGGCATCATTCTCGCCAGCGGCGGCGGCGCACTCGGTGTAAAATTAGGCGAGCCCTTGCCTTACAAGGGCGTCATCGTTTTCCGCCCTGAACTGGGGCTGGGCGATGAAGCCGATGCCGACTGCCTGCAAAGCGCCATCGGCCTGGTTTGGCGCGTGCTGTTCCTCATGGTCGGAATATTATTGTTGCTGACATTCGCCCACTGGCTGGGCCATTAAAGAAATCATTATGGATATCCTTCTCGCCAACCCCAGAGGTTTTTGTGCTGGTGTCGACCGCGCGATCATCATCGTTGAACAGGCACTGGAAAAATTCGGCGCGCCAATCTATGTGCGCCATGAAGTCGTACACAACAAGTTCGTCGTCGACGAACTGAAAAACAAGGGCGCCATCTTTATTGAAGAATTGAACGAAGTGCCCGCCGGCAATACCGTGATATTCAGTGCACATGGCGTTTCAAAAGCCGTGCGCGAGGAAGCAGAGCAACGCGGCCTGCGCGTATTCGACGCTACCTGCCCGCTGGTCACCAAGGTGCATATAGAAGTAGACAAGATGCGCAAGGCAGGGCGCGAAATCATCATGATTGGCCATAAGGCTCATCCAGAAGTGGAAGGCACCATGGGCCAATCCGAAGGCGGCATGTACCTGGTAGAAACACCGGAAGATGTGGAAATGCTCACGGTACAGAATCCGTCAAAGCTCTCGTATGTTACGCAAACCACGCTTTCGATTGACGATGCGAGGCTGATTGTCGAGGCTTTGAAAAAGAAATTCCCGGAAATCCAGGGCCCGAGAAGCGACAGCATCTGCTATGCCACACAGAACCGGCAGGATGCCGTCAAGATCATGGCAAAAGACTGCGACCTGGTCATCGTCGTCGGCTCTCCGAACAGTTCCAATTCCAACCGCCTGCGTGAGGTCGCGCAGAATCAGGGGGTGGAAGCCTATATGGTGGACAACGCCAGCCACCTCAAACCGGAATGGGTCCAGGGCAAGAAGCACGTTGGCATTTCAGCTGGCGCTTCTGCGCCTGAGGTACTGGTGCAGGAAGTCATTGTGAAATTGCAATCGCTGGGCGCGACGCAGGTCACTGAACTACAGGGCGTAGTTGAAAATGTAGTGTTTCAGTTACCCAGGAACCTGAAATCCGCCTGAACTCGGAGAATAAAAAGGCGCCAGCGGCGCCTTTTTGTTTTTGCGTCAGGCCTTCTTACGGCAACTGTCGAGACTGAACGGCGTTTCACCATTAGCTGCCAGCACCAGCAAACCACCAACGATAGCGAGATACTGTAGCGGCGCCGGTGTCAGGCCAACCAGCATGATAAACAAAGCATAGACCGCCATGATGATAGCCACCATGCGTGTCTTGTAGCCCAGCAACAACGCGAGGCCACCGACCAGCAGAATCAGGATGATCAGTGGCGCAAACACGCCGGGCAGGCCCTGATTGGCAAGTCCCATCTGATATTGCTCATAGCCAGCAGGATTACTCATGA
Organism: Betaproteobacteria bacterium HGW-Betaproteobacteria-8; assembly: GCA_002842135.1. Next base: position 9,048 of record PHCD01000018.1, on the reverse strand, counting down.
AGCTGTTGATCAACATGAAAACCTGCACCAGAAAGATTTGAGCGAGCAACACGCGTCCCAATACTGCAAGATATTTGTTCATCGATATACCCTTGTATGTTTCGTCAAAAAGATGCTGCATAATGCACGGAAGTACTTGTAGCTGCAAGCCCGCAGCGAGGAGGTCATCATGCAGGACATCACGCCCGTATCCTTTTTCAACAGCTCACAATTTGTTGGTTTGATATTGCTTGGCCTCATTTTGAACGGCTGCTCACCGACGGACCCGACTCCCAAAATCGCAGAAGACCAGCGTGAAGTGTTGAAAGATGCTGAAGCCGCTGCCGCTTCCATCGAACAGTCTGCCGCAAAAATGCAGCAGGATATTGATGCTGAGACCAATTGAGCCGCGCTGATCAAACTGCCAGTTTCAAGGCCAGATGCGAGACCAGTTTCGCGACCAGGTTCAAGATTATGGAAGTTGAATGGCCTGCCGGAAAAGACCAGTTAAGCGCCATACGCACCGCGGTTTTTATCCAGGAACAGCAGGTACCGCCAGCGCTGGAATGGGACGGACTGGATACGGAAGCCAGACATCTGCTGGCGCTGGATTTGTCAGGGAAAGCCGTCGGCTGTGCCCGGATCCTGGACAATGGCAGCATCGGCCGCATGGCGGTATTGCCGGACTGGCGCGGGCGAGGCATAGGCACTGCGTTGTTACAGGAAGCCATTCGACTGTGCAGGCTTAATGGCTGGCAACCTGTCAGGCTTTCGGCACAGACCCATGCCATCCCGTTCTATGCAAAAGCCGGCTTCACTGTGTGCAGCGATGAATACCCGGATGCCGGAATCCCGCACCGCGATATGCAATTAAGCAACGCGCCGCTTTAAATCATCCAACGCCGTCCTAAGCAATTGATTTTCAATCTGCTTGCCGGCTTCCTGGCATTTGTTGAATGCGACACGCTTCGGTAAAATAACGCTTTTCCCCACTCATTAATCAAAGGAATTCCATGTCCAAAATCGTTTTCAAGGCTGGTGAAGCCACTGTTTACAGCGAAGGTAAAGACGTTACCGCTGCCATGCCGGAAATCCTCATCGGTGCCGTCGATGGCCCGGTAGGTACCGCATTTGCCAATATGATGGCGCAAAGCAAGGGCCACACCGCGATGTTTGTCGTACGCGACATCAACCAACTGGTCCGCCCAGCGGCCATGATGGTGCCTAAAGTCACCCTCAAGGACTCAATCAATATCGAACTGTTCGGTGGCGTGGTACAGGCCGCGACTGCAGACGCGATTGTTGACTGCGTGATCGAAGGCATCATCCCCAAAGACCAGGTCAACGACCTGTGTATCGTCAGCCTGGTGTGGATTGACCCGGGTTGTGCTGCTCTGGCCAAGGAAGGCAAGCTAGACAAGGCCGACATGTACAAGAACAACTATGAAGCCACCAAGCTGGCGATCAAACGTGCACTGAATGACGAGCCTTCAATTGACGAGTTGATCAAGAACCGTCATACCATCAAGCACTGTATGTGGGACGAAAGCTGGGGCGATATCTAAGCCAGCTACCCCCTGAACGGTTAGAGCTTATAAGCAAGCTGTAAAAAAGCCCTCATCCGTAGGTCAGGGGGCTTTTTTACATTGATCTCAAAGGTCGTGAATGGATATGTTCGACGCATTAGCAGAATCCGGAAAACTGCAAATTGGCCCTGAATCCTGGGCGCTGAGCGGGTTTGCGCTCAGCCATGAAATGGCACTGCTGGAAGCGCTGAGCCTGATACTTGCAGAGACGTCCTTGCGCGAAATGACGACTCCCGGCGGCCAGAAGATGTCTGTCCGAACCAGCAGCTGCGGCGCATTGGGCTGGGTGTCGGACAGGCATGGCTACCGCTATGAAACGACAGACCCCGTCAGCGGCAAGCCATGGCCCCGCATGCCGGACATTTTCTCATTACTGGCACACAATGCTGCAAACGCGGCCGGATTCAGCGACTTCCAGCCAGATGCCTGCCTGATCAATCGTTACGAACCCGGTGCCAAAATGGGCTTGCACCAGGACAAAGACGAGCAGGACTTCAGCCAACCCATCGTCTCGGTTTCTCTCGGTATCCCTGCCATCTTTCTGTTCAGCGGATTGAAGCGCCCGGATCGGGTCTTGCGATTACCGCTTATGCATGGGGATGTGGTGGTCTGGGGTGGCATCGACCGTCTGCGCTTTCATGGTGTTTTGCCCGTCAAACCGGGCCACCATCCCACGCTAGGCAATCAGCGCATCAACCTGACTTTTCGCAAGGCCGGCTAGAACTGAGTCCGGTAAGGATTTTTCTGATTGGTGCCGGCAAGGCCGCGCCGATGGCATCTTCATGACCCAGCATGACAAACGATGCCTGTCTCGCCTGGTTCAAATTTTTGGTGATGCGCAAAGGTTGCGGTGTGATATGCAATCGAAAATGCGTAAAGGTATGCGTCAGCACCGGCAGGCTGGGCAGAAGCTCCGCTTCTACACCATAGCGTTCGCGAGCGAGTTCCTGTACATCGACGTCATCCGGCACTTCCGGCAGACTCCAGAGTCCACCCCATATACCGCTCGGTGGGCGCTTTTCCAGCAGAATCTCATCTCCCTGCAGCAGGAGCAACATGGTGGCATTTTTTTCCGGCAACACCTTGCGCGGCCTGGCTTCAGGTAGCGATTGCACCCGGTTTTCCATATAAGCGCCACATGTGGATTGCAAAGGACAGGCATTGCAACGTGGTTTGCTACGTGTGCACAAGGTTGCCCCCATATCCATCAAACCTTGGGTATAGGCAATGACCTCCGATTGCGGCATCAGCCTTTCCGCCAGCTTCCACAACTGTTTTTCCACCTTGAGTGACCCGGGCCAGCCTTCTACCAGGAAGTGGCGGGCAAACACACGTTTTACATTGCCGTCGAGAATAGGTTGCGGATGCGCGAAGGCAAAGCTGGAAATTGCCGCGGCGGTCGAGCGGCCAATGCCGGGCAGGGTTTGAATTGCCTCAAAATTTCCCGGGAAGCATCCTGCGTGTTCCTGCACCAGAATTTGCGCGGCGCGATGCAGGTTACGCGCTCTTGAATAGTAACCGAGGCCGCTCCAGTGCTGCAGTACATCGTCCTGCCCGGCACTGGCCAGACTGGCAATGTCGGGAAAGCGTCGCATGAATTTCTGGTAATAGGCAATGACAGCCGACACCTGGGTCTGCTGCAACATGATCTCCGACACCCAGATGGCATAAGGGTCCCGAGTATTCTGCCAGGGGAGGTCATGACGACCATGGATTTTCTGCCACTGGATAAGCGCGCGTGCAAAGTCGGTCATGGTCGGCGGTACCTTTAAAAGAAGCAAACAGCTTAACGTGAGTCAACAGGATGCTTTATCATCCGTTTTTATTGAGGAGTTTGCTCCACGCAATTCAATATTTCGTTTAATTTGATAATAGGGATTTTATGAAAACAATACTTGCATCTGTACTGTTGACGGTTTTTCTCAGCGCCTGTCATTACCACCATCGTCACGACGTGCCGCCCGGCCATGATCCTCACGGACCCGGTAACAGCGAAAACGCACCCGGTCATAACAAACGCTAATACGCAACGACCAATAACAAGCGCCATTACCGGAGATGAACAACAATCCAGTCCGGCAATGGCGCTTTGATTTGAAACAGCTAAAGCGAGTCTGTCTGCCTAAAAGCCGAGCAGCTTATCCAGCTTCTGCTTGACCTTGTCTTCCTGGCTCGCCGGCTTTTCTTCCGCCGGTGGCGTCGCTGCCGGCTCAGTGGTTTTCTCGACAGGTGTTGGCTCGGTTTTCTTTTTCAGCAGACCTTCCAGCCCACCTGCGGTATCACCTTCCATCAGCTTCTGTACTGCTTCACCTTTGCTGCCACCTATCTTGTCCACCACCTTCTTCTTTGCTATTGCCGTGGCAATACCGGCAAAATCCAGCGCATATTTCGGTTTGGAGAATGTGCCGGTGAGTTTCACCGGGACAGTCACACCGCTCAACTCGTCAAGCCCGGCACCACCTTGCCCTGCCAGGCTTTTCACAATCGTTGGCTTGGCCAGGTAATTGATAGTTTCATTGGCAATATCGATATCGCCGCTACCGGTTATCCGGAAGAGCGGGGCTTTCATGCTCAAATCATCGTTGTGTGCAACCCCATTCTTGATGTTGAAAGTTGCAGCCATTTCGGTGAAATCAGTTTTCTGGGTTTTATCGCCTTCAACTGTAGTAGCTTCACCCTTCAAGCTGCTGAGTTTGTCCTTGTAACCACGTATGGTACCGGCAATATCAATGCCCTTGACGGCACCATCAACCAGATTCAGCCCGGCCGTGCCACCAAGTGACTTTTTTAAGGCACCTACCGTCGCGCCGCTGGTCTTCACATCCAGGCTGAGGTTGCCCTTGCCGCTCAACATGTCATTATTGATGGCATCCACCAGCAAGGGGCCTATCGCAATACCCGTCATGTTCTGTTTAAGCGCAATTTGCGGAGTGCTGCGCGCATCCACCTGTAGCGATCCGTTCATGGCACCCTCGTAAAGATTGGCGGAGAACGGTGCCAACTGCGCCACGCCATCATCTGCTTTGAGCTTGATGCGTACATTGGTGGACTTGACGTTGGCCAGCTTGAGCCAACCGATACGAAGCTCACCATCCGCGTTGATAGCCTTCAGTGCACTCAAATCAATCGGCGTATCGACAGCCGGTTTGGTTTCGACGGCCGCTGTTTTATCCTCTTTCTTGGCGATATAACGATCGGCATCCAGCTTGTCGATATCGACATCGAAATGGTAGATCGGCTTGGCAAAACGGCTGATGGCGAAACTGCCCTTGATTTGCGATTCGTCCAGCTTGACGGCGAACGGGCTGACGGTCAGGCGCTCGCCATCGGCCTTGACGCCCATATTGAGATTGGACAGCCGGTATTTGTCATAAATGATGCTACCGATGTTGACCTTGCCTTCCAGCAGCAGATCCTTCAGTACCGAAAGGTCAGCTGGTTTAGCCGGGCCTTCTGCAGCCTTTTCCGTTTTGGCGGCGGTGGGCTGGCCCAGCAGCTTGTTCAGGTCCAGCGTATCCGCATTCAGATTGAACTTGATGTTCGGCTTGCCGAAACCGGCAACCGCCACATCGCCCTTCAGTTTGGTATTGTCGATCGCCAGGTTGAAATCGCTCTTGACCTGTTCCTGCTTGACGTCGGCATACAGTTTCAGGGCAAAATCACCCTTCATTGCACCATTAGGCAATGCCGGATCTTTCACATCCAGATTACCGGCGAGCTTGGGCAATTCAAAAATCAGTTTTTCGATATTGCCGCTAAATGGGGACGAAAACTTGCCCTCTACCGTGCGCGCACCCTGTTTAGCCGAGATGTCGCCGCTGATGCCGCTGCTTTGCAACGCTTTTGGCGAGCCCTTGATATCTGCCAGCACCATGTTGGCCTTGAGGGTATCGCTGCCTTTTTCCTGGCTGAGGCTCAGTTTGGCTTCCTTGCCACTGACTTCGTCTTTCAGCACCACCAGTTTCGGTGCTGCCAGATCGACAACGACCTTGGCACCGTCGAAGTTACCGGTCAGAGCCAACTTCAAACCATCGACCAGTAATTCGGTGTTTTCCGGTTTCGCATCAACATCCCCCGAAACTTGCACCTCGACATCCTTGCCACCGGCAAAGTCACCCTGCACATTGGCATCCAGCCCTTTGGCCACAAAATGCTTCTGCTCAGGATCAGCCATGAAGTTGCCGTCGATTTTGGCCGCCACCTTCAGTGCCGGTTTGGTCGCAACCAACTCGAAATCCGTGGACAGATCGAACGGCTGGGCTAAAGCCACATGTCCCGCCTTGAGGTTGAACTTGCTCAGCTGGACTTCATTGCCCGCCTGCAAATCGGTATAAGTCACGGCCGAATTGGTGACGATAACGCCGTCCACATCGAACTTGATCTGCTCGGATTCACTCTCATCTTCGCTCAGCAAGTCATCAAAGTTCGTCGTGCCGTCTTCATAGCGCACGATATTGGCACGAGCGCCATCGACATAAATCGTATCGACGATAAGTTCCTTCTTCAGTAATGGCAGCAATGCAAGGGAAACCTGCAGGCCATCGACCGAGGCAAACTCTTTATCACTCTTGTGCTCAGAAATGGAGATTTTGCCGAGATTGGCGCCTATCTTCGGCCAGAATGCGAGTTTGATATCGCCTTCGATATTCAGGGTGCGTTGCTTTTTATCCTGCACCAGTTTCACCACCAGCGGTTTGTAATCATTGGGATTGAATGTAGCCGCCACCACGCCTGCAACTATCAAAACCACGACAATCAGGCCGGCCAGAGCGAAAGCTCCGTATTTGAGTAATTTTTTCATGTCTGCACTCGATTCATGATCAAAATTTCAGATATTCGAACACTTCGTTGCCAAGGAAATAAAGTCCAATAAAGAAGGCCGTGAAATAAAGAATGGTAACAACGATCCAGCCAAATGCAATCACCGTCATCAGCCCGTCGCTCTCCATATCGCCAAAACAGAAGAACAGAATCGCCAGGCCTGGCAGGGAGTTATTCAGCGGCAGGACGCCGAACGGTATCGCCATGAGGCTCCCGGAAGCCATCAGAATCATACCTCCGATTTTTTGCCCTTGCCTACCTTCCACCAGGTTGAACATGCGCGGCTTGGTAAACTTATGACAAAAATTCACAATTTTCAAACAGGTATTACCCAACATGCGCCAGGAGTTCTCACTCATTTCGACATTGCGTATCTTTTTTGGCAACACAGGCGATGAATGCCCGCGCCACATCTGCCAACCGAGAATGATAAAAGTGATGCCACCCAGCACAGTGATCGGGCCGAGTGGCACAGGCTGCACAAACGGAATCACCAGTATCAGCGAAATCAAGGCATAGACGGTACCATCCAGGCTGTCCAGCGCTTCTCCCAGCGTCAGCGGCTTATGTTTCGCTTCCTGCTCAAAACGCGAAAGCGTCGCCACCAGCCGTTCATAATCGTTCATGCAGCATTCCAGAAATAAGCCAGCACGAGGCAACCAAACACAATACGGTAGTAGGCAAAAAGGCGGAAATCGTGATGCGCGACATAGCGGATGAAAGTCTTCACCGCCAGCAGTGCGGCAAAGAAGGAGGTAATGAAGCCGACAGCGAAAACGGGGACATCGCCCCAGCTCAAAAGATCGCGGTTCTTCAGCAGATCGAAGATCGTCGCGGCAAACATGATGGGGATGGCGACGAAAAATGAGAACTCGGTCGCCGCCTTGCGCGACAGGCCGAAAATCACGCCGCCAAGAATGGTGGCGCCGGAACGGGAGACCCCTGGGATCAATGCCATCGACTGTGCACAACCGATCTTTAGTGCCTGTTTGAAACTCATATCATCCACGGTTTCCGTCGTCGGCGCAGGCGCGAATTTCTCCACAATCAGGATGATAAAACCGCCGACGATGAGGGCGATGGCAACCTTGAACGGTGAGAACAGATAAGCCTTGATCTGGCTATGGAAAGCCAGGCCAAGCAGTGCGGCTGGCATGAAGGCCACACCAAGATTGAAAATGAAGCGTTGCGCCGACTTGTCGCTGAATGCACCGCTGACGACATGTTCCAGGCGAGTACGGTATTCCCAGCAGATCGCCAGGATCGCACCCAGCTGGATAAATATCATGAATACCTTACTTTTCTCATCATTGAACTCGAGCAGATCGCCGACGATGATCTGGTGACCAGTACTGCTAACTGGCAGGAACTCGGTCGCGCCCTCGACTACACCCAGAATGAAGGCTTTTAACAACAGCATCAATTCCATTGATTGAATGTCTTTCTTCTCGTTAACTTGAATCGTAAAAGCTAGAAGCGCTCACCCGGTTTGAGATAGCGCCATTGTCCCATCGGCAGTTTACCCAGCGTCACGCTGCCGATGCGTACACGCTTGAGGCCGACGACATGCAGACCCACCAGCTCGCACATACGACGAATCTGGCGCTTTTTGCCCTCGCGCAGGACAAAACGCAACTGGTCTTCATTCTGCCAGGAAACCTTGGCGGGCTTGAGTGGGACACCGTCCAGCGCCAAGCCGAAATTGAGTTTCTTCATCCCTTCCGCCGACAACGTGCCTTCGACCCTGACCAGGTATTCCTTCTCAATGGTCGAATCCTCGCCGATCAGCTGTCTGGCGACACGGCCATCCTGCGTCAGCACCAGCAAACCGGTGGAATCGATATCCAGCCGGCCGGCCGGCGCCAGTCCCTTGAGGAATCCGCGCTGGAAAGTTTTTCTGACCGGGTCTTCTTCCCATTGATTATCCGGATGCACCAGCACCACAGCAGGCTCATAGCCATCCTCGGCCTGGCCTGAAACATAGCCCACCGGCTTGTGCAGCAGAATCGTGACGATTTCCGACTGATGCTTTTCCGCCGCCTTGCTGACTTCGATTCTGGCTTCCGGCGCGACGCGGGTGCCCAGTACATCAACCACCTGACCATCGACCTTTACCCAGCCATTGACGATCCACTCATCGGCCTCACGGCGGGAACACAAGCCCAGCTCCGCCATGCGTTTGGACAGGCGCGGAAAATCGGGATTGGAGGCCAGCGGCTTGGGCGCAAACATCGGGTTGGTCGCACGATCCTGATTGAAATCGCCCTGCTCGAAGCCATCTCGTGCCTTGCCGCCGCGTCGTGGTGTATCGCGCCCCTGCACCAGGGTTTTCGGCGGATTGCGTTTGTACTCATCGCGCTTGAACTCGCCGCGCTGCAAAGGCCGCTCGGCAGGCGCACGGCTGTCCGGCGTCGCAGGCTGACGCGGCTTGCCGTCATGCCGATGGTTGCGCTGGCGTTCCGGCTTGTCGACTACCGGCGCCTTTGCCTGTCCGGCTGCGTTGATTTGAGATTTTTCCGTGTTTGCCGGTGCACTGGTGCGCACTCGCTTGGCAGCATCAGGGCGACGCACCGGCTTGTGCGCCGAATTGCCGGGTTTGGATTTGGAGGATGGGAGTTTGAGTGTGGTCAAAGTCAACTTTCAATAAGGGGTCATTCTAACA
>PHCD01000116.1 GCA_002842135.1 Betaproteobacteria bacterium HGW-Betaproteobacteria-8 | reverse complement strand
TTATCAGGAAAAAACCTATGCTGCCGGCAAGATTCCCGGTGGCTTCTTCAAGCGTGAAGGCCGTCCGTCAGAGAAAGAGATTCTGACTTCCCGTCTGATCGATCGCCCATTGCGTCCGCTGTTTCCGGAAGCCTTCTATAATGAAGTGCAGATCGTGGCGACCGTCATGTCTTCCGACCCTGAGATCGATTCCGACATTCCCGCCATTATCGGCGCTTCCGCTGCAATGGCCATTTCCGGTATCCCGTTCTATGGCCCGCTGGGTGCCGCCCGTGTCGGTTACCTGAATGGTGAGTATGTGCTGAATCCAACCGCCAGCCAGATGAAGGACTCCGAACTGGATTTGGTTATCGCCGCAACCGACAAGGCTGTCATGATGGTGGAATCCGAAGCACGCGAACTGCCGGAAGACGTCATGCTGGGTTCCGTCGTTTTCGGCCATGAACAAATGCAGGCCGTGATCAATGCCATCAACGAACTGGCTGCAGAAGCCGGTAAGGAAGCATGGGACTGGACACCTCCAGCGCAGGATACTGCGCTGATTGAAAAAATGACCGCAATGGCCGCTTCTGATATCAATGAAGCTTTTAAAATCAAGGCCAAGGGCGAGCGTTCAGCCAAGCTGGATGAGATACGCAATCGCGTTTTTGCCGATCTGATCACGGAAGCAACTTCAACTGAAGAAGCCAACAAGATCAAGACGGAATTCTTCAATCTGGAGGCCAAGACGGTTCGTAGCCAGATCCTGAACGGTGAGCCACGGATCGACGGTCGCGACACCCGGACCGTACGTCCTATCAATATCCGTACCGGCGTACTGCCGCGCACTCACGGTTCCGCCCTGTTTACGCGCGGTGAAACGCAGGCGATCGTGGTAGCTACACTGGGTACTGGCCGTGATGAGCAGATCATCGATGCATTGCAAGGCGAGTATAAAGACCGCTTTATGCTGCATTACAACTTCCCGCCATACTGTACCGGTGAAACCGGTCGTGTCGGTACGCCTAAGCGTCGTGAAATCGGTCACGGTCGTCTGGCAAAGCGCGCGCTGGTTGCAGTGCTGCCAAGCCAGGAAGATTTTGGTTATACCTTCCGTCTGGTATCGGAAATCACTGAATCCAACGGTTCCAGCTCCATGGCATCCGTTTGCGGCGGTACCCTGGCCCTGATCGACGCCGGCGTGCCAATCAAGGCGCCGGTCGCCGGTGTGGCCATGGGCCTGATCAAGGAAGGCAATCGTGTTGCCGTGCTGACCGATATCCTGGGTGATGAAGATCACCTCGGCGATATGGACTTTAAGGTGGCAGGTACTGAAGAAGGTGTGACTGCGCTGCAGATGGACATCAAGATTACCGGCATCACCAAGGAAATCATGCAGGTGGCACTGGCGCAGGCCAAGGAAGGTCGTATGCACATCCTTGGCCTGATGAAGGAAGCTGTCGGTGACGGCAGCAAGGAATTGTCAGCATTCGCACCGCGCATCATCACCATGAAGATCAACCCGGAAAAAATCCGTGATGTGATCGGCAAGGGTGGTGCAGTGATTCGTGCGCTGACCGAAGAAACTGGTGCAACCATCGACATTGAAGATGACGGCACCATCAAGATTGGCTGTGTCAGTGCCGAAGCTGGTGAAGAAGCGAAGAAGCGCATCGAAGCCATCACTGCAGAAGTAGAGATTGGTCAGAGCTATGAAGGTACCGTTATCAAGTTGCTGGATTTCGGTGCGATCGTTTCCTTGCTGCCAGGCAAGGATGGCCTGCTACACATTTCGCAGATCGCGCACCAGCGCGTGAACGCTGTTTCTGACTTCCTCAAGGAAGGCCAGGTCGTGAAGGTCAAGGTTATTGAAGCTGACGAAAAAGGCCGTGTACGCCTGAGTATGAAAGCGCTGATCGAAGCTCCTGCTTCAGAAGAAAAGACTGAAACAGAGCAGCCAGCAGAGTAAGAAGTCTGGATTAAATGAAAAAGCCCGCATCTGCGGGCTTTTTCATTTGTGGTAATAGCTTAGCTAAACTGACTTCAGCTGCAAAGGTTGCAAAATTACTAGGTTGGCAGCTTTAGCGCCAGCGTAACATGCTATGTGCATTAACTTACGCTGATAGCAGGTGGCCAAATAAAGCTGCTTTTAGCTACGACATAACCTGTTATGCAGCTTAGTCTACGCTGAAAGCAAGTCAGCCATTGGGGGCTTTTGGTTCCGGCCGCTTCGCTTAACATCGTGTCGCGATGTTAGCCTTTACCGAAAGCAGGTAGCCAAGTTATTTGGCTACCTGCTTTTCACGGATTTCGTCCAAGGTCTTGCAGTCGATGCACTGGGTGGCAGTCGGGCGTGCTTCAAGTCGTTTCAGGCCGATTTCAACACCGCAACTGGTGCAGTAGCCGTATTCGCCTTCATTGATTTTGCTCAGTGTTTCGTCGATCTTTTTGATCAGCTTGCGCTCGCGGTCACGGTTGCGCAGTTCCAGTGCCATATCGGACTCCTGGCTGGCGCGGTCGTTGGGGTCGGCAAACATGGTGACTTCATCCTGCATCGTGTGTACGGTGCGGTCGATATCCTGACTCAGCTCGGCTTTCCAGTCGTTCAGAATCTGACGGAAGTGGTTGAGTTGCTTCTCGTTCATGTACTCCTCACCAGCTTCTGGTTGGTAAGGAACAAATTGTCTAGTGATTACTTCAGCCATTGTGGTCTCGCGAGGTTTTTAAGCCCCGTTTTCGAAAAATCAGCGTTAACAGAAAAATAAAGCAGGCGCAAGTTTACTACGATTGGGAATAATGTCCAACGCGTATTTTCTGGGTCGGATTTTCCTAAGATGTTGATGATTCTCGCAAAGTCTGTGCGAGCAGGGTGTTTTCCATCAATGTAGCCACCGTCATGGGACCAACGCCGCCGGGGACGGGTGTAATCCAGCCGGCACGTTCCTTGGCAACTGCAAAGTCGACATCGCCGCAGATGCTGCCATCCGCAAGGCGGTTGATGCCGATATCGATCACAATGGCGCCTGGCTTGATCCATTCGCCTTTGATCAGGCCTGGTTTGCCAGCTGCAGCGACTACGATATCCGCACGGGCGATATTGGCGGCAAGATCCTTGGTGTGGCGATGACAGCCGGTTACCGTGCAACCCGCAAGCAGCAGCTCCAGCACCATGGGCCGGCCGACATGGTTCGATACGCCAACAACAACAGCGTCCATGCCCAATATTTTCAGCCCTTCGCTCTCCAGCATCTTGATGACGCCAAAAGGCGTGCAGGAGCGCAAGGTGGGCTGCCGTACAGCCAGCCTGCCGATGTTATAGGGGTGGAAGCCATCCACATCCTTATCGGCGCTGATGGCTTCGATAATACGCTTCTCGTCGATTTGTGGGGGCAGCGGTGCTTGCACCAGGATGCCATCTATGGAAGTGTCTGCATTCAGTTCGTCGATCAGTGCGAATAATTCAGCTTCTGTGGCGCTTGCAGGCAAGTCGTAAGAGATGGAGCGTATGCCCACCTTCTCGCAGGCCAGACGTTTGTTGCGTACGTAGATTGCAGAGGCCGGGTCAGCGCCGACCACTATAACGGCAAGCGATGGCGCGCGTTTTCCCTGGGAGATGCGTTCATCGACCTGCGACTTCAAGCGGGCGAGCATTTGTTCTGCGATAGACTTGCCGTTGATGATTTGAGCTGACATATATTGTGCGTGTGCAAAAGCCATTATTTTAACAGGGTATGTAAATTAAACCGACTATCTTGAAGATTGGATTTGACCTGAGAGCCGGATTGAGATATATTTCTCGCCCTCGGGGTGTAGCGTAGTCTGGTAGCGCGCCTGCTTTGGGAGCAGGATGTCGGGAGTTCGAATCTCTCCACCCCGACCAGATTCTTTAGAAGTAAGTCTAGATTGCCCGACAATCTGCCCGTAGCTCAATCGGATAGAGCACCAGCCTTCTAAGCTGGGGGTTACAGGTTCGATTCCTGTCGGGCAG
>PHCD01000115.1 GCA_002842135.1 Betaproteobacteria bacterium HGW-Betaproteobacteria-8 | reverse complement strand
GGTGCGGACTTCGACATCGTTCTTCCATTTGAGGCGCTGCTGCATGGCCGGGCTGGCAGCAATATTGCCTGCGTCGTCGATCACCATGAAGTTTTCAACCCCGAGTTTTTTTGCCATGGCGCTGCGATGGCTGTCCTCGCTGATGAAGATCGGCTTGGATGCGACATCGGACAGGGTGCCGCTCAGTTCACCCGGTGGTAGCAGTACTGTGACAGCTTGCGCATGTTGTGCCGGGTAACCGCTGCGTGGGTCCAGCACATGGCAATAGCGTTTGCCCTCCAGCTCGAAATAGCGCTGGTAGTCGCCGGAAGTGCCAATCGCCCAGCCGTCTTCCAGGTCGAGCGAGGCGATGGCGCCGGGCTTGCGCGGATGCTGGATGCCGACATGCCAGTTGCGCTCGCCGCGTTTGCCCAGCGCGATGACGTTGCCGCCGATGTTGATCAGCGCATTGTGGGTGCCCTGTGCTTTCAGGTATGCGGCGGCACGATCCAACGCGTAGCCCTTGGCATAGCCGCCGAAGTCCAGTTTGACGGCCGGGTTGCGGCTGCTGGCCTCGATGCCGGAGGCGTTTTCATGCAGAACAATATCCTGCATTTGCGGATTGGTTGCGACCAGTTTTTCGATGGCTGCGTGGTCGATGTCGACCGGTTTGAACATGTCGCGCTGGAATCCCCAGTGGCCGATCAATTGGCCGATGGCTGGATTGAACAGGCCATCGGATTGTGTCGAGAACTGCTGCGCATGTTCGATCAGTTTGCTAAGTTCTGGGTCGATCTCGACGCTTTCACCCGAGGCAAAGGCGCGGTTGAGGCGGCTTAAATCACTGCTTTCGTTCCAAGCGTGCAGTTTGTGATGCAGGCGCTGGAAATCCTGCTGGATAACGGCGGCAAGGTCGGCGGCGCGGGAGGCCTCTTCGCCATAGATGCTGATATCGACCAGCGTGCCGAACACGTAACTTTGTGACTGGTAAAGCGGCTCGCGGCCGCAGGCCGAGAGGGCAAAGACCGTCAGCCACAGAGCGCACAGAGACCACAGAGAAAACCTGTTCTTCATGAATGCTTGCGGTTTTTCTCGGTGGTCTCTGTGTTCTCTGTGGCTAAGAAAGTTGTTCCAGCCTACAGATGTGCACCAAGACCTTAGTGTCATCGGGCATTGCATCACGGGTTCAGCATTTCTCTGTGGACTCTGTGGACTCTGTGGACTCTGTGCGCTCTGTGGTCTCTGTGCGCTCTGTGGTCTCTGTGGTCTCTGTGCGCTCTGTGGTCTCTGTGGTCTCTGTGCGCTCTGTGGCTGAAATCCGTTGTTCCAGCGCATCCATGAATATCTCCGCAGGGTCGCAATCGGTCTGTGCGGCGATTTCGACCATGCCGGTTGGGCTGGTGACATTGACTTCGGTCAGGTGCTCGCCGATGACGTCGAGACCGACCAGGAACAATCCGTTTTCCTGCATGACCTGCCCAACGGTTTCGGCAATCTCGCGGTCGCGGTTGGTCAATGGTTGGGCCACACCTTTACCGCCGGCAGCCAGGTTGCCGCGAGTTTCGCCCGCCAGCGGAATGCGCGCCAGCGCATAGGGCAGCGGTTTGCCGTCGATGAGGATGATGCGTTTGTCGCCATCGACGATCTGCGGCAGGTAGCGCTGCGCCATGATGGTACGCGTGCCGTGTTCGGTGATGGTTTCCAGGATAACGCTGATATTGGGGTCGCTTAGTGTCAGGCGGAAGATGCTGCTGCCGCCCATGCCATCCAGCGGCTTGACGACGATATCCTGATGTTCGGCCAGAAACGCGCGTATCAGCGAGCGCTCACGTGTGACGATGAACTCCGGTGCGAATTGCGGAAAACGTGCGACACCGAGCTTCTCGTTCCAGTCGCGCAAGGAGATCGGGTCATTGAAAATGTGCGCACCCTGATCGGCAGCGATCTCCAGCAGGTAGGTGCTGTAGAGGAATTCGTTATCAAAGGGTGGGTCTTTACGCATGATGACGGCGTCGAAACTCTCCGGCGCCGTTTCGTGTGCTTCGCCTATCTCGTACCAGCTTTTGCCTTCGATGAAGCGGAAGCCGTGGACGACCAGTCGCGCCTGGTCCTGGCGCAGGAAAAGCCCGCCCTGTTCCGCCACAAACAGCTTGTGCCCACGCCCGGCAGCAGCACGCATCATGGCTAGGCTGCTGTCCTTGTAGGTGGCAAGACTGGCCAGTGGGTCGAGGATGAAAACCAGGCGCATGGTCAGGATTCGTTCAGTGGATCGTTCTCTTCAAGCTCGATGGCTGCTGCCAGCAGTGCGAGACGGGCAACGACACCATAGGCGTAGAAACGGTTGGGTACCGCATCCGGAGCACGGCTGGCGTCCGGCAACAAGCATGAGGTTTCAAAAGCCAGCGGCACGAAATGCATACCCGGTGCGTTGAGATTCTCATCAACTGCACGGCCGGTATGTACACGGTAGAAACCGCCGACGACGAAGTGATCCATCATGTAGACCACAGGTTCGGCGACGGCGTCATGGATGCTTTCAAAGGTATAGACACCCTCCTGGATAATGACTTCGGATACCTGCAGGCCTTCTTTCACCACCGACATTTTGTTGCGTTGCTTGCGGTTCAGTTCACGCACATCTTCCGGGCTTTTCACCGTCATAATGCCCATGCCGTAAGTGCCGGCATCCGCCTTGACGATAACAAATGGCTCCTGCTCTACACCATACTCTTTGTACTTGGTGCGAATCTTGGTGAGCAGGTCATCGACCTTGCTGGCAAGGCATTCTTCTCCGGTACGGGCATGGAAATCGATCTCGCCGCAGGTTTCAAAATAAGGGTTGAGCAGCCATTCGTCGATGTCCAGCAATTTTGCGAACTCGTTAACCACTCGATTGTAGGCGCTGAAATGTTGCGATTTGCGCCGGGTTGACCAGCCTGCATGCAGTGGTGGAATCAGGTTCTGTTCGATGTTTTTGAGAATGTCTGGAATGCCACTGGAAAGGTCGTTATTGAGGAGAACAGCGCAACTGTCGAAACCGTCCAGTACCAGCCGGTTGCCGACGCGTTTTACCGGTTCCAGCAATAGACTGTTGCCGTCCTGTGTTTCCAGATGGGTAGGTTCGGTGATTTCAGGATTGATGCTGCCGATGCGGACCTCCAGGCCTGCCTGTTGCAGGATGGTGCGTAGTGCCACCACGTTGCGCAGGTAGTAGGTATTGCGCGTGTGGTTTTCCGGGATCAGCAGCAGGCGATGTGCTTCTGGGCAGATTTTTTCCACTGCCGCCATGGCCGCCTGCACACACAAAGGCAGAAAATCCGGGTTCAGGTTATTGAAGCCGCCGGGGAACAGATTGGTATCCACCGGCGCCAGTTTGAAGCCTGAGTTGCGCAGGTCGACAGAGGCGTAAAACGGTGAAGCATGTTCCAGCCACTGGCTGCGAAACCAGTGCTCGATGTTGGGCATGGCTTCCAACATGCGTTTTTCCAGTGAGAGAAGTGGACCGTTAAGGGCTGTGGCCAGATGAGGAACCATGTGCAGAGACTTTAAGAAAACGATACCTGAATTCTAGCGTATATTGCGCCAGCAATGCGGGGCAAAAAAAAACGGGCGCTGAGCGCCCGAAAGAGGAGGAGATAAGATAGAAATCAAGCAGGTGATGTTCGGTGGTCTTTCAACCGTGTGAGCATGTTTGCTTGATTTATATTAAGCAATAGCCGTGCCAGGGATAAACGGCATAAAAAGTGATTTCTATGCTGCTATTCGCACCGATTGTTGAAATTGGCATTTGAAAAATGCACAGAATTGGTGCTTAAGCTGAATTTTTCCAGCGGTATGGCAGACATTGCAAGTTTTAATACCTTTGCCCAGGAATCCAGTCGGTTCCAGCTAACGGCACTTTTGCCATTGCCGAGGCTTCTACCGTGAGTGCTACCAGGTCCTCTGGCTCCAGGTTGTGCAGGTGCGATTTGCCGCAGGCGCGGGCGATGACTTGTGCTTCCATGGTCATCACACTCAGGTAATTGGCCAGTCGCCTGCCT
>PHCD01000114.1 GCA_002842135.1 Betaproteobacteria bacterium HGW-Betaproteobacteria-8 | reverse complement strand
CAGATCGCCGGCCAGGCAGCGTAATAGCGTGGTTTTACCGACACCGTTTTCACCGATGATGGCAATCTTTTCGCCAGCTTCCACCATCATGCTGAAGTCGTTGAACAAAGGACGATCGAAACCGTGACTGAGTTTTTCCACTTCGACAGCATTGCGATGCAATTTTTCCTTGTCATCGAATTCAAAACGGATAAACGGGTACTGACGGCTTGAAGGCTTGATGTCTTCCACCTTGATCTTATCGATCTGCTTGGCACGGCTGGTCGCCTGTTTGGCTTTGGATGCGTTGGCCGAGAACCGGCGTACAAAGTCCTGCAAATCGGCAATCTGCTGTTTGGCTTTTGCATTGTCCTTGGCTTGCTGTGCACGTGCCTGCGTTGAAGCTTCCATGAAGTCATCGTAGTTGCCCGGATAGACCGTCAGTTTGCCGTAGTCCATATCCGCTGTGTGCGTACAGACCTGATTCAAGAAGTGCCTGTCATGCGAAATGATGATCATGCTGCAATCGCGGTTGTTCAGCACATCTTCCAGCCAGCGGATGGTGTTGATGTCCAGGTTGTTGGTCGGTTCGTCCAGCAGCAGGATGTCCGGATTGGCAAACAGGGCCTGTACCAGTAGTACACGCAGTTTCCAGCCGGGCGCGATGGCACTCATTGGGCCATTGTGCTGTTCAATAGGGATCCCTACGCCCAGCAACAGTTCGCCTGCACGAGCTTCTGCTGTATAACCGTCGTATTCTGCATAGACGCCTTCGAGTTCGGCGGCCTTCATGTAATCTTCTTCGGTCGCTTCCGGATTCATGTAGATGGCGTTCTTCTCTACATTGGCGGCCCACATTTGTTCATGGCCCATCATGACGACATCCAGCACGCGCTCATTTTCATAGGCGAATTGATCCTGTTTTAGCCAGGCCATGCGTTCGTTGCTGTCGATTGTGACGTTGCCGGCAGAGGGTTCCAGCACGCCGGCCAGAATTTTCATGAAGGTGGATTTACCGCAACCGTTAGCACCGATCAGGCCGTAGCGGTTACCTTCGCCAAACTTGACTGAAACGTTTTCGAACAGCGGCTTGGCGCCGAATTGCATGGTGATGTTGTTAGCTATGAGCAAAATGAATCCTTAAAAAATCTGGCCACAGAGTGCACAGATATCCCAGAGAATCAGGACTTGGTTTTCTCTGAGTGCGCTGTGAACTCTGTGGCTTAAATAGAGTTAATCAAATTTGTTGCGAATGACGACTTCATCCATCGGCAACTGCCCGCCGCGCGGCATGGCTGGCTGCAGCGCCTTGCCGACGACAACGAACATGGCTGGCGTGTGGTTGGCAGGCAGGTTCAGTAATTTGGCGACGGCGTCAAAGTCGAAGCCATCCATCGGGCAGGTGTCGTAGCCCATTTCCTTGGCGGCCAGCATGATGGTCATCGCTGCCATGCCGCAGGAACGCATGGCCTCGTCGCGTTGCACTTGTTCACGGCCACCGTAATACTGGCCGATGGCCGGGATCAGAAAATCCTGCACTGGCTTGGACGCATTGCGCCAGTAGCGTTCCGGCTGTTTCTCCCAGGCCTTGAGGTCTGCGGTCAGCACGATCAGCAGTGAGGCGTCGGTGACCTGCGCCTGATCCCAGCTGACCTTGCGAATTTCCTGTCTCAGTGCAGCATCCTGCACCAGTACAAAACGCCAGTTCTGGATATTGAAAGCGGTGGGGGAGAGCATGGCAAGCGACATCAGCTTGCTGATCTCGTCCTCGGTCATGCGATGTTGCGGGTCATACGCCTTGACGGCGCGGCGTTCTCTGATGGCTTGTTCTATATTCATGATTCGTAACGGATATCCAGGATTTCCAGGTTCATGTTGCCGGCCGGGCGCTGCCAGACGACAGTGTCGCCGACCTTGTGGCCGATCAGCGCTTTCGCCAGCGGCGATATCCAGCTGACCTTGTTGAGTTGGGCATCGGCCTCATCTTCGCCGACGATATGAAAGCTGTGGCGCTCGCCTTCGTCATCCTCGACTTCGACCATAGCGCCAAACAGCACGGTATCGTGGTCCTGCGTCGCCGGGTCGACCAGAATGACGGATTCCAGTCTGGCACGTACGTAACGCAGGTCACGCTCAACTTCGGCGATCTTTTCCTTGGTGAAGGTGTCATCGGGAGACTTCTTCAATTCACCCAGCTTGGCGACCAGGTCTTCCTCCCAGGTCTGCAGTTCCAGCGCGCCGGTCGGGGTCACGTAGTTGGGATGCGGGCTGACCGGGCGTTCTGCCAGTTCGGCACCTGCCTGTCCGACGTTATCCTCATTGACAAAAGCACGGCTCATATTGGTTCCTTCCAGGGTTGCGATGACGAGCGTTTAGACTGCGAACAGTATGAAACGCTCGTTATTCCCACTCGATGGTGGCCGGTGGTTTGCCGGAGATGTCGTAGACCACGCGGTTGATGCCACGTACTTCGTTGATGATGCGGTTGGAGACCTTGCCCAGCAGATCGTAGGGCAGTTCGGCCCAGTGCGCAGTCATGAAGTCGCTGGTGACGACGGCGCGCAGGGCGACAACGTAATCGTAGGTGCGGCCATCGCCCATGACGCCGACGGATTTGACCGGCAGGAACACGGTAAAGGCCTGCGAGGTTTTTTCATACCAGCTGACGCCGTTATCGAAAGTGCTGCGTAATTCTTCAATAAAGATGGCATCGGCGCGACGCAGCAGGTCGGCATATTCCTTCTTCACCTCGCCGAGGATGCGTACGCCGAGACCTGGGCCGGGGAAGGGGTGGCGATAGACCATGTTGTGCGGCAGGCCGAGCGCGACACCGAGTTCGCGCACTTCGTCCTTGAACAGTTCGCGCAAGGGCTCCAGCAGTTTCAGGTGCAGGGTTTCCGGCAGGCCGCCGACGTTGTGGTGGCTCTTGATGGTGTGTGCCTTCTTGGTCTTGGCACCGGCCGATTCGATGACGTCAGGGTAGATGGTGCCCTGTGCCAGCCATTTGGCTTGTGGCAGCTTGGCGGACTCTTCCTGGAACACATGCACGAATTCGCGGCCGATGATCTTGCGTTTGGCTTCCGGGTCAGTGATGCCGGTCAAGTCGCCGAGGAATTTGGCGCTGGCATCGACATGGATGACCTTGACGCCGAGGTTTTTGGCGAAGGTTTCCATCACCTGTTCGGCTTCGTTCAGGCGCAAGAGACCGTTATCGACAAAGACGCAAGTCAGCTGGTCGCCGATGGCGCGGTGGATCAGCGCGGCGGCCACGGAGGAGTCGACACCGCCGGAGAGGCCGAGGATGACCTGGTCGCTGCCGACCTCGGCGCGGATGCGGGCGACGGCGGTCTCGACATAATCCGGCATGTTCCAGGAACGGTCGCAGCCGCAGATCTCGTGCACGAAACGGCTGAGAATGGCCTTGCCCTGCCTGGTGTGTGTCACTTCCGGATGGAACTGCACGGCATAGAAACGGCGTGATTCGTCGGCCATGCCGGCGATCGGCGTGGACTCATTGCTGGCAATGATATTGAAACCCGCCGGCAGTTCGGTGACCTTGTCGCCGTGGCTCATCCAGACGTCGAGCAGACCGTGACCTTCGCTGTTGCTTCTGTCCTCAATGTCACGGAACAGGGCGGAGTGACCGCGAGCGCGGATCTCGGCATAACCGAATTCGCGGTGGGTGGCGTTTTCCACCTTGCCGCCCAGTTGTGCGGCCATGGTCTGCATGCCGTAGCAGATGCCGAGCACGGGTACGCCAAGCTCGAATGCCGCTTGCGGCGCCTTGGGGGTTTCTTCCTCATATACGGAATTCGGCCCGCCGGAAAGAATGATGCCGGCCGGTGCAAAGTCGCGAATGAATTTGTCGTTCACATCCCAGGAGTGGAGCTCGCAATAGACATTGGCCTCGCGCACACGGCGGGCAATCAGTTGCGTGTATTGGGAACCGAAGTCAAGGATGAGAATTTTCTGGGTCATGGGAAAGCCAATAATAAAAAATGCCGCCGGAGCGGCAGTAGTGAAATTAATAGTGAAATGAATATATGCAACT
>PHCD01000113.1 GCA_002842135.1 Betaproteobacteria bacterium HGW-Betaproteobacteria-8 | reverse complement strand
CTGGCAACGGCGGGATGCCATTTGTGCATATTGCCGAAGTCTTTCACCATGGCCCAGACTTTGGCTGGTTCTGCCTTGATGACGACGGATTTATCAACTTTTTGTGGTGATGGACCGTGTGCCATGGCAGTGAGTGGCAAGATCGCAAGTGCAAGTAGTGCAAAAATCTTTTTCATACGAGTTTCTCCATTCCTATTATAAAAACAATAAAACAAACGACAGCTTAATTCACGACATTAATCGGAATTCTTAAAATCCATCTGCATTCCAGTTGCATCCACTGCTTCACGCTGCTTCAATGGCCAGCATTGAGAATGAAACGTCCGAATGCACGACTTTGTTGACCGGTTTTGATGGAATCAACAACTTTATAGGTATTGGCATCAATCACGGTGACGGAATCTTCTGACCAGCTGGCAACATAAACGCGCTGTGAGACCATATCAAAATCAATGCCTTCTGGAAACCCGCCCGTGGCTACGGTGGCAATTACTTTACCTGAAGCGGCATCGATTACTGAGACGCTGTCATCCTGCGTGTTGGTGACAAAAAGCGTTTTGCTGTCCGGGCTGATAGCGGCACAGTACGGACGTTTGCCCACCTGGATCTTATGCGATTGGCCGTTGGCAAGTTCAATCACTGATACGCTGTCTTCATAGACATTGACCGCATATAAACGCTGGCCGTCCGGGCTGATGCTGATGCCAAAGGGATGAGCGCCGACGGGGATGCGGGAGGTTACGGTCATGCTTTGTGTGTCGATGACGCCGATGTTATCGCTGTCGCGATTGCTGACATACAGCGTCTTGCCGTCGGGGCTGATGGCAAGCCCAGCTGGCGCTTTGCCGATGCTGACCTTGCGCTGTTGTTTGAAATCCTGCGTGTTGATGGCAATGACGCTATCCAGATACCAGTCTGCAACATAGAGCGTCTTGCCGTCTGGTGAAATCGTGACGGCTACTGGTGAACCGCTCAGCTGGATTTCATCCATCACGACATTGTTCAGGCTGTCGATGACTGAGATGGACTGGCTTTCCACATTGGAAATGAATACGCGCTGAATTTGCCTGGATACCGCTACACCTACCGGTCCTTTGCCCACGGCGATGGTCGCAACCACCTCATTCTTGCCAAGGTTGACGACGCTGACATCATGACTGCCCTGATTGGTGATGTAGGCGTAATCATCAGCCAGTCCCGGTTTGGATAAGGCGAGTAGTGCAATAAAACAGCCGGCGATGAGGGATTTTGAGTTCAAGAAGATTTGTTTAAAGGGTGGTTGGTGGCGTGTTAAGAACGCGGGTTGGCAGTTTATGGTTGACTTGGAAGTATAAGCGTCTGCGCCAAACAGCGTCAAGGCGGGCAGACTCCCGGCAGTGAATGACCCCTATCAATAAAAGGTGAAATATGAAAAAATAAGATCAAACTTTTAAGGTCTTTTTATCATGTTAGATCGCGATGGATATCGACCTAATGTAGGCATTATTTTATGCAACGCCAGTAACAAGGTATTTTGGGGTAAACGTATCCGGGAGCATTCCTGGCAATTTCCACAAGGTGGTATCAAGCACGGCGAGACGCCCGAGCAGGCAATGTACCGTGAATTGATGGAAGAAGTCGGTTTGCGTCCTGAGCATGTCAAGATCCTTGGCCGCACCCGGGATTGGTTACGCTATGACGTGCCGACCAACTGGATCAAGCGTGAATGGCGCGGCAGCTACAGAGGTCAGAAGCAGATTTGGTTTCTGCTACGCATGGTGGGGCGCGATACGGATGTGTCCCTGCGCGCCACTGCGCACCCTGAATTCGATGCCTGGCGTTGGAATGAGTACTGGGTGCCGCTGGATAGCGTGATCGAGTTCAAGCGGGATGTTTACCGCCTGGCACTCAATGAGTTGTCGCATCACCTGAACCATGACCGGCCGCGTCGCCGCGCCAATAAACCGGCGGCTGAACCCCAGCAGGTCGGTTAATCCAGCATTTGGTTAGTTAAGTAAAACAAGCCCCGACTTTACCGGGGTTACTTATTTATCCGTTAACACGTGCAGCGAACCTACCCTTCGCCAAGTCAGGGCTTGGTGGCCATGACTTCACCCAGCCGGACAATCCTGCCTGCAGTCCATTGCGGATTGAAGCCCAGCTTGACGGCCGGGAACAGCATGACGACGGTGGAGCCCAGCAGGAAGCGCCCCATCTCTTCGCCCTGTTTCAAGGCAATAGTCTGTTCATCGTAGCGCCAGCTTCGTACTGATTTCGAGCGTGGCGGGTTGACGACGCCATGCCAGGTGGTGGCCATACTACCGACGATGGTGGCACCGACCAGTACCAGCACAAAGCTGCCGATCGCTTCGGATTCAAATTCACAGACGACGCGTTCATTGCGGGCGAACAGGCCGGGCACACCTTCTGCCGTTAGTGGGTTCACCGAGAACAGGTCGCCCGGCACATAGTGCATGCTCTTCAGTTGACCGTTGCACGGCATGTGGATTCGATGATAGTCCCGAGGGCTTAAATATAGTGTAGCGAAACTGCCGTCCTTGAATTTTTCTGCCAGTGCGCTGTTGCCCGCAAGCAGGGCGGTAGCTGAGTACTGATGTCCCTTTGCCTGGAATATCTGGCCGTTTCTGATCGAGCCGAACTGACTGATGGCGCCATCCACCGGGCAGATGAAATCCGCGTCGGCGATGGGCCTTGCATCAGCACGCAGGGCGCGGGTGAAGAAATCATTAAAGGTCGCGTACTTGTCGATATCGGGCTCTGACGCTTCAGCCATGTTGACGCCATAGCGGCCAACGAACCAGCGAATCACGGCCGTAGTCAGCCGGCCGGTTTTCGCATTGGCGAATTTTCCGGCAAGGATGGTGATTACCTGTTTCGGCAGGCAATATTGGATGATGACGGCAAGACGTTTGAGCACACAGGCCTCGATCAGGAAATAAGGATATTAATTAATAAGAGTGACTGGTGATACAAAAAAGGGCAGGACGTTGTACGTCTTGCCCTTTTTTGTTGTCCAATGGCTTCTGATTAGTTCTTGGACTGGTCAACCAGTTTGTTTTTGGCAATCCAAGGCATCATGGAGCGCAACTTGCCGCCGACCTGTTCGATCGGGTGCGCTGCATTCAAGCGACGGCGTGCAGTCATTTCCGGATAGCCGGTGCGGCCCTCCAGAATGAATTTCTTCGCGTATTCGCCGTTCTGGATAGCCTTCAAGGCTTCTTTCATTGCCCAACGGGATTCGTCATTGATGACTTGCGGGCCAGTGACGTATTCGCCGTATTCGGCATTGTTGGAGATGGAGTAGTTCATGTTGGCGATGCCACCTTCATACATGAGGTCGACAATCAGCTTCAGTTCGTGCAGGCATTCGAAGTAGGCCATTTCTGGTGCATAGCCGGCTTCAACCAAAGTTTCGAAACCAGCCTTGACCAACTCGACAGCACCGCCACACAGCACAGCCTGTTCGCCGAACAGGTCGGTTTCGGTTTCTTCGCGGAAGTCGGTCTCAATGACGCCACCCTTGGTGCCGCCGTTGGCAGCAGCGTAGGACAGGGCAATGTCCTTGGCCTTGCCGGAAGCATCCTGATAGACAGCGATCAGTGAAGGTACGCCGCCGCCCTTGAGGTATTCGGAACGCACGGTGTGACCTGGGCCTTTAGGCGCGATCATGATGACGTCGACATCCTTGCTTGGCACGATTTGGTTGTAATGGATATTAAAGCCGTGAGCGAAAGCCAGTGCCGCGCCTTTCTTCAGGTTGGGTGCGACTTCGGCTTCGTAGATGCTGGCCATGTTTTCATCCGGCAACAGGATCATGACAACATCGGCATTTTTTACAGCGTTGCTGATTTCTTCAACCTTGTGACCGGCGTTTTCAGCCTTGGCCCAGGAGCTGCCGTTCTTGCGCAGGCCGACAGTCACACTGACGCCGGAGTCCTTCAGGTTCTGCGCATGGGCGTGACCTTGTGAGCCATAGCCGACGATAGTCACGTTCAGCTTCTTGATGATGGAGAGGTCTGCGTCTTTGTCGTAATAAACTTTCATG
>PHCD01000017.1 GCA_002842135.1 Betaproteobacteria bacterium HGW-Betaproteobacteria-8 | reverse complement strand
AATCAGGCAATTGGTTTTCTCGTTTGGTCGTCATATCGGGTAAAATTATGCCTTCAAATGGATGATTTATCTTGTTGTATTTTTGAGTGGAAAGCGAGAGCGCAGTTGAATTCTAATTCTTCAAACGGTGATGCGGCAAAAACTTCGATCAGTTATCGTGATGCCGGCGTCGATATAGAGGCTGGCGACGCGCTGGTTGAGCAGATCAAGCCGTTTGCCAAACGCACCATGCGGCCGGAAGTCATGGGCGGTATCGGCGGTTTCGGTTCCCTGTTCGAAATGCCGAAGAAGTTCAAGAACCCGGTGCTGGTATCCGGCACGGATGGCGTCGGTACCAAACTCAAGCTGGCGTTCCAGCTGGACAAGCATGACACCGTCGGTATCGACCTGGTGGCCATGAGCGTTAATGACATTCTGGTGCAGGGCGCTGAACCACTCTTTTTCCTCGATTATTTTGCCTGCGGTAAGCTGGAAGTCGGCACCGCGGCCGAGGTCATCAAGGGCATTGCCCATGGCTGCGAGCAAGCCGGCTGTGCGCTGGTCGGCGGCGAGACCGCCGAGATGCCGGGCATGTACCCGGCCGGTGAATACGACCTGGCAGGTTTTGTCGTCGGTGCGGTCGACAAGGAATCCATCATCGATGGCAGCAGCATCGCCGAGGGTGATGTGCTGCTCGGGCTGGCATCGAGCGGCGCCCATTCCAACGGGTATTCGCTGATCCGCAAGCTGATTGAAAAATCCGGTGTCGACATGGACAGCAACTTTCATGGCAAGCCGTTCCGCGATGTGGTCATGGCGCCAACCCGTATCTATGTCAAATCCCTGCTCAAGCTGATTGCCGCGCTCAAGGTCAAGGGCATGGCGCATATCACCGGCGGCGGCATTACCGAGAATGTGCCGCGTGTATTGCCTGCCGGCCTGACTGCCGAGGTGAAGAAGGGCAGCTGGGAGATGCCGCCGCTTTTCAACTGGCTGCAGGCGCAAGGAAATGTGACGGATGATGAAATGCATCGCACTTTCAATTGCGGTATCGGTATGGTGGTCATTGTGGCCGAGCAGGATGCCGCAGCGGCCAGACAGTTGCTGGAAGCCGAAGGCGAACAGGTGGCCGTGATCGGCCGTATCCGTGCGCAGGCTGCCGGTGAAGCGCCGACCATCGTCGTTTGAAGCGACTTTGCACAACATCGCCAACCGGATGCATGGTTCGAACGTTAGCTGATTCCTACGTCGAAATAAGAGGTTAAGCATGCAGCATGTTCTGGCAAAATTGGTGGTAATCGGATTTCTGCTGGTGGCACAATCCTTGGCGCTGGCTGCACCAAAATCGCTGACTGTGACTTATGAAGCGACGCGCAATGGCCAGCCGTTTGCCAACATCAGTGAAACCTATACCGAAGAAAACGGGAAATACCGCATAGAAAGCGAAACCCGGGGTATTGGCGTCTATGCGCTGTTTGGGGTGCGCCGCCTGCTGAGTGAAGGCGAGGTGAGTGAGGCCGGTCTCAGGCCGCTGCATTTCGAGTCACACCAGGGCAATGAGGCCAAGCGTTCACTGTTTGCGGATTTCGATTGGGCCAACAATGTGCTGAACATGAAGGTGAAAGGCAAACCGGTAAGTGCAGCCTTGAAACCGGATACTCAGGACATCAGCAGCCTGATATATCAGTTCATGTTTGTGCAGCCGCAGGGGGATGCATTCAAGCTGCCTGTCACCACCGGCAAGAAACTGAAGCAATACGAGTATCGTGTCGCTGGCCGTGATGTACCGGTCACAGTGCCGTCTGGAACTTACAAAGCCATACACCTGCAGGATGCCAGCGCTGAGGCGGATGATGAAAGCAAGGAGCTCTGGCTCGGCGGCAAGGCCAGCTATTTTCTTCCGGTCAAGCTTGTGACGCGGGATGACAAGGGTGTTATCGAGCAGGTGTTAACCAGTTTGCATGCTGAATAGATGGACTGCATTGCAGGGTAATCCAGCGGTTTGGCGCGTTGTACTTGCGCTATTGTTCTCTGTATTGCTGCATTTGTTTTTGCTTGGTTTCCTGCATGTAGATCTTTCCATGTTTGAGCCGGAAAGGGATGTAGTCAAGGTCAGGTTTGCGGAGTTGGTAAAGAGTCCTCCGCCCGAACCGGTAGAACCCGAAATCCCGCTTGCAGACAAGCCGGAGCCAGAGAAAACAGAAGAACCTGCACCAGAGCCGGAGCCGGAGCCGCCTGCAGTAACACCAGTGGAAGAGATGCCAGCGGTTGAACCGGTCGTGGAAACTTCGCCGCAGGAGTTTGCCGGTGACGAAACAACAGTCGATGAGCCTGCAGAAGTGCTTGCCGCGCCGGAACCGGAACTGGAGCCTGTACCTGCAGTAAGCCTGATTGAGGAAGAAGCGCCGCCGCTCAATTTTGTCGAGAGTGAGTTTGAAATATTGCGTGGCATCGATGGCTACAAGGTCGGGCAGACCAGAATCCGTTACATTGCCAGAGGGGATGGCACCTATCTACTGGAAAGCGTGAGCGAGGCCAAGGGTTTTGCCTCCCTCTTTATTTCCGGCAATCTGACTCAGCGTAGTGAAGGCCTGGTGACCGAAAAAGGGTTGCAGCCGCAGAATTTTCTTTACCAGTACGGAAAATCAGGCAAGGCACAGCGCGCAATTTTTGACTGGGAGAATCGCAGTCTTAGCCTGGAGACCGAGAAGGGAATCAAGACTGCGCGCCTGCCCAGGGATGCGCAGGATCTGGTCAGCTTCATGTATCAATTCATGTTTGTGCCGCCTTTGCAGGAGATGCAATTGAACATCACCAACGGCAAACGCATTAAGGCGTATGGCTACAGTTTTGTCGGCGAAGAGGATTTGATGACTAAAATGGGCGTGATGCGCGCCATGCATATTGAGAATATCAATGATGATGGCGATGAAAAAACCGAACTTTGGCTTGCGTTGGAATACAACTACTTGCCAGTGAAAATACGTAAAACAGAAAAGGATGGCAGTGTGATCGAACAAGTAGTCAGCAATATCAATACAGAATTACTTCAATGATGAGAGTCGATCCCAATTTGATGCGACTGGCTGGCATGGCGCTGGCCGATGTCATGAATAACCCCGGCCCGGCGGATGCCAAGCTCGGCGCTTTTTTTCGCCAGAATCGCGAGCTGGGTAACAAGGACCGTGCTTTCGTGGCCGAGTCGGTGTATGGCGTCCTGCGTCGCAAGGCTTTGCTGGTACATCTGACGGACGGCGAGGACCCGCGCAAATTGCTGCTGGCCCTGTTGCTGCGTGTGCAGGGCATGAGCCTGCGTGATCTGGATGCCAGCCTGAACAAGCAGCAGAAGGAATGGGCACAGGAAATCAAGGCCAGGTCGACCGAAGGCCAGACTCCGGCACAACAGGCAGACCTGCCCGAATGGCTGTGGCAGAAACTGAGCGAGCAATATGGCGAAGCTGAAGCCCTGACCATTGCCCGCAGCATGCATCAACCAGCCAGCCTGGACCTGCGCGTGAATACCATCAAGGCCACGCGTGAAGATGTCTTGCAAAGGTTCCTGAGCGAATCGGCTGATATTGCTATCACCCCTTATTCGCCGATTGGTCTTCGTATGGCGCAAAAAATGACCATCAGCCGTCATCCTTTCTTTACTGACGGCAAGATCGAGGTGCAGGACGAGGGTAGCCAGTTGCTGGCGCATCTGGTGGCGCCGCGTCGCGGAGAAATGGTGGCGGATTTCTGTGCAGGTGCTGGCGGTAAGACGCTGGCCATGGGCGCGCTCATGCGCAATTCCGGCCGCTTGTACGCCTTCGATGTGTCTGAAAAACGCTTGTCCAATCTGGGGCAAAGGCTGAAACGCTCGGGACTTTCCAATCTGCACAGCCAGCTTATCAGCAGCGAGCAGGACCCGAAACTGAAACGCCTGCAGGCCAAGTTCGATCGCGTGCTGGTCGATGCGCCCTGCAGCGGGCTGGGTACGTTGCGGCGGAATCCTGACCTGAAATGGCGCCAGACCCAGCGGGATATCAGTGAGCTGACGGTGAAGCAGGCTTCGATACTGGATCGTGCCGCACGACTGGTGAAGGAAGGCGGCCGCCTGGTTTATGCCACCTGCAGCCTGTTGCAGGACGAGAATGAACTGATTGCCGAGGCTTTCCTGGAAACGCACCCTGAGTTCAGCCTGCTGCCGGCTAGCGGGATTCTGGCGCAGCAGCATATTGCACTCGATACCGGCGATTACTTCAAACTGTTCCCGCATCTGCATCAAACCGATGGTTTTTTTGCCGCGGTCTTCGAGAAAAAACCGGCCGGAAAAGTGCTTGAGCCCAAGGCTGAAATCAAGGCTGAAAAAGCAAAAGATGAAGAAACAATAGAGGCAGAAACGCCAGTTGAAGTACCGGCAAAGTTAAAGAAAGCCAGTAAAGCCGGCGAGAAGAAACCGGCCAGGAAGCCAGCGAAGAAAATGGCCAAACCGGCATGAGACTTCCCAGCCTGAATCTACAGATTTTATTGTCTGCTGTTTTGGGTTTGGTTATCGGCCTGCTTTTTCAGACCTCTGGCCCGGAAAATGAAATCGTAAAGCTGGGCTTGTATACCAGCGATATCGTGGGCAGGATTTTCATCGATCTTTTGAAGATGATCCTGATTCCGCTGGTATTTACCTCCATTGCCGTGGGTATTGCAAATCTGCAGGGACATGGCCAGATACAGCGGGTCTGGAAACTTTCGCTGGCCTATTTCCTGCTGACAATGATGGTTGCGGTTTTCATTGCGATGCTTTTCAGCAATATTTTCAAGCCGGGCGAAGGCATGTACATCGCCATGTTTGCCGGTGCGATGGAGAGTTTCCATGCCGATCAGCTGACACTGCCCCAGTTCTTCGCGCAGTTCCTTGGCAGGTTGTTTGTTAATCCTTTTGCTGCATTTGCGCAGAACAATGTGCTTGCCGTCGTCGTCTTTGCGCTGTTTATCGGCATTGCGCTGGTCATGGGTGGCGAACGCTACCGGCATATTCATCAGCTGCTGCAGGAATTCCTTGAACTGACCATGCGTATTGTCGGCTGGGTCATGATCATCGCCCCGCTCGGTATCATGGCATTGCTCATCAAGCTGATGGCGACCCAGGATATTGCGATGTTCGCCAGTCTGGGCAAGTTTGTTGCGATCGTATTGGGCACCACCTTCCTGCATGGCCTGGTCATACTGCCACTGATACTTTATCTGGTGACCAGAGTCAGGCCACAGGTATTTTTCCGTGGCTCAAGAGAGGCGATCATTACAGCACTGGCGACCAGTTCTAGTGCGGCAACCTTGCCAGTGACCATGCGCTGTGTTGAACAAAACCTTGGAGTCAAGCGCGATATTGCCGGTTTTGTCGCACCGCTCGGCGCCACCATCAATATGGATGGCACCGCGCTTTATGAAGCGGCAGCAGCGTTGTTTATCGCCAATCTGGTCGGCATTGAATTGAACCTGTTGCAGCAAATGATCGTGTTCTTTACTGCGATGATCGCTGCCATGGGGGCGCCAGGTATTCCCAGTGCTGGCATGGTGACCATGGTGATGGTACTGCAGTCCGTTGGGCTGCCAGCCGAGGCAATTGCGATTCTGTTGCCGATAGACCGGGCGCTGGATACTTTCAGAACCGCCGTCAATGTGGAAGGCGATATGGTAGGTAGTTTGGTCGTTGATAAGCTGGTCAATGCCGAAGCCGGTAAATCCTGATCAGAGCTTCCTTACAAAGCAGTCGCGTTTTACATTCATTATTTTTCTTTTGCCAATTGCTGGCGGAATTCCTCCAGCTTCGCCTCGTAATCTTCAGCTTCGCCAAAATCCAGAAAGCGCGCATAACGAGCATGGGTGCCCAGCACTTTTCTCGCATGCTTGATCGGGCAGAAATACTGTTCGGTGCGAGCCACAATCTCGCTGATGTAGGCAATCATGCCGCTGCCGTAAGCACAATAGGTGCAGTGGAATTTCTCGATGAAATTCAGGTAATTCAGTTGTTGCCGGTCAAAGATGATGTAGTCGCTGCGTCGCACCCGTTTAATGCCGTAAATGGGGAAGCAGGTGAACTGGTAGAAGCTGATGAAAATGTCGGCGATGACCAGGGGAATGATCATGCTGTAGATGATGGGGCCGGTGATCAGGTTGAGCGGGCGGTAGATGACCAGCCAACGGAAAAAGTTGGTCTTCATTCTGCTGTGCGCTTCCCGCACGGATTTTTCGAATTCGACGCGTTTGCCCTTGATCTGGAAATAGATGCTGGATGGCTGTTCACTAAGCGCGGTGCGCAATTCATCCTCTAGCGCTGTAATCTGCTCCAACAGTTGCTGAACACGGTTATTCATTGAATTCCCCTTGGTGGTTTATCCAGTTGGCAACGGGAAATTCCGTCGTGTATCAGGTACCGGATTGCGTTCTGTTTTCAAAGCGCTGCTGGCCGTGGGTCGCCAGCGAATATACAGCAGGCACCACGATCAGCGTCAGCAAGGTTGATGAAATCATGCCGCCGATGACTGCAATCGCCAGCGGGCCGTTAGTCTCGGAACCAGCCCCTAGGCCGAGTGCTGCTGGCAGCAGCGCCAGGATCACGGTGAGCGAGGTCATCAGAACCGGACGCAGCCTGATCGGACAGGCCTGGCGCAGGGCATCGTCAATATCGGTACCTTTCTCCCGTAACTGGTTGGTCAGGTCGACCAGCAGGATGGAGTTTTTCGCCACCAGGCCGATCAGCAGCACCATGCCGATCATGGAAAAAATATTCAGTGAGTTGCCGGTGAGCACCAGCGCCAGAACGCCGCCGATGACTGCCAGCGGCTGCGCAACCATCACGATCAGCGGTTGCAGGAATGAATTGAACTGGCTGGCCAGCACCATGTAGAGCAGCACCAGTGCCAGTGCAAAGACGAATACCATGTTGTTGATGGTCTTGGTCATCTCTTCAGCCTCCCCGGCCAGGCGGATGTTGTAGCCGGGCGGCAGTATCTCGCTGGCAATCTGGTCGATGCTGGCGACTGCCTGGTCCAGTGGAATGTCCGGGCTGGCGTAGAGGGTGGCTGCATACTGCAGGTCGAAACGGCCGATGACTGCGGCACCCAGGGACTGTTTGAAGGTGACTACGGAGTCCAGTCGCACCAGCTCCCCACTGCTGCTTCTCAGAAAGATTTTCTTCAGGTCATCGGTTTGCGTCAAGCTGCCTTTCCTCGCCTTGATGCGGATGTTGTAACGCTGGCCGTCACCCGGTTCGTCATTGAAACTGGCAACGTCGATGCCGCCACTGTAAAGGCTGATGGCTGTGGCGATGTCCCGGGCCGTAATGCCCAGACTGGCAGCCCGTACACGGTCTACTGTCATTACCAGCTGTGGCAGGTCCAGCTCAATATCGACATCGACCCTGCCCATGCCTGGGGTCTCCGAAAGTCGTTTCTGCATGGTTTTTGCCAGGTTGCCGACCTGTTGCAGATTGTCGCCGGACAGGTTGAATTGCAGTTTCTCTGAACGCTGTCCCCCGACGATAGCGATCGGTGCTGCAAAAGCGCGAACGCCGGAGATATCCTCAAGTTGTTGCCTGATACGGTTCATCAGTTCCTGCTGGCTCATATCGCGTTCATTGCGATCTGTCATGCGGATATTGGCGTTGCCGGTGTTGACCTGGCCTTGGGCGCCGAAGCCGATGGTGGTGAAGTAGCTGGCGATTTCATCCGGGTAGCCGGCCAGGATGCCCTCGATCATGTTGAGCCGCGTTTCCGTATATTCCAGGCTGGATCCGAGCGGTGTCTTGAACGAGATGCGGAAGCGGCCTTCATCGGCTGCCGGTACGAATTCCTTGCTGACCTGCGCGAACAGAAAGCCGCTGGAGAGCACGACGAGGGTGGTTGCAAGAACTACTTTCCAGCGATGCGCCAGCGCCCAGGCCAGGCTTTCCACATAGAGGCGATCCATGCGGTGAAAGAAACGATCCAGCAGCTTGTAGAGCCTGCCGTGCTGGGTTTCTATGCGCAGATAGCGTGAGCAGAGCATGGGGGTGAGTGTGAGCGAGACAAACAGCGAGACCAGCACACCAAAGGTGACGACTACAGCGAAGGATTCGAAGAACTGGCCGATGATGCCGTCCATGAAAATGACCGGCGCAAAGATACAGACCAGGGACAGGGTGGAGGCGATGACGGCGAAGGCTACCTCCTTGCTGCCGTTGACGGCGGCGGACATGGCAGTTGAATTGGGCATTTCACGGTGCCGGAAGATATTCTCCAGGACCACAATCGCATCATCGACCACCACCCCGATCAGTAGCAGCAGGGCGAGCAGCGTCATGGAGTTGAAGGTAAAGCCGGAAAAATACATGACGGCGACCGCGCCCAGCAAGGACACCGGGATGGCGGTCGCGATAATCAGTGTAGAGCGCAGCGAGCGCAGGAATATCCAGACGATGATGGCCGCCAGCAGGGTACCTTCGATCAGGTGCTCCTGCAGGGAATTGACAATCTCCGTGATGAAAATCGAGTCGTCGGTCGAGATGTCGATGAACATGCCGGCCGGCAAGTTGGGCCGTATTTCCTCATCCACGCGCCTCTTCACTTCGTCGGTAATCGCCACGGTGTTGGCATTGGCAACCTTGATGATGCCGATACCGACGGTGGGTTGGCCGTTGTAATGCGCCAGCTGACGCTGGTCTTCGAGGCCATCCTCGACTTCAGCGATGTCTTTCAGCTTGATCGGGGAGCCGTCGCGGAAGGTGACGATCATCTCCGCAATATCACGCAGTTTGTGATATTCCAGATCGAGCTTGAGCAATTGCTCGGCCTTTTCGCCGACCAGAAAACCGCCCGGCAGCTGTACATGTTCGTTATTGAATGCGGTGATCAGGTCCTCGGCCGTAATGTTGTAGGCGGCCATGCGTCCGGGAATGACATTGATGCGGATACGGCGGTCCAAGCGGCCACCGAGGCGCACCTCGCCCACACCTTTGATAGTCTCCAGCTTTTTCTTGACGATGTTGAGGCCATAGAGATTGAGTTGCTGCGGGGTCCTGTCGCCGGTCAAGCCCAGCCACATGATAGGTGAGGCGTTGGTTTCCACTTTGCGGATGATGGGCGGGTCGACGTCGTCCGGCAACCGGCGCAGCACTTGGCTGACGCGAGACTGCACCTCGTTATAGGCAACGTCGATATCCTTGTCCAGCGCGAAGGTGATGGTGACCACCGAGACGCCTGGTGATGAAGACGAGGCGATATGTTCGATGCCCGGCGTGGTGTTTACTGAGGTCTCGATAACGCTGGTAATGCTGGCATCGACGATGTCGGGGTTGGCGCCGACCAGATTGGTGGTGACCGAAAGTATGGGAAATTCGATGAACGGAAAGCGGTCGACGCCTATGCGCTGGTAGCTGATCATGCCCAGCAGCACGAGCAGGCCGGACAGCATCCATGCCAGCACATGGCGCTTGATGGAAATCTCGGGCAAGTTCATGAGGCGGTGTTTTCTTTCGCTGGGGGCTGGTTCTGGTTGACGGTCTGACCTTGTATCGATACCTCAGCCTGGTCGGTCAGGAAAGAGGCGCCATCGACAGCAACCACTTCACCTGCGACTATGCCATCAATAATCTCGACCATGCCTTCCTGCCGCAGCCCCGCCTTAACTACTCTCTGTTCCGCCTTGTTGTCCTTGATGACATATACCACGTCCCCCGCCGGTCTCAGCACCACACTTTGCTCCGGCACTACCACGGCTTCGGTGGTGCCGATAACGACGACACCGTTGACGCTGGCACCGGATTGCCAGTCTTCCTTGCCGGTTACATCCGCCAGCACATCAATGGCACGATTGTTGGTACCTATCAGTGGCTTCATTTCGCGCACTTCCGAGATGACTTCGTCAGGAGATGCGGGTGTAGTTAAGCGGACTTTGAGTCCGGCCCTGATTCTGGGGGCGACGCGTTCAGGGAAGGGCAGGTGCGCACGCAAGCGCTGATTGCTGACGATTTTCATCAGGGGTGAGCCGATGCTGACAAAATCGCCTGGCGATACGATTTGCACCTCAATTACGCCGTCGACCGGGGCAAGCACACGGGTCTTGCTGCCGTTGTACTCTATGCTGGCAAGGCGTGCCCGCGCTGCTTCCAGCTCATTTTTAAGTGCGGATTTCTGGGTCGAAATATCATCCAGTGCATTTTTCGAGATGAACTGTTTCTCCACAAGTGCCTGATTGCGCTCCAGGGTGCGCTCCTGATTGACCAGCAGCGCTTCGATTCGACCAACCTCAGCCTGTGCTTCCCTTCTTTGTAAAGCCAGATCCGTGGGGTCGAGGAGAACCAGAACATCATCTTTTTTAACGCGTTGACCCGGTCTGGCTTCAACGCGCAATACCCTGCCAGCGACTTCTGCTGAAACAGTGGGGTCGATCAGGCCTTCGAGTGTGCCTACCGTCTCCTCACGAACCTCGAGCATGATGGTTTCTGCGGTTGCCACACTTACCAGTGTTGCTGAGGGCCTACTTTCCTTGGGTGTTTCGCTTTTGCCGCAGGCGGCCATTGTCATGGCAAGGCAGGCAACCATTAACAGATGTGGATATCGTCTTCTGGGCATTATCTCTGGCTTTCTCACTTCGGTGCTTCGCTTTATGTTCCAGGATTGATCTGAGCTGTCCATTAAATCATCAATTTTCAGGTGTTGATGATTCTCGACCAGTCAAAATAAGGCCCCGGGTCCGTTTTGCGTTCCGGGGCGATGTCGGAATGGCCAACGACAGCCTTGATCGGATATGCAGTCTTCAATGCTTCAAGCAGTTGATTGAGGCAAAGATACTGTGCGTCTTCAAAAGCGTCATGGTCACTACCTTCCAGCTCGATTCCGACAGAAAAATCATTGCAGCGTTCACGACCTTGCCAATTCGATTGTCCTGCGTGCCAGGCACGCTTCAAGCAGGAGACGAATTGAATCAGGCTGCCATCGCGACGGATAAAAAAATGTGATGACACCTTTAACTGCTGAATCCCGGCATAGTAGGCATGAGCGTTAGGGTCCAGCCGGTTGGTAAATAGCTCGATCACGCCATTACCGCCATATTCCCCCGGAGGCAGACTGATGTTGTGGATGATTGCCAGTGTAATAGCCGTATCCGGCCTGTCGTCATAATTGGGCGAGGGGATGAGTTGCGCATTCCGGTGTATGCCAGCGTTATCAATCATCGTGCTCTTTGCCCAGCCCAAGTTTTGACAAGCGATAGCGCAGGGTCCTGAAGCTGACGCCGAGCAATCTTGCTGCCTCGGTTTTGTTGTGCCGGGTTTTTTCCAGCGCGTTCAGAATGGCTGTCTTTTCTATACTTTCCAGATATTCAGGCAGTGGCAATCCATTGTTTTCTATGGGCACGGCCACGGGTATATTGGCGTAGGCATTTTCCAGCAACAGGTCGTCGACGCTGATAGTCTTGCCATCGCATAATGCCAATGCCCGTTCCAGTATGTTTTCCAGTTCGCGCACATTACCCGGGAAGGCATATTTCCTGAGCGCCTGCATGGCTTTTGCGTCGATGATTGGTGGAGGAATGCGTGCTTGTTTTGACAGTTTCTCCAGCAGTGCCTGGGCGAGTGGGGTTATGTCCTCAATGCGCGCCCTGAGCGCAGGCATCTTCAGTTCAATTACATTGAGGCGATAATAAAGATCCTGCCTGAACAGGTTGTTCTCCATCATTACGCCCAGATTGCGGTGCGTGGAGCTGATAATGCGGACATCGATGCTTTCCTCATGGTGATCTCCCACCATCCGTACTTTCTTCTCCTGTATCGCACGCAAAAGTTTGACCTGCATCGGTAGCGGTAAATCAGCCACTTCATCGAGGTAGAGGGTTCCACCGCTGGCTGCCTGGAACAGCCCCTGCTTATCCTGATGCGTGCCGGCAAGTGCGCCTTTTTTGAGGCCGAAAAATTCACTTTCCATCAGGCTGGCGGGTATCGCTCCGCATTTGACGACAATAAAAGGGGCATCCCGGCGTGAACTGTTAAGGTGGATCAGTCTTGCTGCCAGTTCCTTGCCGCTGCCCGATTCGCCGCTGATATAAACCGGCGCCTGGCTTCTTGCGAGTTTTTCTATCAGCCCCCTGACCTGCACCATGGTAGCAGATTCGCCTATCATGCTCGGGCTGCTGAAAGCCGGAGTCTGGGGAGCGGGTAATTTGAGCGCAGACTGGATCAGCGGGCGCAGGTGGTTCAGTGAAATTGGCTTGCTTAAATAATCGAAAGCGCCCGCTTTCAGGGCGGAAACCGCATTGTCGGCACTGCCGTAGGCGGTAATGACGGCTACCGGCAATCCGGAATAGGTGCTGCTGATATGTTTGACGAGGTCGAGCCCGTTGCCGTCAGGCAAACGCATGTCTGTCAGGCAAAGTGCATATTGGCGCTGGCCGAGCATGTATTTAGCATCGTCGACGTTGGCCGCACTGAACGCTGCGATTCCCATGCGCTCCAGCGTCAGCACCAGCAGCTCTCGAATATCTGTCTCGTCATCGACAACCAGGCAAGCGGGTTTTGTCGTCATTGCGTAATGTGCCTTTTCAGTTGAATCAAAAACAGGCTGCCGTTATCCGTTTGCTGGTACTGGATCCTGCCGCCGTTGGCTTCGCACAGCTCGCGGGCAATATACAGCCCTAACCCGGTCCCCGCCGGTTCGGTGGTGGTAAATGGCTCAAACAGATTCTGCACTATCTCACTCGAGACGCCGGCGCCATCATCCTTGATGGCGAGTGTAATGGTGTTGGCCGAAGGGGACTCAATCAGGGATAGTATCAGGCTGCCATCCTGTTGGCGGCTGTGGCGCCAGCCATTGCGGCAGATATTCCACAGAATCTGGTTCAAATGCCGGCGATCGAACAGGATTTCCTCGTCGTGTCCGGCCAGGTACATTTTGAAAAATTCAGGTGGGATTTTTTCCACCAGGCAAAACTGGGCGTGGAAATCCTTGAGAAACTTGGCCAAGCCTATCATCTCCTGCTGGGTACGGTCGCGCCGGTTCAGCTCCAGTACATCTTTTACGATCTGGTCCAGCCGGGTGACATTGTCCTCTACAATTTGCAGCATGCGTTTGATGGCTGGGTCTTTCAGTTCCTCTTCCTGCAATAATTGATTGGCATGGCTGATAGCGCTGAGGGGATTGCGGATTTCATGGGCGATATTGGCGGTCAGTCGTCCCAGTGCCACTAATTTCATCTGCTGGGCCTGGATCTGAATCTGACTCCAGTCTTCAATGAAGATCACGGATCCGTCCCGCCTTTCGTTGCCGATGGGCATCAGGCGCAAGCGGAGCTCACGTTCATGCAGCCTGAGTTTTTGGGGTGAACCTATGGTTTTTAGCTTGTCCGCATTGGCTATCCAGCGAACTAGCAGCTCCGCTACTTCCGGCGCATATTCCTGAAGTGTGGCAGCTTCGTGCGGGCTACCGAGCAATTCGCTGGCCTGCGTATTGTAGTGGCGTATTTTGAAATCCTTGTCTACGACCAGGATACCGTCCTGTATTTCCTGGGTGATCAGCTGGTTGATCTGCGCCATGTTCTCCAGGTCCACACCGCGTTGTGATGCCAGTGCCTCACTTTGTATGGTGCGTTTCGAGAAACTGTGTGCCAGCCAGGCAGTAGCGAAACAACTCAGGCTGAGCATGACCGCATGCGTGTAATCGGCCTGGTCTTGCGTCAAGGTCATAAACTGATAAGACTGTTCGAGTAGCAGGGCGATACTGGCAATCGCTGCGTAAAACAAAGCCAGTCGGCCCTGGCTGAAAAGACTGGCGCTTGCTGTCGCCAGTACCAGCAGCAGCCCCAAGCCGCTTTCCAGGCCGCCCGCTGCATAAATCAGTGCTACGATAAAGCCGATGTCAATGACGGTGATCAGTGTTAGCTTGCGATCCAGAATGATGATTTTCAGCCAGCTCAGAAATGCGGCAGCGAGACTGAATGCGAGATATGACAGGGCTAATTTAAGGTAGAGGTCGCTGTTGTAATCAGCTCGCCAGGGCGAATCTTGCCAGAAGAAATAGTAGGCGGTCAGACCGCAGGCGATAACGAAGCGGTAAAGGTGCGAAAAACGCATCGAGCGCCAGTAGGCGCTCGGCAAAATATGAGAAGGAGCTGGCTCAGTCCCCGGTTTCATCGTGCGGCGCGTGAACATGCGCCTGACTGCAGAAGTGCTGGCCATGTGATTGAATACTTTCGCTTTGTGGAAGGTGAATGCCGCAATGCGCACATTGAACCATGGTTTCGGAACTTTGGCGTTTTGCCGCCGAAGGCTCGCCGGGCTGATTTAAACCTTTGCGATAGCGTTTCAGCACAGTGACAATCAGCCAGATTGCAATTGCGATAAGAATCAGTTTGGCCATGGAACTTGAATTATATTGAGTTGAAACGATTGTAGCTAAATCTTGGTCAGAGACAAAATGCAAACCTGATATACTCGAATCAACTGCTGCAAACGAATAACGTCCATGCGCCATGGAAACCAAAGCAATCAATACAAAATATCACGTAATGGCACCTTCTCGCTGACTCAAGATGGCAACTCCACAAGAGCTTTCTGATTTTCTCGCTGAAGTCGAGCGCCGCGCATTCAGGCAGACTGCTTATGCCGTGCGTGACGATCATGCTGCACTCGACATCGTGCAGGATTCCATGATGAAGCTGTCCGAGAAATATGCCGACCGGCCAGTGACCGAGTATCCCATGCTTTTTCAGCGGATACTGCAAAATACCACCAAGGACTATTGGCGCCGGCAGAAAGTCCGCAATTTGTGGACAACGCTGCTTTCTTCCTTCGGCAGCGGTCAGGATGACGATGAGACCGACCCGCTTGAAATTCTTGCAGGTGACCCGGACAATGATGCCGACCAGCCCGAGGCACAGCTTCAACGCAGTCAGACGCTTGCTATAATTGAAGAGGCCATCAGTAAACTGCCTGCGCGTCAACGTGAAGCCTTCATTCTGCGTTACTGGGAAGATATGGATGTGGCCGAGACGGCAGCATCGATGGGATGTTCACAAGGCAGTGTCAAGACTCATTGTTCGCGTGCCGTACACGCACTCGCATCAACGCTGGAAAAACATGGTTTTTCTAAACAACGACTATGATTATTTATTTCGGAGTAATTTGACTCTCCATAGAGCAGCCATCATCGGATGGGCGATAAGTAGAGGAAATTAATCGATGAAAACCGAACACGAATCTGCAAAAGAAATTATCAATCTGCTGGATGAAAGCATCGGCCAGCTTGACCGCAAGGTGCTGGATCGTTTGTATGCGGCCAGAATGAAAGCGGTTGGACAGATGGCGCAACGCAAGCAGGCTGCGACAGTAGCTGGGGCAGACGGAATTTCGCATGTGCTTCGCATGTTTGGCGACTACACGCATCAACACCGTGTCATCATGCCAGCTGTTATGATAGCCAGTGCGGCGCTGATGGTTTTTATTGTCACGCAGCAATTAATGCCCCAGCCGGCCATTGAGCAGGGCGATGCTTTTTTACTGGGTGCGGAACTGCCGCCCGAGGCTTTTTTGGACAAAGGATTTGATGCATGGGTAGCGCGTACCTCGCAGCAATAGCACTGGTTTTTGCATTATGCTCCGGACATGTACTGGCGGAACCTGAAACGGCGCAACATCCAAGCTGGGCTCAACTGACTGCGGATCAGCAGAAGGTACTCAGTCCGCTTGCCGGGGAGTGGGATACCTTGAGGCCCT
The DNA here is from genome assembly GCA_002842135.1 of Betaproteobacteria bacterium HGW-Betaproteobacteria-8. Next base: position 8,011 of record PHCD01000017.1, on the reverse strand, counting down.
GGCAACGTGAACGTATGCTGGAAATTGCGCGTGATTATCCGAAAATGGATGCTGACCGTCAGCAGCGCGTACAGGAAAGGCTCACGCGCTGGAGCCGCATGACACCCTACGAGCGCGAGAACGCCCGCAAAAAGCATGAGAAATTCAAGGAGTTGCCTCCGGAGAAAAAGCAGGAACTGAGAAAAAAATGGCGTGAATATCAAAGCCTGCCCGAGGCCAAGCGTGAACTGTTACGAAAACAGAACCCCGAAGTCTATGGCAACGGCGACATGGCAAACTAGTCCCGGCCGGTTCTGGCTATCAATAATATCGTGTTAACTTCAACTGCTTCGCCCGGCTGGCTGCGTCGTTTGTCCAGCCTGGTTTACGATTCCATTCTGCTGCTGGCGGTTTTGATGCTGGCAGCATTCATTTTCCTGATCGTCTTTGGCGATGCTACAGCAGCCCCCAAGCGGTATTTCTTCCAGTTTTATTTGTGGCTGGTCTGTGGTGCTTATTTTGTATGGAATTGGACCCGTGGGGGACAGACTCTGGCCATGCAGACCTGGCGCATCAGGTTGATGACACGCGATGGAAGCCCGCTGACAAGGAACCAGGCGATAAAGCGCTATGTGCTTGCCAGTATTTTCTTCGGGCTTGCTTTTATCTGGGCATTGTTCGATCGGGATGGCCTGTATCTGCACGACCGCCTGTCGGGAACCAGGCTCGGCCTGATAGACAAGAAGATGAAATCTTCCTAATGTCGCTCCATCATAACTAGCGCCGTTCCACCATAAACAGCATGGTCAGCCCGGCAATCAGAAACAGCAGCGTGGGGACGACCGTGCTGAAAATCGCTGACCAGTCGTTCAGCAGGCCAAGGTGGACAAATACGCGATTCATGACCTGGTAGAACACGCCCAGCATGATGCCCAGGAATATCTTGGCGCTGGCACCACCGGAACGCTGCTGCAGGAAGCCGAAGGGTAGCGCAAGCACGACCATTACCATGCAGGCGACGGGATAGATGACCTTGGCCGCCAGTGCGATTTCATGCCTTGAAGTTTTCTGCTTGTTTTCACTCAGGTGCGTAATGTAGGAAAACAGGTTGCGTGCCGACATTTTCTCTGGTTGTATCAGCAACACATTAAGCAATTCCGGCCGGATCAATGATTGCCAGTTGGCTTCCGGGAAATAAACGGATTTGATCTTTTCCTCGCCAAACAGTGTTTGCGTCACTTCACCCAAATTCCATCCATCTTCCTCAAATTGGCCGGTTTTGGCATCGCTGATAGTGCGCAGGTGGAAATCCTGGTCGAACTCGTAAATATGCACGTTGAGCAGTGTCGTGTCCGGCAGTACCTCCTCGACATTGACGAAGCTGCGGCCATCCTTGATCCATAAGCCTGAGCGAAAATCCTGGGCAATTACCGAATCGGTAGCCTTGATACGCATGCGCTGTGCAGTCTTCTCGGTGTAAGGGGTGACAAACTCGCCAACAACAAAGGTCAAAACCGCGAAAATAAAACCGATGCGTACCAGGGACCAGGCGAGACTGGCAACTGAAATACCGCTGACTCGCAGAATGATCAACTCTGAATTGCGTGACAGGCGTCCGAGGGCGTACATGGTACCTACCAGCACTGCGACCGGCACCACTTCGTAAACGTGGCCGGGTGCGCTCAGCAGGACAAACATCAATACATTGCCGAGTCCGTAGTCACCCATGCCCAGGCTTTCCAGTTCCTGAATCAGGTCGAAGAAAGAGAACATGGCGATCAGCGCCAGCATGATGAGCATGATGCTGGCAACGATTTCCTGGATCAGGTAACGGTTAATCAGATTCATTGATTACCTGCCCCATAATTTTGGAATCAGCGGCAGCTGAAACAGCCGTCTGTAAAACATGTAGACGGTCAGCAACAGGAAGAACAGGTGGACCGGCCACAGCCCGATCAGCAGGCTGAGCTTGCCTTGCGACACCCAAGCCTGGAATATGCTCAACATGTTGTTGTAGATCACATAGACCAGCAGGGCCAGCATCAGGTTGGCGGAACGGCCGGAGCGCGGGTCGACAAAGCTGAGGGGGATGGCGAGTAACACCAGCACGAAGGCGGAGATAGGCATGGCAAGGCGCCACTGCAATTCGGCATTGCTGTCCCGGCTGCGTTGCTGCAATAGCTCGATGCTGCCCTTTTCCTGGGTTTTCGGCAGGGACTTTTCGACTTCAGCCGGTTCTATGCGTATTGCATAACGTTCGAACTCAGTGATGGTGAATTCCGGGGTATTGGGTTCGCCCTCGTAACGACGGCCATCCTGCATGACCAGAAAGCTGTCGTTGTTTTTGGCTGTTTCACGATAACCCTGGCTGGCAACAATGATGCCCAGTTTTTGATGCTGTACACTCTGCACGAAGATGTTTTTGACCAGGTTGCCCAGTTCGTCGAAGCTCTCGATGAAGAACACACGCTCTGCACTGCGCGATTCCTTGAATACGCCGGGTGTAATGGTAGCCAGTTCATCGCGGCTTTTCAGCATATCGCGGAACTCCGAAGCCTTTTGCGTGGCCCAGGGCGTGACGAACAGGCTGAGCATGCCGATGACCAGAATGACCGGTAAAGCGAAGGAGATCACAGGGCGTATCAGGCTGGATAGACTCTTGCCGGCGCTGAACCAGACCACCATCTCGCTGTCACGGTACCAGCGCGACAAGGTAAGCAGCACTGCAAGAAACAGACTGAGTGACAGTAACATGGGCAGGAAGCGAATCATGTTGAAGCCAAGCAAGGTCTTGATGGCATCGCTGGCGAGGCTGCCGCTGGCCGCTATCCCGATATAGTAGGCGACGCGCTGGGCAATCACGATCCCCACCAGAATGAGGAATGCACCCGCAGCCATGGTGACAAGCTCATGCAGCAATGATCGTTTAAACAGCATGGGTGGGAAAATTTCTACCTATCAATATTTTGAGTTGCGGTGAAAACGCAGGATAATTCAATCAAAGTCAACAACGAGGAACAGTGAATGGAATTTAGCATAAAAAGCGGTAATCCGGAAAAACAGCGTAGTGATTGTCTCATTGTTGGCGTCTATGAATCGCGCAAACTTTCCGCACCTGCGGAAGCCCTGGATCAGGCCTCCAGTGCCTATCTGACGGCTGTGCTCAAGCGCGGCGACATGGATGGCAAGATCGGCTCCACCCTGCTTCTGCAGGCAGTTCCTGGCCTGCCCGGTGAACGCGTACTGCTGGTCGGTCTAGGCAAAGAGCGCGAGTTTGATGAAAAGCACTACCGTCAGGCAGTCAAGGCTTCGATCAAGGCTGTGAATAGCTGCGGCGCTTCCGATGCCGTGAGTTTCCTTGCTGAGTTGCTTGTCAGGAAGCACGATATCGCCTGGAGAGTGGCACAATTCGCTGAAGTTGCCATGGATGCTGTCTATAAATTCGATTGCATGAAGGGTAAGGCTTCCAAGGATAAAAAGGCGGATGCGGCCAAGGGAATCAAAAAGCTCACTATCAATGTTGCCAGCCGCACCGACATCAAACCGGCAGAAGCCGGACTCAAACAGGGCCTGGCGCTAGCTAGCGGCGTCAGCCTGGCAAAAGACCTTGGCAACCTGCCGCCCAATGTCTGTACGCCAGCTTATTTGGCGGAGCAGGCAAAAGCCTTGTCCAAGTCGCACGGTTTGCAGGTACAGGTGCTGGATCGCCCGGAGATGGAAAAGCTCGGTATGGGTTCATTCATGGGCGTGGCACAAGGTAGCCGCCAGCCTCCCAAGCTGATTGTATTGCAGCACAAAAAAGGCAAAAAGGGCCAGAATCCTGTCGTGCTGGTGGGTAAGGGCATTACTTTCGATACCGGCGGTATCTCTCTGAAGCCGGGCGCCGAGATGGATGAAATGAAATATGACATGTGTGGCGCTGCCAGCGTGTTGGGAACATTCAAGACCATTGCCGAGATGGATCTGCCGATCAATGCGGTCGGTATCATCCCCACTTGCGAGAATATGCCGGATGGCAATGCAATCAGGCCTGGCGATGTGTTGACCAGCATGTCAGGCCAGACAATTGAGGTGTTGAATACCGATGCTGAAGGGCGCCTGATTCTGTGCGATGCATTGACCTATGCCGAACGCTTCGAACCTGCTGCAGTAGTTGATATTGCGACCTTGACTGGTGCTTGTGTGATTGCGCTTGGCCACCACCTGAGCGGCCTTTTCAGTAACCACGATGCCTTGGCGAGAGAACTGCTGGCAGCGGGCGAAGGCGCGCAGGATCGTGCCTGGCACATGCCGATGCTGGAAGATTATCAGGGCCAGCTGGATAGTAATTTCGCGGATATGGCGAACATTGGCGGACGTGCTGCCGGCAGCATCACTGCAGCCTGCTTCCTCTCCCGCTTTGCCAAGAAGTACGATTGGGCGCATCTGGATATCGCTGGAACTGCCTGGAAATCAGGCAAGGAAAAGGGCTCAACCGGCCGTCCGGTTCCCTTGCTGACGCAATTCCTCGCACAGCGTGCAGCAAAAGGATAATCGGCAGCATGACGCGCATCGAATTCTTCTTTAATGTTGAAGACAAGCTGCAGAAAGTTGCCGAGCTGAGTGAAAAGGCGACGATGAAAGGCCGGCGACTGATGGTTCTCGCGCCGGATCAGGATACGGTGCGTGAAGTTGAAGGTAGGCTCTGGTCGCAATCGCCAACCAGTTTCCTGCCGCACTGTCATGCTGCGCATGAGTTGGCAGCAGTGACGCCGATTATTCTGGATTGGCAGGCAGAACAGTTGCCGCATCACGATGTGCTGATCAACCTGCAGTCGGAGTACCCGCCGTTTTTCAGCCGTTTCACTCGTCTTATCGAGATAGTGGGCTTACAAGAAGAAGACAGGATGAAAGCGCGCACACGCTACAAATTCTATCGTGATCGGGGTTATGAGATGCGTTCATTTGACGCAAGTGGAGCCGCCTTATGAGTCAGATTACAGCAGAGCCCGGCAAACAGCTCAGCGAAGTGCTGAGCCGCATCAATGCTTTAACGCAGCAAGGCCGTGCAAGACCGGCCCCGGCCGAAGACAGTATCCCGCGTTTGACGGAATCCTACGACGGTCATCAGCCTTTGCAGTTTATCGATGTGGCAAGCGCGCAGTTGCCGACCCTGATGCACGGGCTGAATGAGGCTGAACCTGAACAGGATGGAACGCAGGCGCATGGCGCGCTGACGCCAGCTCAGCAACAACAGCTGTTGAGTGAAATGGAACCTCTTATCCAGGCTGCCATCAAAAAAGCAATTTTGAGTGAGCTGGTTATCATCGAGAAAGCGCTGAAAACGAAATTGGAGCGAGACCTCATGGAGGCGCTGAAACAGCGTATAACCTCCGGCCAGTATTGATGGCTGGCGCTTTACTGCTGGCCGATTAATTGGCGGTAGCTTTCAGCGTTCAATAAGCTGGCCGCATCCGCCTGCCCGGTTTCAAATTTGAAGATCCAGCTGGCATATGGATTGTCGTTGATTTGCTCGGGGTGATCTTGCAGTGTTTCATTGATTGCCACCACCGTTCCATTGAGTGGCGCATGCAGGTCAGAGCCGGTCTTTACGGATTCCACCAGGCCGCAGGCCTCATGTTCTTTCAGTCTGGTGCCGACTTTGGGAGCGTCAACAAAGACAATGTCGCCCAGCAAGTCCTGGGCGTAGTCGGTGATACCCGCCAGCCATAGGCCATTTCCCTCTGGTTTGACCCAGAGATGTTCTGTGCTGTAACTAAGATTTTCTGGTATGTTCATAGCGTTCTACTTGAGGAGAGTCATCACTGGCTGTTATTTTCGCATATGTGCCGCGCAAGATGACGAGAAAGTGTAATGAAGTACCCTGATATTTTTTTTAACTAAATATGCTATCTTGATGACAAATCAGTATTTTTTGATTAGTATCTGTCCTAACGTAGTAGAAAGTGCAGGGGAGGGTCGGCTATGAAACGAAATATCATCATGTTGCTTGCAACATTGTCTTTCGTTACGCCATCTTTAAACGCAACAGCAGCAGATAAGTCCATGCAGAATGTTGCGACCGGAAAAATCGCCAGCCAGAAAAGGATTAGTCATACGCTGGCGCCAGGCAGGGTCTCATCGCGGCAAGATGTCATAGGACAAGATGCCATAGATAGCACAGGTGCATTCAATACGGATGCATTGCAGCTGGGTTCATCCAAGGCGCTTATCATCAATCAGGAAACAGGGGAGACTCTGTATGCCAAAAACACCGATACGCCTACGCCGATTGCTTCCGTAACCAAGCTGATGACAGCTATGGTGGTGCTCGATGCCATGTTGCCGATGGATGAATATATTACCGTCAGCGAAGCGGACATTGACCGGCTTAAGGGTACCACTTCAAGATTGCGCGTAGGCACCAGCCTGCCACGCGCTGAAATGCTGAGACTGGCCTTGATGGCTTCGGAGAACAGGGCAGCTTCAGCGCTTGCCCGGCATTATCCCGGCGGAATGTCGGCGTTTATCCAGGCAATGAATTACAAGGCCTATGGACTGGGTATGCTCCATTCTCACTTTGTTGATCCTACCGGGCTGAATAGCAACAATATATCTACCGCAGAAGATCTGGTGAAGCTGGTGCGTGCAGCCTATGAATACCAGGAAATACGTCAGGAAACTACTACCGCGTCGCAGGTGGTTTCGATCAATGGCAGTCGTAATCCGATGAATTTTATCAATACCAATGCCCTGGTGCGTAAGGGTGATTGGGTCATTGGTCTGTCAAAAACCGGGTATATCAGCGAAGCAGGCCGTTGCCTGGTGATGCAGGCGGAAGTTGGTGGACAGCAATTGATTATCGTATTGCTCGACTCTGTAGGTAAGATGACCCGGATCGGGGATGCCAACCGGATCCGCAAGTGGATAGAGAATAGCTACATGACGGCACGGATGGGTTAGCCCCGAGGCATGACAAGATAAACGATAGCAATAAAAAGCGGCCATTGGCCGCTTTTTATTTGGGTAATCACGCGCTGGCAGTCTTTTTGACAGTGGTTTTCTTGCTTGTTGATTTACGGGCGGCTGGTTTGGCAGCTGTCTTTTTTGCCGTTGTCTTTTTGGTGGCGGTCTTTCTGGCAGCTGGTTTCTTCGCAGCAGTTTTCTTGGCCGGGGCCTCTTTCGCCGCTTTGTTTGCGATCAGTTCCAGTGCTTCTTCCAATGTCAGTGTTTCCGGTTCCTGGCTCTTGCTCAGGGTTGCCCGGATCTTGCCATGCTGCACATAAGGGCCATAGCGACCTGAATAGACGGCAATCGCACCGCCGGCAGTGGGGTGCTCACCCAGTTCCTTGATCGGAGCCGGGCCGCTGTTGGCTTGGGCCAGCAGTTCGACTGCGCGAGTCAGGTCGATGTCAAAGACACTGTCTGATTTTGGAATGGATTTGAATTTGCCGTCGTGATTAACATAGGGGCCGAAGCGGCCGATGTTGGCGACAATCTTCTTGCCGGTTTCCGGATGCTGGCCCAAGTCGCGTGGCAGGGCTATGAGCTTCTGCGCCACTGCCATGTCGACATCGGCCAGCGGGATATCTTTCGGGATACTGACACGTTTGGGTTTTTTCTTTTCGCCTTCCACCGGCATGCCGAGCTGCAGATAAGGCCCATAGGGACCGTTCAGCAAAAGGATGTCCTTGCCGCTTGCCGCATCGGCGCCGATGAGCTTGGGCTCGGCAGGCGCCTGCCCTTCATTGGTGTTGCGGATATAGTCGCAGGCCGGGTAACCGGTGCAGCCGATAAACATGCCGTACTTGCCCAGACGCTTGCTCAACGGCTTGCCGCATTTCGGGCAGTCTTCGCCGGTCAGTTCGTGCGTCATGTCGGCGCGGTCGATGTTGGCCTTGTCCTTCACCTGTTGATTGAAACCCTGCCAGAACTCGTTGAGTACCGGTATCCAGTCGCGACCGCCTTCGGCGATCTCATCCAGCTCGTTTTCAAGGTTGGCGGTGAAGTCGTAATCGACGTAGCGGGTGAAATGCTGCGTGAGGAATTTGTT
>PHCD01000112.1 GCA_002842135.1 Betaproteobacteria bacterium HGW-Betaproteobacteria-8 | reverse complement strand
TTGTTGCTGATTATGGGTTCAGGTCCGCTGGAGCAGGCATTGAAAAATCTCGCAGTAGAACTGGGCGTTACAGATAAAGTGGTGTTTGCCGGCCAGGTGGTCAATGGCCGCAGATACTTCCGCGCATTCGATGTGTTCGCGCTGACTTCGGACCATGAGCCATTTGGCATGGTGCTGCTGGAGGCGATGGCAGCCGATTTGCCGATTATCTGCAGCGACAGTGGCGGTGGGGCAGAAGTGGTTGATGCTACAGGTGAGCTTTTTACATTTGGGGATGCGTGCATATTGGCGGAAAAATTAGCCGCCATGGCTACTCGGGTAGATTATGCATCAGGACTAGCCAAGGCGCGCCTGAAAAATGAATTTTCCGACGACGCAGCATTCCGAAAATTTCGACAATTACCATACGTGCTTACAAAAGGCTGGTGCTCATGACCCCACAAAAACATACTGTGCTGACGCTACAGACGCGCGAAGGAAAGAAGCTTGATGCTTTTGCGGGTGATGCAATTACGACTGAAATTCAGATGAAAGGTGAATATGACGGCAATACGCTTGATTCACTACGCAGTATTCTTGCCGTCATTCGTCCGCGCGTCAGCCTTGATGTTGGCGCCAACATCGGCAATCATGCCATAGTGATTGCAGAATACTCACAACGATTGCTAGCCTTCGAGCCAGTGCCATTTATTTACGAGTTGTTGTCGCGTAATCTGTCGCAGAATGGATTGATGCATGCTATGGCAGTCAACGCAGGTTTGTCCGATCAGGCTTTGAGGCGTGACATTTTTATCCCAAATATCGGAAATTTGGGCTGTTCTAGTCTGGAACCGATAGATGCTACCGGTACGCATATCCAGATAGAAACTCTGGTTGGTGACGACTATCTTGCCCAGCAGAACATTGAGGCGGGAATTGATTTCATCAAGATTGATGTCGAGGGGCATGAACCTGCGGCATTGCTTGGATTGGAAAAGACACTGAGGCAGCATCGTCCGTTGTTATTGATGGAGTACCGCAACCAGAATACGTTGAATTTGTTTCAGGATGGATCACTGTTCAATCGGCTGTTCCCGGGGTATCGGATATATTCATTATCGAATACCGCTAGCAAAAAAGTTTATCCGAACGGAATACTCGCCTTTTTGCGGCGTATGCGTGCCAAGTTCAGTAACCGTCAATGGTGCCTGTCGGATTTCGATCCACTGCGACGTTACTCAAATATCTATTTAGTGCCTGAGCGCTATCAGCCGATTTTCGAGCAATTCCATTATTTGCGCACGAGATAACACCTTGGTATATCCAGAACTCATACCTGTTTGGTATTCACGGTTACATAAATAACAAAAAAATTTAAAGTTATGCACAAAGTCAAGATTGGCCTGGTTTCATTTGATTCACTCGGGGACTCTTTAATTTATCTGATGATGGCGGAGAATCTTCGCCTGAACGGATTTGATGTTACCTTTTATAGTGATATTGCAAACCAGTTAAGGGCTTGGCTACCGCAACTACAGATCATGCCATTGCCCATATCTGCCGATTTAGATGCGGAACTAGAGGTCTACGATCTGGCTATCGTCAGTCCGCCCCAATGCGTGCGTGAAAAGCTGTCGGATGAGACATTGAATGTTATCCGGAAAAAGTGGGTCTTGATTTGCCACAAGGCGCCGGACAGTTGGAAATACGATCACACCCAGCGACTTAAAGCCCGTCTTTCGCCTGAAATACTTGAGCAGCTTGGCGCCTTGCCTCGCTGTGGTGGGGCCATCAGGTACAGGCGATTCGAACATGAGAATATTGTCGATATTGCGCTGCATTACATGCGGGAGAGGATGGGACTTAAGCAGGTTGTGAAAAATGTCGCCGTGACCGTTCCGGAACATTTGCAATATCGGCGATACATCAAGCGCATCATCGTCAGCCCGGATTCGGCTTGGCCGGAAAAGAAAGACTGGCCGGCATCGTCGTTTTTGCAGTTATGCCGCTTGCTGCGCAAACGGGGGTACTCTCCTGTAATCGTGGTTGCTCCGCGCAATCATGTTATCTGGGTTGCGAAAGCAAATAACGAATTTGAGGTTCCAATGTTTAACGATATCGGAGGCCTGGCGGCTTATATCTATGAGTCCGGTGCCTTGATCGCCAATGATTCTGGCAACGGGCTTTTGCCTCATTCCTTGGTATTCCGGTTGTCACGATTTACCGGAAACGCAACCGGAACTTTCACTGGCGCCCGGGTTGGGGGAAAATCACCGTGGTCACGCCAGTCATGATCTTGCCATGGCTAGGCAAGTCCATCTGGCCCATTTATCACCCCCAAGCGGGTATTCAAGCACTTGCAGGAAATTCATGCTGACTAATCATTCAGATGCTGACTTCAAGGGGAAATTACTGATACTCGATGGTATCGGTGGCGTGCCGTTGGGCAGGGAAATGCGGCAGGCGTGCGAGGCGCAGGGCATTGAGGCGACACATTACGATTGTGCCGGCATGCAGCGCATCCCGATGTATGGAATCCGTGCCGGTGTTTCCAAGTTACTGAACAAGTGGGACAGGATGGACGAATTCGTGCATTTGCCCAAGGTGGACCCAGACGTTATCAGAGATATCCTGCAAACTGAGCGGCCGCAGGCGATACTGGTCATCGGTTTCATTTACAAATTCATTGATCCTGCATTGCTGAGAAAGCTGGCTGATCAATTCGAAAGCAGTCTGCATATATATGATACTGATAGCTGCAATCTGTATTCGAAAAGACGGGAGTTCATTTTCTTTCTGGAAAATGAGCTTTCGGTCTATGACAATATCTTCTCTTTTTCGAAGGTCACAACGGATTTTTTCTGTCGAACCAAGGGTTTGAATGCGCACTATCTGCCATTCGGGGCTGCGACTATCGACATGCCTGCCGATGTTGAGGAGAGTCGCGATGTGTTGTTTGTCGGTAGCGGTGATTTGAGACGGATATTGTTGCTGGAAAGCATCGGCGAGCATGTGTCCGTATTCGGCGACCGATGGGAGCGCAATTATCCCCTGATCTCGGAGACTTTAAGGGCAAAAGTTGAAGACAAGCCGGTATGGGGGCGAGATTTGCATCGCCTGATGGCTGAATCGAAAATCATCCTCAATATTACCCGCGGGCCTTTTTATGCGGCAGAAACCGGCGTCAACCTCAGGATTTTCGAAGCGCTGGCTGCAGGGAAGTTTTTGCTGACGGATTATTGTGATGAAGTGGCTGAGTTGTTTGAGGTCGGTGTTGAAATTGAAACATTCAGTGGCAGTGCAGAGCTGCAGGAAAAGGTACGTTATTACCTTGCAAACCCGGAAAAGCGCCTGGCCATCGCCAAGCGCGGGCATGAAAGATATCTGAAGGAATTTACCTGGCAGAAACGCGTCGAGGCGTTGCTCCAGAACATGAAGGTTTAGTTATTGCTGCCTAGCGCTTCAAGGTTTGCTGGCTGGTCGTCGATGATATATTAAGATGCTTTTCTTTCCCTTTGTGCCCCTGAACTCCGTCACTTTGATATGGCTCGTCAATCGTTCGCTCAGGAACAAGTCTCTTGCCGGATCATCTCTGTTGGTGCTGACCAGTACGTATTCATAACCATCTAATTGATCCTTTTCGATCAAGGTCTGCAGGTGGGACCAGTTCAACTCGGGGCCCAGACCGATGAATTTTTCACCCGCGTAATAACGCAATCTCGGAGTTTCGTAATAGGTAGGCAGGTTTTGCGGATTATGCTGTTTTAACCAGGCAACGGCTTCCAGCTCATAATGGTAGCCCTCGCGTTTGGGTAGCACATTCTTGACCATGCCCAGTACGAGAATCAGCATTAAAACCATTACCAGCCATTTGTATCGCTTATTAGTATTCTTGGTTGCCAGTTGACCAATCAAATGCCGTAGGCCGAAAGCGGCCAATAGGAGTAATATCAGGGTCAAGGGGACAACATAGCGACCTGACAAAACGAATACCTTGGTAATGATGAGGAACATATCGATTACAGCAATCAACATGACCGCTACCGAGATATGCCAAATATCATCTTTGATTAATTGCTGGCGAAGTTTGCCGACATAAATGGCAAGGCCGACGGTGATCCAGCCTGCAGTAGAGTCTTGCTGGTCAAGATGAACAGGAAGGTCAGTATCAGTCCTTCAGTGGCGAATTCGTCTAGAAACTTTCCTAGGACTTGAACCGCCATAATTTCTGATTGGTACCTGAAGAGTGCAGTTAGTTCTTGATATAGATTGGGTGTGAATATTTCCTTCAATCTGCCTAGATGTTCGACCGAAAGCCCTGTGAAGCTAACGTAAACAGTTACCGTCAGTATCAAGGCTAAATTGATGCTGTGTGCTTTGATGAAAGCAAGGCAGATAGTCCTGAATGAAGAATCATTGTGCCATAGCAGTGTCAACGGTAAAACGGCGAGATACGTGATACCTTCGACCCGGAACAGCATGGCGGTGATCATTGCCAGTTGCCAGACGACTGCGTCTGTCCATGACAGTGAACGGTAGAAGCGTACGAAAAACACGAGGCCCGTCAGGAAAAAAGCCCAGAAGCCCTGATCGCGCAGTAGCATCTGCAGGGCATCGCCGACGATGTATTGTGAACTGAACAGCAGTAGCGCGCCGCATAGCAGGGTGGCGTTGTCACCGCCGCAGTGGCGGATCAGTTTCAAAAAGGAGAACGTGGTAATGCCGAAGAACAGGACATTGAGAATCTGAGCGGAAAAATGCAGGCTGAAGCCGCTGATGCTGTGTACCAGTGCAATGAGTCCGCTGTAAAGCGGCCAAGGGAACAGTTGGAAGCCTTGCTGCCACTCGCCGAGCGTGAATAAACGTGCGGCTTCGAAATAGAGCACTGAATCGTTGTTGATCCAGCCATGCTGAATATAGTTGATTTGTATCGCGATCAGTACGCCAATCACAGTCATCAGCCAGGTCAGCCGATTGGCGGGTAACTGAATGAGTTTGTTTAACAATGAATTCAATCGATATCCTCGAATACTTTGCGTCTACAGGGCGATTTCCTGCAGTACACGTTCCGGTGCGAGTTGTTTGAGACAGTTGAGGTGGCCGAGCGGGCATACGCGCTTGAAGCAGGGGCTGCAATCGAGTCCCAGCCACAACACCACAGCCTGCGGACTCATCGGCGGTGTGTGGTGGGGGTCGGATGAACCGTAGACCGCAATCACTTTTCTGCCGAGTGCAGCAGCGACATGCATCAAGCCGGAGTCATTGCTGACCACAGTTTCGCAGAGCGACATTAAATCAATGGCTTCTCCAAGTCTGGTTTTTCCGCCCAGATCGAGGCACCGGTTCTGCGTCATCTGATTGATGCTGCCGGTTACCGGTACATCCTTTTCCGAGCCGAACAGCCAGACTTGCCAGCCT
>PHCD01000111.1 GCA_002842135.1 Betaproteobacteria bacterium HGW-Betaproteobacteria-8 | reverse complement strand
ACTTGCCGTATGCACCGGCACCTGCTCACCCTTTTTGTAGTCAATCCCCGCTTTCCTGGCATCGGCGCTGTTCATGGCAATTGAGGTGGCGCCTGTATCGACGATGAACTTGAGTGGCACACCATTGATCTGGCCCTCAGCCAGATGATGACCAGCCGAATTGGCATAAAGCGTCACGCTGGCTGGCTGGGATTTCGTACTGCCGCCCACCGCAACACCTTGTCCCATCGTCAGTTCACGACGCTTGCCTTCAATTTCCAGCACAACGCTTTGACTATTCGCGGAAATGAGCTTGACGCCCTCTGCCGAGGCTTGCCCGACGGAAAGTGTTTTGGGCTTGCCGTTATTGATCACCAGCACGGCCTTGCCCGTAAAAAGGCCAACCACATTGACCTGCGTATCTGCATGAGCAGTATTGAAGGCAAGGGCCAGCAGAGTTACAAAAGCGGATATCAGGTTGCGCATAAGATTTGAAGTGGGAATTAAGTTAGCGCCGGACATGGCTATTAGCATGGCTACTTTTCAGCCAGAACGCAACCACCAAAAAACCAATCAGCGGATAGATGGCAGTCAGCATAAAAGTCGTTTCCCCGCCCAGATACTGCAATGCATAGCCGCCAGAAATACCGCCGATGGTACCGCCCAAACCATAGCCCACACTGCTGTATATGGCCTGCCCCTTGGCTTGGTGCTTGCCCTTGAAATACTGATGCACAATGGCTACGGAAGCCACATGAAAACTGCCAAAAGTCGCAGCATGCAAGGTCTGAGCGAGCAGCAGTATCGCCAGCGAAGACACCCCCAATCCTATCATCGCAAAACGCAAAACGGCCAGCATCAGGCTCATCAACAAAATCTGCTTGAGACTGAATCTCGCGGTCAGCTTCGGCATGACGACAAACATCAGTATTTCGCAGACAACGCCCACTGCCCACAGGATGCCAATCAGGGTTTTACTGTAACCGCGATCTTCCAGAAAAATCGAGAAGAAACTGTAATAGACGCTGTGTGCGCTGACCATCAGACAGCAGCCAATCAATAGCGACAGCACCTCGGGGCGCATGACGATCTTCCACACCGGCAGATGATCGGTATGGTGCGGGGGGATGTAAGGTTCAGGGATTTTGAAACTAAGTAGAAACAGCGTGGCCTGAATCAGCAGCAGGCACCAGAGCAGGCTTTCGATCTCGGCAAAATCCAGCAGGAGTCCCAGCCCGAGCACGGCAACGATGAAGCCGATCGAACCCCAGACACGGATACGCCCATAAGGTTGATTGGCGGGCTCGATATGCGCCATGGTGACAGCTTCAGCCAGCGGCAGGGTGGAACTGGTAAAGATACTGAGCGCCGCCATGACGAAGAACAACCAGACAAAGCTGGTGCCGAAGAACACGCCAATATAGCCAAGCAGACCCAGCAGGGCCGTCAGTTTGATCCAGACGACACGGCGATTGGTTCTATCTGCCAACCAGCCCCAAAAACTGGGCGAAAAAATCCGGCTGACCTGGAACAGTGATAGCAGAACGCCGATCTCGACCGCGGAAAAGTTGACGGACTTGAGGTACAGGCCCCAATACGGCACGAACGCGCCAACAAACATGTAATAGGTGAAGTAGAAACTGGAAAGCCGCCAATATGGGAATCGTTGCATATCGGCGGCTTTAAGGGTGTTGCCTGCGAACGTCAGAACGCGTCAGCTCAGATCTTCGGCGTGTTACAGACGACATCAGCGCACTGCGCGCGATGGCGCAGCGCATGATCGATCAGGACCAGCGCCAGCATCGCCTCGGCGATGGGCGTAGCACGCACGCCGACACAAGGATCATGACGGCCTGTGGTCTGCATGGTGACGGCATTACCCTGCTTGTCTATGGAACGGCGTTCCTGCGGAATGCTGGACGTCGGTTTCAGGGCAATGTGCACTTCAATTTCCTGCCCGGTAGAAATGCCGCCGAGCAAGCCGCCGGCATGATTGGTGACAAAGCCTTCGGGGGTCATTTCGTCACTGTGCACGGAACCGCGCTGAGCGATGCTGGCAAAGCCGGCGCCGATCTCGACGCCTTTCACCGCATTGATACCCATCATGGCGTAGGCGATCTCGGCATCCAGCCTGTCATAGACCGGCTCACCCCAACCGACAGGCACGCCTTGCGCCACGACGGAAATACGGGCGCCAACGGAATCGCGCTCGTTGCGGATGTTGTCGAGATAGGCTTCCAATTCCGGCAGTATGTCGCGATTCGGCGAGAAGAACGGGTTTTCGTTGACCGCATCCCAGGTCTGGAAGGGAATCGAAATCTCGCCCAGCTGGCTCATATAACCACGAATCTCCACACCATAGCGCTGCTTCAACCATTTCTTGGCAATCGCACCAGCTGCCACCCTGACTGCAGTCTCGCGCGCACTGGAACGGCCACCGCCACGATAATCGCGGATGCCGTATTTCTGCCAGTAGGTGTAATCGGCATGGCCCGGACGGAAGGTTTCGGCAATTTTGCCGTAGTCCTGGCTGCGCTGATCTTGATTGCGGATCAGAAAGCCAATCGGCGCACCCGTGGTCTTGCCCTCAAATACACCGGACAGAATCTCCACCGTATCAGGCTCCTTGCGCTGGGTGACATGACGGGAAGTCCCCGGCTTGCGTCGATCGAGCTCAGCCTGCAAGTCTTCCTCATTCAATTCAAGCCCTGGCGGACAGCCGTCAACAATGCCACCAATACCTGGGCCATGAGATTCACCAAACGAGGTGAGTGTGAATAAAGTACCTATGGTGTTACCGGACATGAATTGGTCTTTTTGTCATGGTTTGTGATGCGCTGATTTTATCATAAGCATTGCCTGGACTCCGCTCCCTGGACTGTACCGGATTTTGCTGTCAGTGATCGCTGTTTCCGGCTATGTACGCAAACCCTCAATCCAGCGCTCATAGGTATAATGCGAGACCTCATTCAAGCGCGCGATACGCTGCTGCAAGTTACGTTGCATCTCCACGGCTGTTTGCACGGCAGGATTGCCAATCTCCGCCTGCAGCTCATCCGCTCCGGCCTCACTCCAATCTTTGACCATCTCCAGTGTCATTTCCATATGACACTGGAAGGCCAAGTGCTTACCGATTGAATAGGCCTGATTCTGGCAATACCGGCTGGAAAGCAAATGTACAGCTCCCTGCGGCAGGGCGAAGGTTTCCCCATGCCAGTGGAAAGCATCAAAACGCTTCATGTTGCCAAACCATTTTCGCGCTTCATCGCCGGGCGTCAACTCCACTTCGCCCCAGCCGATTTCCTTGACGGGGTTCCCGCTCACTTCCGCACCCAGGGCCTTGCTGATCAGCTGACCTCCCAGGCAATGCCCGAGCAAGGGAATATCTCGCTGTACTGCATCGCGAATCAATGCCAGCAATGGTTGAATCCAGGGCAAATCGTCATTGACGCTCATTGGCCCGCCCATCAATACCATGCCACTATAGGCTTCCATGCTCTCAGGCAGGGCCTCGCCCTGATCTATGCATATCAGCTGCCACGGAATCCTTTTTGCCGTCAGAAATGCACCCAGGTATCCAGGACCTTCTGTCCGTGCATGACGAAAAATAACGACTGGCTTCATTCAGTTCCCCATTCTCATTCAAGTTTTTTCCACGTTCCCAAAGACAGCCCATCCAACGTATATGACCCAATGGCGTATCGGATCAATCGCAAGGTAGGGAAACCGACCTTGGCGGTCATGCGCCTGACCTGGCGATTTTTGCCTTCAGATATCCTGATTTCCAGCCAGGAAGTGGGAATAGCCTTTCGCTCTCGAATCGGCGGTACTCTTGACCACAATCCTTCAGGTTCCTGCATCAACTTCACGGCAGCAGGCTGTGTAACAAAATCCCCCAGATCCACCCCAGTTCTGAGTGTCTGCAAGGCCCGCTCATCGGGCTCACCCTCGACCTGCACCCAGTAAGTCTTCAATTCTTTATGTTTCGGATGAGACAGACGATGCTGCAAGCCCCCATCATCGGTTAAAATAAGCAAACCTTCACTATCCGTATCAAGTCTGCCTGCTGCATAAACATCCGCCACCGGAATGTAGTCCTTGAGCGTAGGATGTTTTTCATGCGCACTAAATTGGCAAATAACTCCATACGGCTTGTTAAACAGAATCAGCATTTTCGGGATGAATCCATGACTTCAAAAATTAGCGTGCCTAAAAAAGGCGAAAAAATCAGCATCAACGCTG
>PHCD01000110.1 GCA_002842135.1 Betaproteobacteria bacterium HGW-Betaproteobacteria-8 | reverse complement strand
AAAAATCCGGCCGCTGCTCAAGCACTTCGAATATGCCACCTGCGGGCTGTTCGGGCGCGACCCCGGCATCATGATTCTGCGTGCGGCCAACGGCGCCGCACCGGAGGCAAGCCTGATCGCCGAACTCGACCGCCTGCTCGGCATGACAGAAGACCTGCCAATGCTGCACTACAACGATGTCAAACGCGGCATCAGCAAGCGGATCCTGGTCGAAAACCAGCAGGTGACCGGCGTCCGGCTGGTAGGCGAGATTCTGGCGACGGACTGGCTGAAAGAGGTCATGACGCAGGGCAAACTGACCGACGAACTGCGACGCTGGGCGCTGGCGCCATTGAGCGCGCCGCCGACCGGTCAACGCAGCCGCGGCAAAATCATCTGCAATTGCTTCGATGTTTCGGAAAACGAGATTATTGACAATATCCGCATGGGAGCAGATTTTGCTACACTGCAGAACAAGCTGAAATGCGGGACGCAATGCGGTTCATGCGTGCCCGAATTGAAGCAATTGCTGCAACGCCATCAAAAAACTGCTGCTTAGGATATATCAAAAATGAAAACGACCCTGCCTCTGCTCACTTGCCTGCTATTAATCGTAACGCCGGTACTGGCTGATGAAACGGCCAGCACGATTGAAGCCACCACCAGCAAGGGTGACCTGGTAAAACTGCACCCCAACGGCCGCTGGGAGTTTGTCGATACCGAAAAAGCGCAAAAGGCGGCGGCGCTGGCACAGACATACCCAGAGAATCAGGTCTGCCCACCCGGCGCCCAGGGCAAGTTTCTGGGATTCGGCCGCTGCATACTGCCTGGCGACAAGGAATTCAATCGCGGCTCATTAAGCGGCAAAGGGCGTTGATCTGGAACACTGCGGCATTAACTATTCATTTCTAATTATCTAGAGCAGGCCTTTTTCCGCAAACGACAGCGTGCTGTTACCTGCCACCACAAAGTGGTCCAGCACGCGGATATCGACCAGCGCCAGCGCCTGTTTCAGGGCATCGGTCAACTGTTCATCCGAACGACTCTGTTCGACCACACCGGAAGGATGATTGTGGGCAAAGATCACCGAAGCGGCGTTGTGCTGCAAGGCGCGCTTCACCACTTCACGCGGGTAGACACTGGTTTGCGTCAGCGTGCCGCTGAACATCTCTTCCTGCGCCAAAACCCGGTTCTGCGCGTCCAGGAACAGCACGACGAACACTTCGCGCACCAGCCCGCCCAGCTTCAGGCATAAGTAATCCCTCACTTGCTGGGGTGAACTCAAGACATCCCGGGCCCGCATCTGTTCGGCCAATGCACGTCGGCTCATCTCGAAGATCGCCTGCAGCTGCACATACTTGCTGCTGCCCATGCCATGCACCTCGCTAATTTCTTTCTGGCTGGCAGCGAAGATACCGTTGAGGCTGCCAAAACGGCTCAACAGGTCGCGCGCAAGATCTACCGCGCTTTTGCCGGTAACGCCGACGCGCAGGAAGATTGCCAGCAGCTCCGCATCCGACAGGCTGTCAACACCCTGCTGAAGGAGCTTTTCGCGCGGGCGTTCGCCTTCCGGCCAATCCGTAATTGCCATGATTATTCCCCTTCCCGCAGCCAGCCTATTTCCGCTGCCGTGCGCTCACCGATGAGTGTATAAGCCAGGCTCGCTGGTATTTCTGCCTTATTTTGCGAAACCGGGATACGCCCCGCCATCAGTTCCGCATAATCCTGCGGGTAAAGCGGCTCTTTCCCGGCTTCGGCATAACCATCAGGAAAATACGGCAGACTGCTGGCCAGGTCATATTTGTCTGTCGCACCAACGGTGTGCAGCAGTTCATGCGCAATAATCACAGCGTTCTGTTTGGCATAACGTTTATCCGCATACAGATTGACCAGCCCGATCCTGCCCTTGTTCAGGGCAGTGGAATGCGGCAGCACCCGATACTGCCCAGGATCGTGATAAAGCAGATAGATTTTGATCTTGGGTGGAATGCTGACCGGCGGGCTGTGGTGCCAGGACCACCAGCGCAAATGCAAACTCCACAGGATGATTTTCAACATGCTGGCATTCTGTGCCGGTTTAGGTGGCTGTGGCGGTCGATCATCAACCTCAGGTCCCAACCTGAGCTGAAACGGATAGGCAAGGTTCAACTCATATCTTGCAGCCTCTTCCGCGAAGTAATCCGTAATCCCCAGCAATTCATCTGCGGAAAGCTGCTGGATATAAGCATTGGCCTGATCGCTACCATCAGCGTTGACCGGGTAAACAGCGACATAGAGGCTGTCTTTCCATTCCAGGTCATGCGATTCCAGCCACGCTCTATGCGCGACGGTCGCCAGAATGAACAACAGAATCAGTATGCGAAGCTTGCGCCACATGGGCCATTACTCTCTTGTTATTGAGCTATTAGTCTAATCCAAGACAGGCCAATTTGACTGCCTTTGTATATCCCATGCTAGCTTTCATATAAAATCCAGGTTAATCAATTCATTACCACGCCATACAAATTAACGCCTCATGCAAAACCAACCCATCAAGAAACTGGTACTCGGCATCACCGGCGGCATCGCCGCCTACAAGGCGGCTGAACTCGTGCGCCTGCTGGTCAAGGCCGGCATCGAGGTGCAGGTGGTCATGACCGAAGCGGCGCGGCATTTCATCACCCCGGTCACCATGCAGGCACTGTCCGGCAGGCAAGTGTTCACTGACATGTGGGATGCCAGCATCGCCAACGGCATGCCGCACATCGAACTGTCACGGCAGGCAGATGCAATCCTGGTGGCACCGGCCAGCGCCGACTTCATGGCCAAACTGGTACACGGCAATGCCGACGACCTGCTTTCCACCCTCTGCCTCGCGCGCGAATGCCCGCTGCTGGTGGCACCGGCCATGAACCGGCAGATGTGGGAGAACCCGGCGACGCAGCGCAATGTGCAGCAACTGCAGGCCGATGGCATCGCGATACTCGGCCCGGACAGCGGCGAGCAGGCTTGCGGCGAAACCGGCTTGGGCCGCATGTCCGAACCGGAAGACCTGCTCGACATGCTGATAGCCTTTCAGCAACCGAAACTGCTGCAAGGCAAGCGCGTTTTGATTACGACCGGCCCTACGGTCGAAGCCATCGACCCGGTGCGCGCTATCACCAATTTCAGTTCCGGCAAGATGGGCTATGCCATCGCCAGCGTTGCACGTGCCATGGGTGCAGAGGTAACGCTGGTGAGCGGACCGACGCAGCTGAAACCACCAAATCAGGTTGAACTGGTAAATGTCGTCAGCGCAGCGCAGATGCTGGATGCCGTCATGCAGCGCATCCAGGAACAGGATGTATTCATCAGCGTCGCCGCCGTCGCCGACTACAGACCGGCAAAACCCGGCACGCAGAAGATCAAGAAAAGTGAACAGTCGCTTACGCTGGAACTGATACCCAACAAGGACATACTGGCAGAAGTCGCCCATCTGCCGCAGGCACCGTTCTGCGTTGGCTTCGCGGCGGAAAGCGAGAACCTGCTGCTGCATGCCGAAGCCAAACGCAAGAAAAAAGGCCTGCCTTTGCTGGTCGCCAATCTGGTGCAGGAAAGCATGGGGCAGGATGACGCCAGCGTGGTCTTGCTGGACGACGCAGGCACCCATCCATTGCCGCGCGCAGGGAAAAACCGGATTGCACAACAACTGCTGCAATATATTGCCACCATGATGGATCAACAATCATCGAAAGCCGCCACATGAACCTCAATGTAGAACTTAAAATCCTGGACGACCGCCTGCACAACATGATGCCAGCCTATGCCACGCCAGGTTCCGCCGGTCTTGACCTCCGTGCCTGCATCGAACATACGCAGACGCTGCATCCGGGCGAAACCACGCTGATCCCGACCGGCATGGCCATTCATCTGGCCGACCCCAATTATGCCGCCATGATTTTACCGCGCTCGGGGCTTGGCCATAAGCACGGTATCGTGCTGGGCAACCTGGTCGGACTGATCGATTCTGATTATCAGGGTCAACTGCTGGTGTCCTGCTGGAATCGCGGACGCGAATCCTTCATCCTCAATCCGCTGGAGCGCATTGCACAGCTGGTGATCGTCCCAGTCATTCAGGCCAACTTCAACATCGTTGATGAATTTGCTGCCAGCGAGCGCGGTGAAGGCGGTTTTGGCAGCACCGGAAAACATTAAGAAACCGCAAAAAAAGCAGATTTTCCTTGAGGAGCGCCTGTTTTTTATGGTATAAATGCGGTCTTTCGAATTTCGGTAAGCGGTATTAGGAGATTTAACATGGCACGCGTATGTCAGGTAACCGGCAAGAAGCC
>PHCD01000016.1 GCA_002842135.1 Betaproteobacteria bacterium HGW-Betaproteobacteria-8 | reverse complement strand
TGGCCACCCAGGCGCCCCTATGGGCATGGCAGAAATTGCCGAAGTGGTGTGGAACCACAACCTGAGCCACAACCCGAAGAACCCGCAATGGGCTAACCGTGACCGTTTCGTTCTGTCCAACGGCCATGGCTCCATGCTGATCTACTCCCTGCTGCACCTGACCGGCTACGATGTCTCCATCGACGACATCAAGACTTTCCGTCAACTGCATTCCAAGTGCGCAGGTCACCCTGAATACAGTTACGCACCTGGCGTAGAAACCACTACCGGTCCGCTGGGCCAGGGTATCGCCAACGGCGTCGGTTTCGCTATGGCAGAAAAGCTGATGGCAGACCAGTTCAACAAGCCTGGCCATGACATTGTCGACCACTACACTTACGTGTTCCTCGGTGACGGTTGCATGATGGAAGGCGTTTCCCACGAAGCTTGTGCGCTGGCCGGTACCTGGGGTCTGGGCAAGCTGGTTGCATTCTGGGATGACAACGGCATCTCCATCGACGGTCACATCGAAGGCTGGTACACCGATGACACCGCCAAGCGTTTCGCAGCCTACGGCTGGCACGTACAATCCGTAGATGGTCACGACTCCGCTGCTATCCAGGCTGCAGTTGATGCTGCCAAGAAGGTCACTGACAAACCGTCCCTGATCTGCTGCAAGACCATCATCGGCAAGGGTTCCCCCAACAAGGCTGGTAGCCATGACTGCCACGGTTCTGCATTGGGCGAAGAAGAAGTTGCAGTAACTCGTGCAGCCATCGGTTGGCCACACGCACCATTCGAAATCCCGGCTGATGTTTATGCTGGCTGGGATGCTACTGCCAAGGGTGCCAAGCTCGAAGCTGACTGGAATGCAAAGTTTGATGCTTATGCCAAAGCGTTCCCGGATGAAGCTGCAGAATTCAAGCGCCGTATGGCTGGTGAACTGCCACCTAACTGGAAGCAAGAGGCTAATGCAATGATCGCTGCCACCAATGAAAAGGCAGAAGGCGTCGCCAGCCGTAAAGCTTCACAGAACGTGATTGGTGCTCTGGCTATCGTTCTGCCAGAGTTCCTCGGCGGTTCTGCTGACCTGACCGGTTCCAACCTGACTAGCACGGGCAGCTTCAAGCACGTGAGCGGCAAGGAGCCAGGCAACTACATCTCCTACGGTGTCCGTGAATTCGGTATGGCTGCCATCATGAACGGTATGGCACTGCATGGCGGTCTGTTGCCATTCGGCGGTACTTTCCACATGTTCTCCGACTACATGAAGAACGGTATGCGCATGTCCGCGCTGATGAAGCAACGCGTGGTCTATGTGCTGACCCACGACTCCATCGGTCAGGGCGAAGACGGCCCAACTCACCAGCCAGTGGAAAACACCTCCGGTCTGCGTTACATCCCACGCATGAACGTATGGCGTCCAGGTAGCGCAACTGAAACTGCCGTGGCC
This sequence comes from Betaproteobacteria bacterium HGW-Betaproteobacteria-8, assembly GCA_002842135.1. The sequence goes on along the minus strand of PHCD01000016.1, from coordinate 23,370 downwards.
TGGGTTGCTGCAGTTGAGCGCAATGATGGTCCGACCAGCCTGGTGCTGTCCCGTCAGAACCTGCCAGGCATCAAGCACGATGCAGCGCAGTTAGACCTTATCCGCAAGGGTGGTTATGTGTTCTCAGACGTGGCTGGCAAGGCTGATGTCATCATCATCGCCAACGGTTCCGAACTGGACCTGGCTGTTAAGGCTGCTGCCGAATTGAATGCCGCTGGCACCAAGGTTCGCGTGGTTTCCATGCCATCTACCAACGTGTTCGATGCACAGGACCAAGCTTACCGCGACAGCGTACTGACGCCTGGTGTCAAGCGTGTGGCAGTTGAAGCAGCTCACCCAGACTTCTGGCGCAAGTATGTCGGTCTGGAAGGTGCTGTCGTCGGTATCGATACCTTCGGCGAATCTGCTCCAGGCGGCGTACTGATGAAGCACTTCGGCTTCACTGTTGAAAACGTGGTCAAGACAGTCAAGAGCGTTCTGTAACGAAAGCCCGACGTTTCGGTGGAGGCTCACGTGAGCTCAAGTGCGAACGTTAAGCGCACTTGAGTGCACGGCCGAAGCCAAAAAAGTGTCGTTGCTACTATGAAATCTGTCCTGTAATTTTAAGGACATCATGAAAAGAGCCTCTTTCGAGGCTCTTTTCATTTCTGCTGCTTAACGTCCGCTTAACCACAGGTTAAGAATTTTTTAGCCAGCGATGGCAGCATCCCACCCTGTGATGCTGTAAAATCAGGACTGTAAAGCATATTGAATTTATTCAACATTTCAGAGAAACCCGGAGTAACTCAAACGGCTTTGTGGTTTGGGTGCTCATCAGAAAACGTTCAGGCTGGGAAAATTTAACATGGCTATTCGAGTTGCAATCAATGGATTTGGTCGTATCGGCCGCATGGCTTTTCGTGCAGCGGTCAAGGATTTCAAGAATATTGAAGTGGTCGCTATTAACGACTTGCTGGAGCCGGACTATCTGGCTTACATGCTGAAGCATGATTCCGTGCACGGGCGTTTCAAGGGCGAGGTATCTGTGGATGGCAACCATCTGGTGGTTAATGGCAAGAAAATCCGCCTGACGGCAGAGAAAGACCCGGCCAATCTCAAATGGGACGAAGTCGGTGTGGATGTTGTCGTTGAATGTACCGGATTTTTTCTGACCGAAGAAACCTGCCAGAAGCATATTGCGGCTGGCGCGAAGAAAGTCGTGCAGTCCGCACCATCCAAGGATGATACGCCGATGTTTGTCTATGGCGTGAATCATACTGATTACAAGGGTGAGGCCATTGTCTCTGCGGCCTCCTGTACTACCAATGGCTTGGCGCCAGTCGCCAAGGTGCTGCATGACAACTTCGGCATCAAGCGTGGCCTGATGACGACGGTACATGCTGCCACTGCCACCCAGAAAACCGTCGATGGTCCATCCAACAAGGATTGGCGCGGTGGTCGCGGCATCCTGGAAAATATCATTCCTTCTTCTACTGGCGCTGCTAAGGCAGTTGGCAAGGTGATTCCTTCGCTGAACAAGAAGCTGACCGGCATGGCATTCCGCATTCCGGTTTCGGATGTTTCTGTGGTTGATCTGACCTGTGAGCTGGAAAAGGAAACCACCTATGAGCAGATCGTTGCTGCGATGAAGGCGGCCTCGGAAAGCGGCCCATTGAAGGGTGTGCTCGGCTTTACCGATGAGAAAGTGGTTTCCACCGATTTTCGCGGCGATACCTGCCCATCGATTTTTGATGCGGGCGCCGGTATCCAGCTTGACCCGACTTTTGTCAAAGTCGTTGCCTGGTACGACAACGAGTATGGGTATACCTGCAATATGATGCGTCTGGTCGAGTACATCGCTTGATTTGGCAGCTGCGCGGGCGAATCGCGGTGTTGCGCTAATGCTCCAGAACTTGCCGTACTAATGTACTGCCGCATTTTGTGCGCTTAGCGCTTCATCCCGCTCGCTTGCCAACTCAGCTCGAGCTTGGCACATGAATTCATTTAGGGAGTAGAGATGTCCGTAATCAAAATGACCGACCTTGATTTGCGAGGTAAACGCGTGTTTATCCGTTCTGACCTTAACGTCCCGGTCAAGGATGGCAAGGTGACTTCCGATGCCCGTATCATAGCTTCTCTGCCGACGATCGAGTTTGCACTGAAAGCTGGTGCAAGGGTCATGGTGACATCCCATCTGGGGCGTCCGGAGGAAGGCGTGTTTTCTGCGGAAAATTCGCTGCAGCCGGTAGCCGATGTGATGGCAGTCAAATTGGGCAAGCCGGTACGCTTGGTCAGGGACTGGGTGGATGGTGGTTTTGAGGTGGCTGAAGGTGAGCTGGTGCTGCTGGAAAACTGCCGGTTCAATAAAGGCGAAAAGAAGAGCCTCGATGAAACGTCACAGAAATATGCCAAACTGTGTGACGTGTTTGTCATGGACGCGTTTGGCACCGCTCATCGTGCCGAAGCCTCGACCCACGGCATTGCCAGATACGCGCCGGTTGCGGCTGCAGGCTTGCTGCTGGTGGAAGAGCTGGATGCGCTGACCAAGGCCTTGCTCAATCCGGCTCGCCCCATGGTAGCGATTGTCGGCGGCAGCAAGGTTTCGACCAAGCTGACCGTGCTGGAAAGCCTGGCAGAGAAGGTTGACCAGATGGTGGTGGGTGGTGGTATCGCCAACACCTTCCTCAAGGCGGCAGGCCATGAAATTGGCAAGTCCCTGTGCGAAGACGAACTGGTGCCGACAGCAAAGATGTTGATGGAGAAAATGTCCAAACGTGGCGCAGCGGTGCCGATCGCGGTCGATGTGGTCTGCGGCAAGCAGTTCGACCCGAATGAGCCGGCAGTCCTGAAGGACGCGGCTGACGTGGCTGCTGACGACATGATTTTTGATATTGGTCCGAAATCTGCTAAAGAATTAGCGGAGATCATCATGCAAGCTGGTACAGTGGTCTGGAATGGTCCGGTCGGCGTGTTCGAATTCGACCAGTTTGGCGCCGGCACCAAGACGATTGCCGAAGCCATTGCCAAAACCAGTGCGTTTACGCTGGCAGGCGGCGGCGACACGATTGCTGCAATTCAGAAATATGACATTTATGACCAGGTGTCCTATATTTCTACAGCAGGGGGCGCGTTCCTCGAGTTTCTGGAAGGCAAGAAATTGCCGGCCGTTGAAATTCTGGAACAGCGTGCTAAAGGCTAGAGTTTCTTCAGGCAGCATAAGGGAGGGGCTCGTCTGAGCCCCTTTTTATTTGATCAAGTTATTTATCAAGCATTTACTGGCAGTCAGGAAATCACTTGAGCATACGCAAAACCAAAATTGTTGCCACACTCGGTCCGGCCTCCAGCAGCGAGGAAATCATCGCACGCATAATCGTTGCCGGTGTCGATGTCGTACGGCTCAACTTTTCGCACGGCAGTGCCGAAGAACATATACAGCGCGCGGCGTTGGTGCGATCGATTGCGATCAAGCTTGGCCGGCCGGTTGGTGTGCTATGCGATCTGCAGGGTCCCAAGATCCGCATTGGCAAATTTGAGCTGGGTAGTATCAGTTTGCAGACCGGCGACAAATTCATACTGGATGCCGAATGTACCCTGGGTAACCAGCAGCGGGTCGGTCTCGATTACAAGACCCTGCCGCAGGAGGTTGAGTCTGGGGCAGTGCTGCTGCTGGACGATGGGCGTGTGGTCATGTCGGTGGACAGGGTGGAGAAGTCTAGCGTTTACTGTACGGTGATGACCGGCGGTGTGCTGTCCAACAACAAGGGCATCAACCGGCAGGGCGGCGGACTTTCGGCAGCAGCGCTGACAGACAAGGACAAGCAGGATATCAAGACTGCGGTGGCACTGGAGGCGGATTTCATCGCGCTTTCCTTTCCGCGCAGCGGCAAGGACGTGCTGGACGCCAGAAAGCTGGTAATAAAAGCTGGAGGCACTGCCAGCATTGTTGCCAAGATCGAGCGCGCGGAAGCGATCGAGGCGCTGGAAGAGATTATCGATGCCTCCGATGTGATCATGGTGGCACGCGGGGATTTGGGTGTGGAAGTCGGCGATGCTGTTGTGCCAGGATTGCAGAAGCGCATGATTCGCATGGCGCGGGCGCGGAACAAGGTGGTGATTACGGCGACCCAGATGATGGAATCCATGATCAATAACCCGATTCCGACCCGGGCTGAGGTTTCCGATGTGGCCAACGCCGTGCTGGATGGTACCGATGCCGTGATGCTGTCGGCCGAAAGTGCCATCGGGCAGTATCCGCTGCAGGCGGTCTCGGCCATGCATCGCGTCTGCCTTGAGGCGGAACGGGAGTATCTCGCCCAGGATAACGTGCAACGCACCTATGCTGATTTCCAGCGCGTGGATGAGGCTATCGCGATGGCCGCCATTTATACTGCCAGACATCTCAAGGTCAAGGCGATTGCAGCACTGACCCAGTCCGGTGCCTCTGCGCAGTGGTTGTCCCGTGGTGATGCAGAAGTGCCGATTTATGCGCTTTCCCCGGAAAAAACCGCCAGACGCAAACTGACGCTGTATCGGGGTGTTTATCCTTTTCCGATTGATCAGTCCGACAAGGGCCGTGACATGATATTGCGCGAGATGGAAAATACCTTGCTGCGCCATGCTGTCATCCAGCAGGGAGACCTGGTATTGCTGACTTTTGGCGAGCCGATTGGTGAGGCGGGAGATACCAATACCATGCGTATCATCAAGGTCGGCCAGGGGCCGATCATTGCAAATACTGATAAAAAAGTATGAGATGACGGCGATTGTGAAATAAAATAAGCCTCCTTTAGTGAATCCAACAAGTCATGCAGCCTTTACTCAAAAGTCATATTCCCAGCCTTAAGCTTATCAATCAGGGCAAGGTGCGCGACATCTATGATGTCGATGCGAACACCATGTTACTGGTGGCAACAGACCGCCTTTCTGCGTTCGATGTGGTGCTGCCGACGCCGATTAAGGATAAGGGTGCCATCCTGACGCAGATTGCCAATTTCTGGTTTGAGAAACTCGGCCACATCGTGCCGAACCACCTGACTGGTATCGCCCCGCAATCCCTGGTGCAGGATACGGCTGAGAAGGCGCAGTTGGGCAAACGCGCGATTGTCGTGAAGAAGCTCAAGCCCTTGCCGATTGAAGCTATTGTGCGCGGGTATCTGGCCGGTTCGGGTTGGAAGGAATACAAGGCTGGCGGCACAGTCTGCGGCATCCCCTTGCCAGCCGGCATGCAGGAGGCCGCACAATTGCCGGAGCCGATATTTACGCCATCGAGCAAGGCTGAAGTGGGCGACCATGACATCAATATCACGCAGCAGCAGGCAGCCAATCTGCTTGGTGAGGAACTGGCCAGGAAAGTGGCGGATGTCAGTATCCGGTTATACAAGGAGGCAGCGCAGTATGCCTTGACCAAGGGCATTATCATTGCCGACACCAAGTTTGAGTTTGGTCTGGATGATGCCGGTCAGCTTTATCTGATTGATGAAGTGCTGACACCTGACTCATCGCGATTCTGGCCCGCAGACCAGTATGTGGTCGGGAAGAATCCACCCAGTTACGACAAGCAGTATGTGCGTGACTGGCTCGAGGCCTCGGGCTGGAACAAGACGCCGCCTGGTCCTGAATTGCCTGCCGATGTAGCAGCCAGAACCAGCGAAAAATATCGCGAGGCTTTTCAGAAACTCACCGGATCCGCGTTTTCTGCAGATTGAAAATCAGTTCACGGCTGAAGCAGATTGCCCGGCGTCTGAAAACGGAGCTGGTTTTGTACCAGCTGATAATGCGGCATCCACAAACTCCAAGAATGGCCAAGGTTCTGCTTTGGCTGGCGGTGGGCTATATATTGTTGCCATTCGACCTGATCCCGGATTTTATACCGGTGATCGGTCAGCTGGATGACTTGGTCATCGTGCCCGGTCTGGTATATTTGGCCCTGAAAATCATCCCTGCGGAACTGGTTCATGAATGCAGGGCGCAATTAGAAGAAAGTAGTGTGGTATGAGTGATATAGAGAAATTAGTAGAGGGATATAAGCGTTTTCATGATCACTATTTTGCTGCAGAGGGCCAGCAGCTTTTTGCCGAGCTGGCTTTGGGCCAAAGCCCCAGCACTCTGGTGATCGCCTGTTCCGATTCTCGCGTGGATCCGGCAATTGTCATGGATTGCAAGCCGGGCGACCTGTTCGTCGTGCGGAATGTGGCGAATCTGGTGCCGCCTTATGAAAAAGGTGGCGGTTACCACGGCGTCAGTGCGGCATTGGAGTTTGCCGTATGCTCCCTGCGTGTACAAAACATCATTGTGCAGGGACATCGCCAGTGTGGCGGTATCAAGGCGCTGTTTGAAGGCATTCCTGAAGGGATGGATGGCGAGTTCATCAAACCCTGGGTCAATATGGCAAAACGCGCGGCTGAACGTGTGCGTGAAGAGTACCCGCAGGTAAGTGATGAGCAGAAGCTGTGCAATTGCGAGATGGCCGGCATTCTGGTTTCGCTGGAAAACCTGCGGACATTCCCCTTTATCCAGAAGGGTATGCAAGAGGGCCAGCTCAAGCTGCATGGCTGGTATTTTGATATCGTCAGTGGCGAGATGCACGCCTATAACGAGGACAATCTCAAGTTTGAGCCGCTAATAGCCTGATTTTGCGCGCCTGATTCGCGTATAATCACGCATTTTTCGCAGGAAACAGCAATATGTCACTCAATCTGGTGCCGTCCGGCAAATCCCTGCCGGATGATTTTAATGTCATCATCGAAATCCCCATGCAGGGCGATCCCGTCAAATACGAAGTCGACAAGGATAGCGGCGCTATTTTTGTAGATCGTTTCATGGGCACTGCCATGCAGTACCCAACCAACTATGGTTATATCCCGCACACCCTGTCTGAAGATGGTGACCCGGTCGATGTGCTGGTGTTGACCCCGGTGCCATTGCTGCCGGGTGTCGTTGTCCGCTGCCGTCCGCTGGGCGTGTTGAAGATGACGGACGAGGCTGGCCCTGATGCCAAGGTGTTTGCTGTGCCGGTTGAGAAGGTTTGCGGACTGTATAACCACCTCAAGACCTATAAGGACGTCTCGGAATGGCGCCTCAACATCATTGCCCACTTCTTTGAGCACTACAAGGATCTGGATAAGGGCAAATGGGTCAAGATCGATGGCTGGGAAGGTATCGATGAAGCCCGCAAGGAAATCCTCTCTGGCGTGGAAAGATTCAACAAGGCCAAGGTCAAGCCTGCATTCTGATTGCTTGCAACTGGTAAATGAAAAGGGCGGCCTTGGCCGCCCTTTTTAATTTCCAGGACTGTTACAACAGTGGCACGATCAGCAGAGCCACGATGTTGATGATCTTGATCAGTGGATTGACCGCAGGACCGGCCGTATCCTTGTAAGGGTCACCAACTGTGTCACCGGTGACGGCCGCCTTGTGGGCCTCGGAGCCTTTGCCGCCATGATGGCCGTCCTCGATGTATTTCTTGGCATTATCCCAGGCCCCACCGCCGGTGCACATGGAGATGGCTACAAACAAACCGGTGACGATGGTGCCCATCAGCAAGCCGCCAAGTGCAACCGGGCCCAGCAGCAGGCCAACGACGATCGGTGCGGCAACCGGCAATAGCGACGGAATCATCATTTCCTTGATGGCAGCCGTGGTCAGCATGTCGACGGCCTTGCCGTACTCAGGCTTGCCAGTGCCCTCCATGATGCCGGGGATCTCGCGGAACTGGCGCCGCACTTCTTCCACCACGGCGCCAGCGGCACGGCCGACTGCTTCCATCGCCATGGCGCCGAACAGGAATGGGATGAGGCCGCCGATGAACAGGCCGATGATCACCATCGGGTCGCTCAAGTCAAAACTGGATGCCAGGCCGACACTTTCCAGCTTGTGCGTGTAATCTGCAAAAAGTACCAGCGCGGCCAAGCCGGCAGAACCGATGGCATAGCCCTTGGTTACGGCCTTCGTGGTGTTGCCGACAGCATCCAGAGGGTCAGTCACATCACGAACACTGCTGGGTAATTCTGCCATTTCGGCGATACCGCCGGCGTTATCGGTGATCGGGCCATAGGCGTCAAGTGCCACGACGATACCTGCCATGCTCAGCATCGCTGTCGCAGCAACGGCTACGCCATAAAGCCCGGCCAGTTCGTAGGAAGCAAAAATGGCGACACAGACAGAAAGCACCGGCCATGCAGTTGATTTCATCGAGATGCCGATACCGGCGATGATGTTGGTGGCGTGGCCGGTGGTGGAAGCCTGTGCGATGTGTTGCACGGGCTTGTAATCGGTGCCGGTGTAATACTCGGTGATCCAGACCAGCGCTGCTGTCAGGATCAGGCCGACGGCACTGGCACCGAACAAGGCATTTGCGCTGACCAGGTCGCCGCCAGTGGTGACGCCCTCAGGAAAGACATAGCGGGTAACGAAATAGAAAGCGATCAGGGATAGCACGCCAGCGACTGCCAGACCTCTGTAAAGCGCTGGCATGACATTCTTCATGGTCGGTTTGGCCTTGACGAAAAAACAGCCGATGATCGATGCCACAATCGAGACAGCGCCTAGCAGCAATGGGTAAACGATGCCGTTGGCACCGGCACCGGTAATCATCAGGCTACCCAATACCATGGTGGCGATGATGGTGACAGCATAGGTCTCGAACAGGTCGGCGGCCATGCCTGCGCAATCGCCGACATTGTCGCCGACGTTATCGGCAATCACAGCCGGGTTGCGTGGGTCATCTTCAGGGATGCCGGCTTCCACCTTGCCAACCAGGTCGGCACCCACGTCGGCACCTTTGGTGAAAATACCGCCACCCAGACGGGCAAAGATGGAGATCAGGGATGAGCCGAAGGCCAGGCCGATCAGTGGATTCAGGTCTTCTGCAGCTTCGGCGCCGAGGAAAACATAGAAACCGGTCACGCCCAAGAGCCCAAGGCCGACGACCAGCATGCCGGTAATGGCACCACCCTTGAAAGCGACATCCAGCGCCGGGACGATGCCATTGGTCGCTGCTTGTGCTGTACGCACATTGGCTTTGACGGAGACATTCATGCCGATAAAGCCACAAGCGCCGGACAATACCGCACCAACGACAAAGCCGAGTGCAGTGTTGAGGCCAAGGAAGATGCCGATGAGGATGGTGAGCACCACTCCGACGATTGCGATGGTTTTATATTGGCGCGCCAGGTAGGCAGCGGCGCCTTGTTGAATTGCACCTGCAATTTCTTGCATGCGTGCGTTGCCGGCAGGCAGCGAAAAGATCCATTTACTCATGACTGCGCCGTAGATTACGGCGAGTAAGGCACTTGCAATTGCTAATATCAGTCCAGCAGACATCGACTTCTCCCTCTTCTTTTTAAGTGAATTGAGAACCTCGGGCGTTGCTTCTTGTTATATGTGACGATATTTCAAATGACGATTGCGGTGGCGGTGGTATGCCGATTGCGCCGAGTAATTCTCCTAAAGACTAACGAACGAATATTGCTGCGAGGCCATTATTTCATTTTTATCTGGTGCTCACAATGACTAAACCTTTCCGGATGCGCGCGAGCATGAAGCCTGCAAGTTAGAGCATGTCCCAAAGCATCTTGAATCCAACCAGATAAAGAAGAATGGCAAATGCCCGCTTGAGTGTTATGGCAGGCAGTCGCTGGGCTAGTTTGGCTCCCAGCTGTGCAGTCAATGCGCTCGCCAGGGCGATGCCCATCATCGCTGGAAGAAAAACATAACCCAGGCTGTATGCAGGAAGCTGCGGCGTGTTCCAACCGATGAGCACAAAGCCCAGCGTGCCCGACAGGGCTATCGGCAGACCTGTGGCAGCAGATGTGCCTATGGCTTTTTTGACGGGAATGTTGCAGTAGATCAGGAAAGGTACGGACAAAGAGCCTCCCCCAATGCCAACCAGGCTCGAAATTGTGCCGATGATTGTGCCGGCCAGGCCCATGCCTAAAAGTCCGGGCAATCCTCGCTTGGGATTCGGGCTGATGTTCAGGATCAGTTGCGTGGCTACAACAAAGACGAAGACTGCAAAAATAGCCTTGAGCCAGGCGGTCTGAAGGTTTGCTGCCAATATCGAGCCCAGCAATGTGCCGCATACTATGCCGGCCGCAATGCGGCCCACCACGGACCAGTCGACATTTGCGTTATGGTGATGTGCACGCGCCGAAGAGATTGCGGTGACTATGATTGTTGCGAGCGACGTTCCCAGGGCCATATGCATGATATGTTCCTGTGGAAACGCCAGGCCGGTAAATACCAGGCTGAGTATGGGGACGATGATGAGCCCGCCGCCGACACCGAACAGGCCGGAGAGGATGCCGGCTATGGCGCCGGCAAAAAGGTAGATGAAAATATCCATGTGTTCAGCAGCGGATGTGATGTGGGTGAGGCTGGACTGGCTATTTTTCGGATGAGTGGGCTGAAAGCCTTTTTAACGAGGCGGCCAGCGGTGAATCATCCTCAAGCTGACCCGCCAGTTTCTCGAGTTCGGTGGCGGCAAAAGCACTGAGTTTGCGCACAGGTTTTGGTGGCTTGCTTGGGCTAGATTGGACTTGCACTAGAACCCGAATTGAAGTAACTTCTAGGCCGTGCTTTTGTAAGTTAGTCAATAGACTAGGTAACAAAAGCTTAACTTTTGCAGCTACCGCACCATTGTTGGCATAAACCGTCAGTCGCTTGTGATTGATGTCGCCGGCTTGAGTGAAAGGTTTGAGTGTTTCGGGCGCGACCGCATCCCATATTTTCTGGCATGCGGTCAAATTCTGTGCTTTGCTGGAAATCAGCGCCAGTTCGGCGTTGTTCCTGAGAAAAGAATTGATGCGCTGCATGCCGAAAACCCTCCCAAAAGGGGAATTGATTGAATATTATTTTTATGACCAACAACATGGCAAAAGCGAAAACGCTGACCATGTTGCAGATAGTACTAATTTTGCTGACTGTGGCGGCTGTATCCGTTGCTCTGACCTTGGTTATTATCGTGCCGCAGGCGGATGGCCGCAACAATCCGGTTAAATCTTTGCTGCCGTCGCAGCTTCAGTTCACATTGCATCACCCGCAGAAACATCTTGATGCACTTGCACTTCAGCTTGGTGAAATGCGCGCACGCGTCATGCGGCTGGATGCGCTAAGTGCCAGGCTGGCCAAGATGGCCGGGATCAAGGAGCCGGAGCGGGAGCTGGAAGTGGTTCCACCTCCCGCAGCTGGCGGTCCGCAAGTCGATCCGGAAGATGTGACTGCAGCGCAACTGCAGGGCGACATCGCTGAGCTTTCCAGGCTGATTGAAATTAAAAGCGATCGTCTCAATATGCTGGAGGTGATGTTACTGCAGCAGACTATGCAGCAAAGCATGCTGCCCAATGCGAGCCCAATTAACGCTGGCTATAACTCTTCCAGCTTTGGCCGAAGAGTTGACCCGTTCACAGGTCGCGCTGCATTTCATGAAGGGCTGGATTTCACAGCAGCAGTCGGGACACCTATCTATGCGGCTGCAGGCGGTGTCGTGACGGTCTCTGAGCAGATGCCTGACTATGGTAAAATCGTCAAGATCAGCCACGGTTCCGGCATGGAAACGCGGTACGCTCATGCTTCTGAGCTGCTGGTTAATGTCGGTCAAGTGGTGAAGAAGGGGCAAATAATCGCACGGGTCGGCAGCACTGGCCGTTCCACTGGGCCTCACCTGCATTTCGAGGTTCGACGTGACGGCGCACCGCTGGATCCACGCAAGTTTTTGCAGCGCTCTGCTGCAAAGGTCGCTGAGTTGCAGAACTGAAATTTGTATTTTGAAACTGATTCATTTTTATATCTAACGGCGCGTTATAACAAACCAGCCAAGTCAACCTAAGGGGTTTCCGCCAACGCGGGAAGTCGGTGTCATTTCATGTTATCCAAGTTGTTCAAAAAAGTTTTTGGTAGTCGCAACGAGCGGTTGATCAAGCAGCTCTCACAAAAAGTCGAAGCAATTAATGCGATGGAGCCTGCGCTGCAGGCGCTGAGTGATGAAGCCCTGAAAGCCAAGACTGAAGAGTTCAAGCAGCGATATCAGAATGGCGAGAGTCTCGATAAATTGCTGCCGGAAGCTTTTGCTGTGGTACGTGAAGGCAGCCGCCGCGTGCTTGAGATGCGCCATTTTGATGTGCAACTGATAGGTGGCATGGTCCTGCATTCTGGCAAGATTGCGGAAATGCGTACCGGCGAAGGTAAGACCCTGGTGGCGACGCTGCCGGCCTACCTCAATGCATTGACCGGCAAGGGTGTCCATGTCGTGACGGTCAATGATTATCTGGCCAAACGCGATGCGGAATGGATGTCGCGTTTATACAACTTCCTTGGTTTGACAGTCGGCATCAACCTGTCGCAGATGCCGCATGATGAAAAACAGAAGGCCTATGCCGCGGATATTACCTACGGCACCAACAACGAATTCGGTTTTGATTATCTGCGCGACAACATGGTACATACCGCTGAGGAGCGCGTGCAGCGTTCCCTCAGTTATGCACTGATCGATGAAGTGGACTCGATCCTGATCGATGAGGCACGCACACCGTTGATTATTTCCGGCCAGGCGGATGAAAGTATCGATCTGTATACGCAGATCAACAGCCTTGCTGCCAAGTTGATTCGCCAGACCGAAGAAGAGGGCGAGGGCGATTACTGGGTTGACGAGAAATCGCACCAGGTCATCATGTCTGAACAGGGGCATGAGCATGCAGAAGCCGTGCTGGCAGAAGCGGGGCTACTAACTGAAGGCACCAGTCTCTACGATGCCGGCAATATCAGCCTGGTGCATCACCTCTATGCCGCATTGCGTGCGCAAACGCTCTATCATCGTGATCAGCACTATGTGGTGCGTGATGGCGAGGTCATTATTGTCGATGAATTCACTGGCCGTATGATGGCCGGTCGTCGCTGGTCCGACGGTTTGCATCAGGCGGTTGAAGCAAAAGAGGGCGTCGCTATCCAGAAAGAGAACCAGACGCTGGCTTCTATCACTTTCCAGAATTACTTCCGTATGTACGACAAGTTGTCCGGCATGACCGGTACGGCGGATACTGAGGCCTACGAATTCAACCAGATTTACGGTTTGGAAACCATCGTCATCCCGACGCACAGGCCGATGCAGCGTATCGACCAGATGGACAAGGTCTACCGCACCGCCGCCGAAAAATACCAGGCCGTGATCGAAGATATCCAGGAATGCCAGAAGCGCGGTCAGCCAGTGCTGGTTGGCACGACTTCAATCGAAAATTCCGAATTGATCGCCAATGTGCTGACCAAGGCCAAGCTCGAACATCAGGTCCTGAATGCCAAGCAGCACGAACGTGAGGCGCACATCATTGCGCAGGCGGGTCGTCCTGGCATGATTACCATTGCGACCAATATGGCCGGTCGTGGTACCGATATTGTGCTGGGCGGTAACCCGGAGCCGGATGTTGTCAGGATCCGCCAGGAGGAGAAATTATCCGACGCCGAAAAGGAAAGTCAGATCGCTGCAGTCAAAGCGGAATGGCAGAAGCAGCATGATGCCGTGATTGCAGCTGGCGGTTTGCATATTGTCGGCACCGAACGTCATGAGTCTCGCCGCGTCGACAACCAGTTGCGTGGCCGTTCCGGTCGTCAGGGTGATCCGGGCTCAAGTCGTTTCTACCTGTCGTTGGAAGACCAGCTGTTGCGTATTTTTGCGTCAGATCGAGTCTCTGCAATCATGGAGCGCCTGAAGATGCCGGAAGGCGAAGCCATCGAGCATCCATGGGTGACGCGTGCGATCGAGAATGCGCAGCGCAAGGTGGAAGGCCGCAACTTCGATATTCGTAAACAATTGCTGGAATATGACGACGTTGCCAATGACCAGCGCCGTGTGATCTATCAGCAGCGCAACGAACTGCTGGAGGCCGTCGATGTTAAGGACACGATTGAAGCCATGCGCGCCGACGTGCTGACGGAAATTATCGCTACTTATATTCCGCCCGATAGCGTGGAAGAGCAGTGGGATGTGCCCGGCCTGGAAAAGGCATTGATCAACGACGTTGGCCTGGAATTGCCGTTGCAGAAGATGCTGGAGGAGAACCCAGACCTGCACGAAGAGACCCTGCGCGAACGTGTGTTCGAGGCCGCGTCCCAGGTCTATGCTGCCAAGGAACAAATGGCTAGTGAGGACGTCATGCGCCAGTTCGAGCGTGCCGTGATGCTGCAAAGCATTGATAACCACTGGCGCGAGCATCTTGCGGCGCTTGACCACCTGCGCCAGGGTATTCATTTGCGCTCATATGCACAGAAGAATCCCAAGCAGGAATACAAGCGCGAGGCGTTCAACCTGTTTAGCGCCTTGCTGGATACAGTGAAACGCGAGGTCACGCAGGTGACCATGCTGGTCAAGGTGAAAACCGAAGCCGATGTTGAGGCCGTTGAGAAGCCGGCCGACCTTGAGAATGTACAGTACCAGCATGCCAGCTACGATGAGGCGCTGGGCGCTGCAGAATCAGGCGAAGCGAATGCAGACACGCCGGTTCAGCCATTTGAGCGTCAGGGTATCAAGGTAGGACGCAATGATCCTTGCCCTTGTGGTTCCGGTAAAAAATACAAGCAATGCCACGGCAAGTTGAGCTAAGGTATGGCAGATTCAGCTCAAACCATGGTTTCGCCGTGTATTGGCATTTGTGCCATGAATGCAAGCACTGGCCAATGCGAAGGGTGTTGCCGCAGCCTGGAAGAAATTCGCGGCTGGTGGGACATGATGGATGATGAACGCAAGCGAGTCATGGACCAGCTAGAGCAGAGACAGAGCACAGTCCTTGATTTTGACTAGAAGTATGGAAAACAAAAAGCCGGGATTCCCGGCTTTTTGTTTTTATGGTCTTGTGCAGGATTCAGGACTTGACCAGAGTCATGACGCGACTATTTGATACAGACTGCCCGTACCTGTTTCATATCGGTGACACCTTGCAAGACCTTCTCTATACCATCCTGTCTCAGAGTGCGCATCCCTTCTTCCAGTGCGGTGGCAAACATCTCGGCGACGCGGGCATGTTCCTGAATATTCTTTTTGATGGCGTCAGTGCCTTCCAGCAGTTCGTGCAGGCCGACGCGGCCCTTGTATCCTGAGTCATTGCATTTTTCGCAGCCCGTCGCCTTGTATAAGGTCAGTTGCCCTTTCTCATTGCCGAAGCGCTTCACCCAGTCCTGGTAGATGGCCTTGTAGGCGCCTTCCGGGTCCTTTTTCCAGTTACTGGTGCTCTTCAGCTCTTCGCAATATTCATTGAGTATGCTCTTGATTTCGTTGGCATCCGGCGTGTAGGGTTTTTTGCAGTCGCACAGGCGTTTGGCCAGGCGCTGGGCCAGGATGCCGATCAGTGCATCGGCGAAATTGAAAGGATCCATGCCCATATCGAGCAGGCGGATGATGGATTCCGGGGCGCTGTTGGTATGCAATGTTGCGAACACAAGATGACCAGTCAGCGAGGCTTCAATGCCAGTAGAGACGGTTTCCTTGTCACGCATTTCACCGACCATGATGACATCGGGGTCGGCACGCAGAAAAGCTTTCATGACCATGGCGAAATCGAGGCCGGCCTTTTTATTGACCTGTACCTGACGCAGACCCTTTTGTGTAATTTCAACCGGGTCCTCTGCCGTCCAGATTTTGGTTTCCGGTGTATTGATATAACCCAGCGCAGAGTGCAGCGTAGTTGTTTTGCCTGAGCCGGTCGGGCCGCAGACGAAGAACAGGCCGTAGGGTTTGGCGATCAGTTCCTTGATTTTGCGGTTGTTGTGTTCTGACAATCCCAGTTTGTCGAGTGGAATAGGTTTACCAGCCGCTAGAATCCGCATGACGACATCTTCCATACCGCCCGCCGTAGGGATGGTTGCGACACGCAATTCGATATCCAGCGGACCGAATTTCTTGAACTTGATCTTGCCATCTTGCGGCCTGCGACGTTCCGAGATGTCCAGGTCGCACATGATCTTGATGCGGGCGATCAGTGAGTTGCGATAGCTGGGCGGAATTTCTATGTAATTGACCAGTGTGCCGTCCTTGCGGAAACGGACTTCTGTTTTGCCCTTTTCCGGATACGGCTCAATGTGGATGTCGGATGCACCTTGGTTGTAGGCGTCAATGATGATTTTGTTGACCAGTTTCACCAGCTCGTTATCGCTGGCGGCAGATACATCTTCAGTCGTTTGTCCATATTCCTCATCGTCATCGCCCATGGTCGACAGGATGTCATCGATGTCGCCGGACATGGCGCTGGCACCGTAGAACTGGCTGACGGTGTTGGAGAAATCCCGGCTCAGGCATACGCGGTAGCTGATCTTGCTGTGACGCGGGAAGATATTGCTGACGATGCGCGAGTTTTTTACCTTTTCCGGATCAGGGGTGATGATAATCAGCCCATCCTCTTTGGTTTCATCGATCGGTATCCAGCCATTGGAGAGCACATAATCAGGTTTGAGATTCTTGAGCAGATCCATCGGCTTGATGCGATCTGCTTTGAAACTTTCCAGGGGTACGCCGAAATAGGCAGATAATGATTTGCCGATGTCCGCCGGTTTGACCTGAAATTCCTCAATCAGGACCTCTTCCAGGTCTTTGGATTGCTTGCGTGCCGAGCGTTGGGCCAACTCCAGTTCAGTGCCGGCGATAACGCCTTCACTTACCAGCAGGTCATATTTGCTCCTGATGGCCCCTATCGGTATCTGACGCTGGCTGAGGGCAATGGCCAGGGTGTTGGCGAGTTCCGGAGCGCCTTCTTCGAACATGGATGAAAAGGCCAGGCCGGACATGCTGTTGATGACTTGTACTACGCCCATCAGGCTGCCGTCATCTGCGTTGGTGATGGGGAAGACCAGCATCTGTCTGGTGCGGAAACCGGTTTTCTTGTCCACTTCCTTGAGGAAGCGAATTTCCGGGCTGATCCTGGCCAGTTCTTCATCGTCATAAACATCGGCGATATTGAGCATCACCTTGTGAAAGGCTACATAGCCGGCGATGCTCTGCGGGTTGATGGCAAGTTTGAGCTCCTTGAATTCCTTGAGACCGGTTTTTACTTTGGAGACAATGGATTTGTTGTCTTCACTGGTGATGTAAAGCGTGATGCGTTCAGCTTCGAACAGTGCGCGAATATCCTGGCTGACTTCAAGGATTATTTCGTCGATGTTGCGCGTCGCATGAATCTTGTTGGTAACCGCCTGCAGTTTCTTGGTGAAGGCAAGCTTGTTGCCCATTTCGGTGAGGCTGGCAGCTTCCTTATTTGCGACTGTTGCTGGATTGTTCATTGCGGTTATGCCTTTTGCGGCTGATGTTTTTATTGTGATTTTCCAATAGCTTAAGACTATCACAGGAGGGGCTAATGTCAATTCGTCGCGAGAGTGTCTACCCATTATGATGAATGCGGTAAAATCAGCCATCTGATTCTTCTGAAAGTGATTATGCCGGTCAATCTTAGTGCGCCTGAGGCGCAAGCCCTGCTTCCCGTAAAAGGTATCAAACTTGGTGCCACTGAGGCGCAAGTGCGCAAACCAGACCGCAAGGATGTGCTGGTCGTGGAATTGGCGCCGGGTACCAAAGTGGCAGGTGTTTTTACGCAGAATCGTTTCTGTGCCGCGCCTGTGACACTGTGCAAGGAGCATCTGGCACAGGGCGGCGAGATTCGTGCGCTGCTGGTGAACACCGGTAATGCCAATGCCGGTACCGGTGAAGAAGGTTTGCAACATGCGAAGCAGAGCTGTGCCGCATTGGCCGAATTGATGGGTTGTAAACCGGAACAGATTCTGCCGTTCTCTACCGGCGTCATCATGGAATCGCTGCCGGTCGACCGCATCATTGCAGGTTTGCCTGGCTGCCTCAATGACTTGCAGGAAAGCCACTGGCTGCGTGCTGCGGAAACCATCATGACTACGGATATCGTGGCCAAGGGTGCGTCGCGCCGGATCACAGTGGATGGCAAGACGCTGACTATCACCGGCATTTCCAAAGGTTCCGGCATGATACATCCCAATATGGCGACCATGCTCGGCTACATTGCGACGGATGCCGCTATCAGTCAGCCGGCACTGAACAGCATCATTCAGTATGCCGTGAATCGTTCGTTCAATTGCATTACGGTGGATGGTGATACCTCGACCAATGATGCGTTGATACTGATTGCCACTGGACAGGCAGAATTGCCGCAAATTACTGAAGATAGCGCTGGCTACGAGGTGCTTCGCGCGGCGATTACCGAAGTTGCGATTGAGTTGGCACAGGCTATCGTGCGCGATGGCGAGGGGGCCACCAAGTTCATGACGGTCAAGGTGAGGGGTGGGCGCGACGAAACAGAGTGCCGCAAGATTGCCTATGCCATTGCCCATTCGCCATTGATTAAAACCGCCTTCTTTGCCTCGGATCCGAACCTTGGACGTATCCTGGCTGCCATTGGCTATGCCGGTGTGGACGACCTGGACGTCAATGCCCTGCAACTCTATCTCGGCGATTTCCTGGTGGCGGAACATGGCGGCAGGGCTGCAAGCTATGAAGAAGCGCAAGGCGCCGCCGTCATGAAAGAACCTGAAATCACTGTGCACGTCGAATTGGGCCGCGGGTTGGCGGAAGTCACGATCTGGACCTGCGATTTCTCCTATGACTACGTCAAGATCAATGCAGATTACAGGTCGTAGGCATGGCTGACCTGGAAAGCTTGCTGGAAAAGGCAGAGATCGTGCTGCAGAAGCTGGAGGCGATATTGCCTGCGCTTCCTGCCGAACCTGATTGGTCTGCGATCGCCTGGCGCTGGCAGCACCAGAATGGCCGCGGCTACCTGCAGGCTGTTCTGCATCCGCATCAGATCAGATTGAAAGACCTGCACCATCTGGATGACCAGAAGGATGAAATCGTCAGGAACACCGAGCAGTTTGTTCTCGGCCTGCCCGCTAACAATGTGTTGCTTACCGGTGCGCGCGGCACTGGTAAATCTTCGCTGGTCAAGGCGCTGCTGACTGAATTTGCCGAACAGGGGCTGCGCTTGGTAGAGGTGGAGAAACAGGATCTCCATGCATTACCGGAGATCGTTGACCTCATCAGAAACCGGTCGGAGCGCTTTATCGTCTTTTGCGATGACCTGTCATTCGAAGCCGGCGAGCCTGGTTATAAGGCCCTGAAAGTCGTGCTGGATGGCACGCTCGCAGCGACTTCGGATAACGTGCTGGTGTATGCCACTTCCAATCGGCGTCATTTATTGCCGGAGTATATGAGCGAGAATCTGGAAACCCGGCATCTGGGTGAGGAAATTCGTCCGGGTGATAGTACGGAGGAGAAAATCTCGCTTTCCGAGCGTTTCGGACTGTGGCTGTCTTTCTATGCCTTCGATCAGGAACAGTATCTGAAGATTGCGCAGTCCTGGCTGGCGGATTACGGTGTTGCACAGTGGGATGACGGTACGCGACGTGCTGCGTTGCAGTTCTCTCTGGCACGCGGGGCCAGAAGCGGCCGGGTCGCCTATCAGTTTGCGCGTGATTATGCCGGCAAGCTGGCCTTGTCAGTGGTGAAGAAAAGTAAAGGATGACGCATTCCGCTGTTATTAACGCTGCAGTTGCAGTACTGCAGCAACCTGATGGTCAGGTTTTGCTGGGTCAGCGCCCGGAAGGCAAGCCTTGGGCTGGCTGGTGGGAATTTCCAGGCGGCAAGATTGAGCAGGGAGAGACCCCTTTGCAGGGTTTGCAGCGCGAGCTGCATGAAGAGCTCGGCACGGAGGCCATTGATGCCAGCCCGTGGCTGACACGCAGTTTTGCCTATCCGGAAAAAACCGTGAAGCTGCATTTTTTCATGGTGCGCAGCTGGTCAGCCGAACCTCACGGCAAGGAAGGGCAAAAGCTGCTCTGGCAAAACCCGGTTCGACTGACAGTCGAACCCTTGCTTCCAGCCAATGCGCCTATACTCAAGGCGCTGACGTTGCCAACGAGCTATGCCATTACCAATCTTGCAGAAACTTCCGAAGCAGTTTTTTTCAAGCAGTTGCAACGCGCACTCGATGCCGGTTTGCGCCTGATACAAGTGCGGGAAAAACATCTTGCCATGGATGAACTGCAGTCTTTTGCGCAACGTGTCATTGAGAAAAGCCGCCCTTATGGCGCCAAGGTCCTGCTCAACAGCTATGCTGAACTGGCGGCAGCTATGGGTGCTGCTGGTGTGCACCTGACTTCAGCGCAACTCATGCAGGCAGAGCAGCGGCCAGAAAATATATGGGTAGGCGCTTCCTGCCACAATCGTGTCGAACTGGAAAAAGCGGCAGCGTTGGGCTTGGACTTTGTCACATTGTCGCCAGTGTTGCCTACGCGTAGCCACCCGGGGGCCAAGGTTCTGGGTTGGTCGCAGTTTGAGAACACAATCCGGGATTACGCGCTGCCAGTGTTTGCCATGGGGGGTATGCAGCGCAGTGACCTGTCGTTGGCATGGCAGCATGGTGCGCATGGCATTGCCATGCAGCGTGGGATTTGGTCATTATGAAGTCCAGAAAACTGACAATCGCCAGCTTCGTGCTCATCACTACACTGCTGATGGCGGCATGTGCAGAAAAATCGCAGGTGCCGGTTGTTTGTCCTGACATCAGCGCAGGCTGTGCAATCGATGGATTGACAGTACGCACCGGCCAGTCGCCACAGGTACTCAAGCCATTCGAATTAGCCGTTCAATGGGCGCAGGGAGAGGCTGCCGGAATAAGCGAGGTTTATGCAAGCTTCGCCATGGAAGGCATGGAGATGGGCTTGAACCGTTACCGGCTGATCCAGAAGTCCGAAAACCTGTGGCAGGCCGAAGTCACGCTGCCCTTGTGTGTGCGTGGAAGGGCGGATTGGATCATGCAGGTGGAAGCCAAGACCAGGTTCGGCAGCAGAACTTATCTGGTCGCTTTTTATACGGGTTAATGCGCGCTGGTTTTGATCGGCAGGGTGAGTGCCATGCTCTTGGCTTCACCTGACATGGTTTTGAAATGCAGCGTGAATTTCGCCTCTTTGCCAGCTTCCAGCGGCTGCTTCAGGTTGAACAGCATCAGATGGTAGCCGCCCGGTTCCAGGCTGACGGTTTTGCCAGCTGGCATGCCCAGCTCTTCAAGCATGCGCATTTTCATGACATCGTTTTCCATGGTCATGCTATGGATCTCAACACTGCCTGCAAGATTGCATTCAGCCTTGACCAGGGTTGCGCCTTCTTTGCTGAGCAAATCCATATAGGCTGCGGCCACTTTCTGCCCCGGTGCTGTTGACCGTGCCCAGGCATTGCTGATAGTGATGTCACTGTCTGCTTCTGCGCAGGCTGCGAGAGTGAGAAAAAGGGTGAAACAGATGGATCTAAGCATCATCATGGTGGGTAACTGCAGGTTTCTAATTGTCAGAATATTCACTGTCCAAGTCCTCCGGTTTTGCCTGTTCGGGTATTCGATAGTTCTCGCTCGCCCATTGTCCAAGATCCATGAGTTTGCAACGTTCTGAACAGAATGGGCGGTACTTGTTGGCCGTGCTGTATTCCGATAAAGCTTTGCATTGTGGACAAGCGACCAAACGTTTTTTATCTGTTGCCATGCTTAACTACCTATAAATTGCAGTTGTCTACAAATTGCATAAGGTCAGCGCAAACGGTACATCGAAATCGCATGCACGAGGGCGCTGGCAGGTTTCCAGGTTGTTGAAGCGAATATTGATGGCATATTTGTTGGCGCTTACTTCCGGGAAGCAATTAAGGTCGTCCGCCACTTCGATGCGCACCATCTGCGCAGGTTTGGCCCCACCAAGCATTTGCTGGAAAATACCGCCGCTGGCAATGAGAGAGGTTTTGGCGCCGCTCCCTCGCAGTATGTGCAGGATGATGCGCACAGCTGAATTGACGGGCCTTAAGGGCTGTAGCCAGTTGTTCAAGTCGATGCTGCGTCGTTCCATTTCGAGGCCCAGCCAGAAATGGTAGGAAGGTAGATCAAACTCACAAACGCCGCCAGGGATGCTTGCACGCTGCTTGATGCTCATCAGCCACTCGTTGTCGCGCAGGCTCTGGCCAAGCTTTGAAACGTTGGAGCGCAGGGCTAGCGCCGTTGTTTCGATTTCCTCGATCACCTCATTCAGCAGCGATTCGGAAATGGTCGGGTGGCCGCGCAGGCTTCTCATTACTGCCTTCTGCCGGTCGAGTTCCTGCAAAAGATCGGTCTTCAGTTCTGCCCGGTCAATGACATCAAGAATCTGGAAGAGGGAGATGAGTGCGCAGTGGTGACTGAATTCATTGTCGCCATCGATGTAGTGCAGGGCTTTGAGGAATAAATCCTCAATACGCAACAGCGTCCGAATACGTTCATTAAAAGGATAATCGTAACTGGACACGGACTTTATGCAGCGGCGCAAGCACTTGAAAAATATTGAAGCCGATTATGGGATTTATTCACTAACTATGCAAGCTTGCATATAATTTTTGTGGATACCCTCGATTTTCTGGCGCAAATTTGTCAGGTTCCCGTTGTTGCTGATGATGTCATCGGCTTTGCGCAGACGTTCAACCCTCGGCATTTGCGCACGCATGATGGCCTCGACCTCGACCGGACTTAATCCGCTGCGCGCAGTGGTGCGACTGATTTGCAGGGTTTCATCGCAATCGATCAATAGCGTGCGGTTCACCAGTTTCCGGTAACGCTCGCTCTCAAACAGCAGAGGCACGGCAATCACCTGATAGGGTGCGTTGGAATGCTGCTGGACTGCCTGAAGCACGGCGTCGTAAATCGCCGGATGCAGGATCGACTCAAGTTGCAGGCGCGCTTCCTTGTCGGCAAACACTTTTTTTCTCAATGCTGCGCGGTCCAGGGTCTGGTCCGCGAGCAGATAGGCATCGCCAAATTGCGCGATGATTCTTTTCAGGATGGGGTGGCCGCTTGCCGTCAGTTCATGCGCAATCGCGTCGGTATCGATCACCGGCACCCCTAGTTCCCTGAAGATGCGCGCGGCTTCGCTTTTGCCACTACCGATACCGCCTGTCAGTCCAACCAGAAACATGGGATGTTTTAACCCGCCAGATACAGGCGCGCGAGCTGTGGACCCCAGAACAGGGCGGCAATACCGCCTAGTGCCAGATAGGGGCCGAAGGGTATCGGCACTTCACGTCCGCGCTTGGCAAGAATCATCAAACCGATGCCGATGACGGAGCCGGCGACTGACGAAAGCAGGATGACGGCGGGTAATAGCTGCCAGCCGAACCAGGCACCGATGGCCGCCAGCAACTTGAAGTCGCCATAACCCATGCCTTCCTTGCCGGTGATGAGCTTGAACAGCCAGTAGATGCTCCAAAGCACCAGATAACCCGCCATGGCCCCGATGACAGCCGATTGCAGGTCGGTGAAACCGCCGCCGATGTTGAACAGCAGCCCGAGCCAGAGTAAAGGCAGTGTGATGTCATCCGGTAGCAGTTGT
>PHCD01000109.1 GCA_002842135.1 Betaproteobacteria bacterium HGW-Betaproteobacteria-8 | reverse complement strand
GATCATGATGACGCACGGCATGGCCGACGGCAAAGTCGGCCTGTCGCTGGATGATGTGGTTTACAGCTATTACGGCAACCGCAACGGCACCACGCTGGAAACCAAGCTGAACGGCTCCATGCAGGACAAGGCGCCGCAGGAAGTGCGTACCGAGATCATCAAATGGGCGCGCAACGGTGCGCCAGAATCCGAGTGGGAGCCGCGCTTCCGTGAGGTGTTTGCCCAGCACTGCATCAAGTGCCACAGCGCGATTCCCGGTATCCCGAACTTCACGCAGTATGAAGATGTGCAAAAGGCCGCCGTCATCGACGAAGGCGCAAGTATCCAGAACCTGACACGCGTTTCGCACATCCACCTGTTCGGCATCAGTTTCATCTTCTTTTTCATGGCGCTAATCTTCAGCCTGTCCGTCAACGTACCGCGCTGGCTGAAAGAAGTCACGATTGCCATGCCGTTCGCCTTCCTGATCCTCGATATCTTTTCCTGGTGGCTGACCAAGTGGCATCCGGCGTTTGCCTGGTTCACCATTATCGGCGGCTTCGGCTACAGCGCCGCTTCTGCCTTCATGTGGTTCACCTGCATGTACCAGATGCTGGTCATGTCGCGTAACGGCAAGGTCTACGGCAATGCCTGGGAAGCAGACATCCGGCTCGATGATCGTTAACCGCACATTGCCGCCGCCACAACCCATGCCGCCATCATTACAGAACTGTACTGCCGACCTTATATGCCACGTTATCTGACCGCAGCGCTCTACAAGTTCGTCTCCCTGCCTGACTACAAGGAGCTGCGAGAACCGCTGCTGGCCTTTTGCGAATCCCGTGACATCACCGGCACCCTGCTGCTGGCGGAAGAAGGCATCAACGGCACCATCGCCGGCATGGAAGAGGATATCCGCGCGGTGCTGGAATACCTGCACACTGCCGATATCTTCAAGGGGCGGCTGGCGGATCTGGAACACAAGGAATCCTGGTCGGATAAAAAGCCCTTCTACCGGCTCAAGGTCAGGCTGAAAAAGGAAATCGTCACGCTAGGCGTGCCGGAGGTAAAACCCAGCGAAATGGCTGGCACCTATGTCAAACCGGAAGATTGGAATGCGCTGATCAGCGACCCGGACGTCATCCTGATCGACACCCGCAATGATTACGAAGTCGGCATCGGCACCTTCAAGGGCGCCGTTAATCCCAAGACCCACAGCTTTTCCGAGCTGCCATTCTGGGTGGCGCAAAACCCCAGCCTCAAGGAAAAACCCAAGGTTGCCATGTTCTGCACCGGCGGCATCCGCTGCGAAAAATCCACAGCCTACATGCGCAGCCTCGGTTTCGATGATGTCTACCACTTGCAGGGTGGCATCCTCAAATACCTGGAAACCGTGCCGGAAGAACAGTCCATGTGGCAAGGCGAATGTTTCGTCTTCGATGAGCGGGTCTCGGTCGGCCACGGCTTGAAGCCTGGCGATTATCAGTTCTGCCGCGCCTGCCGCCATCCGCTGAGCCCCGAGGAGCGGCAATCACCGCTGTTCGAGCAAGGCATCAGCTGCCCGCATTGCCACGGCAAGGTCAGTGAAGAAAAGAAACGCGCACTGGCAGAACGCCAGAAGCAGATTGAGCTGGCGCAGAAACGCCATGAAGTGCATGTCGGGGCGAAATTCAAAGCCAAGAACAAGCGTACTGATACAGAAGGTTAGTCTTTATCCAGCTTTGCGAAGCTGATACTTGCCCTGCAATGCAGCAATATCATTGACAGGTACCGAAGCCAGCACCCTGACATTGGCATCGAACTGCTTGTCCAGAATCCTGCCGTTGAGCTTCTCCAGCTCGCGGCTGAAACTGTCGAAACTGGCGTAATCCATCTCCAGCCGCACTTCCCCCATCTCGACAAAAGGCACGAGCCTTGCCGCATCCAGCGCCAGCTTGGCAGTGCCGCCATAAGCCCGCGCCAAGCCGCCGGTACCCAGGTTGATACCACCGTAATAGCGAATCACCCCAACACAGACATTGAGCAGCTTCTGTCCTTCGATATGCTGCAATATCGGCCTGCCAGCGGTGCCGGTAGGTTCGCCGGCGTCATTCATGCGCTGTACCAGGCCATCCGGCGTTTTTAGCTGGTAGGCAAAAGCCAGGTGGTGCGCATGCGGATGCTCGGACGCCAGCTTCCTCAGCATCTGCACCACTTCCCTCTCGTTTGCACAATGTGCGGCGAACGCGACGAACCGCGACTTATTGATGGTCTGCTCTGCCAGACCGGATTGCTGGATGGTTTGCATACGGCTCAAATCGAACTTTGCAGGTTTTTCCTGGCGCGCATCAGGTCGTCTTCTGCCAACACGCGATTTTTACCGGTGGATTTTGCCAGGTACATGGCTTGATCTGCCCGGTGCAACACAGCCTCCTGCTCTTCGTTCATCCTGAACAGGGATATCCCTGCGCTGAAGGTAATCAACAGGCGCTCATTGTTATGCAGGAATATCTTTTTTGTCAGTTCCCGTTGCAGCCTGGTCACCAAGCCAACCGCCTCTTTGACTTTGGTGTTCGGCAACAGAATCACGAACTCCTCGCCACCGAAACGTGCCACCACATCGATCGGGCGCACGGCTTCCTTGACGGTATTAGCCAGATGCTGCAACGCAGAATCACCAGCTTCATGCCCATAAGTGTCGTTCAGGCGCTTGAAATTATCGATATCCAGCAGGACAACACTCAAATCGGTTTCGCCCCGCTGTGCACGCGCAATCTCTTGCGTAAAGGCTTCTTCCAGGCCACGCCGGTTAAGCGTCCCGGTCAACTGGTCGATACGTATTTGCTCGCTCAGTTCAGTGAGCTCCAGCTCCAACCGCCTGATGCGCTCCTCGGTAGCTTCCACCTTGTTGCGCTGCTCGATCAAAACATCTTGCGAACGTAAAAGGTTGGTCTGCATTTCATGGGTATCCTGCATCAGGTTCTTGACCAAGGCGCCGATCTGGATGATGTCGTCAGTGCTCGAAAGCTTCTGGTTGTAGGCCTCGACTTTGCTGTGATAAGAACCCGTCGAGTCGGATATTGTGCCTAGCCGCTCAATAAAAATCGCGACCATCTGTTTGAAATTATTCTTTGCTTCAGTCAGGCTATGTTTCAGGACGCCCTGCTTGAAGATCACCTCTTTCAGGCTTTTCTCCGCATCCTTGATCAGCGCCTTCTCAAGCGGGCTGGAGATAATGGTCTGCACCACGGCAATCTGGCCACGCAGCCACTGGTCATCGGAAACCAGCTCGCCTATGTTGTCGACCAGCAATTTAAGCAATGCCAGCAGGTCATGCTTGATCTCCTGCTCTTCAATACCGATCAGTTCAACTCTGCCGATCAAGGTCTTGAGCTGCTGCGCCAGTAATTTCCAGTCCTCGTTTTTGACTGCCTTGTCCGACAGGGCGAATATCTCGCCAGCCTCCTGTTGCAGCTCGGGGTAGCCTTCAAGTCTCGGAATCAAGCCGTTTCTCAATGATTGCCTGAGCATCCCTTGCAAGGTATTAATGTTTTCCTGCAAGGCAGCCAATCGTGGGCTTGATGTCACGGGCGGGTTGTTCAGCTCACTGGGCACCGTGATCTCGGCCTTGTCTTCTGCTACACCACCGACATCGATCAACTCCGAGCTACTGCCTGCATAGCCAGACCAGCTTTTAGTCATGGCTTGCAGCTTCTCGGGCAACTGAGGGTCACTGCCAAAGTTAATCAGCACGCGCTCCAATGTTTCCTTTTTTCGTTGCGGGGTCAGGCTGGTCTGTTTTGCATCCCATGCACGCAACAGGTCTCGAATCGCATCGGGCCATTGCCTGGCTTGCGCAACTTTATCTTGCATCTCCGCGCCGAGCATTGCCGGCAAGGCCTTCCAATTACGGCTGGCGAGCAGCTTTTCCCACGCGCCTATCCATTTGCTGCTCTCGGCAGTCTCACGTGGCAGCTCCTTGAGTGCGCGACCCAGTGCATCCTCAAGCGGCTCCAAGGTGGGCAGCTCGGCAATCTCGTTATAAATGCGCTTGTAATTGTCCGGTGTTGGGGCAATGCGTTGCATCGCCATGCGTTTGATCGTCTCACGCGCGATTTCTGCCGGTTCAAGCTTGTTTTTCCTCGGTGTTGCCATAAAAACGCCGCTACTTCCTGCCACCCAGCAGCGAACCAAGCACGCCGCGTATCAGCCGCCTGCCAAGTTCAGAGCCAACAGTACGGGCTGCGGTTTTGGCCACGGTTTCCATCAGCGTATCGCGTGGCCGGCCGACCGGGCGTTTAGGCGCAGCTTCCGCCTTGGCTTCATTTTCAGCAGCGGCCTCT
>PHCD01000015.1 GCA_002842135.1 Betaproteobacteria bacterium HGW-Betaproteobacteria-8 | reverse complement strand
AACTATACAAGTGGGTTTGTAACGGGAGTGTCTTTGAGGTTGGATCTAGCAAAATAGCATTTATCAATGCATTTGCTACATTGCTAGACCTGACCCCGTCACCCCGTTCACGTTAACGTCTCCACCTTTCTTCCATTTCGCTCCAATAGCGCTCAAGCTCGTAAAAATCATTGTCAATTAGCAATCCATTTTCAACGTCAAATATTCGGCTACCGGCATAGTCGTAATAGATGCCCCACATTCTGAAATAATCAGAATTCGAAAATGACGAAATCGTTTCATCAACGTCAAGTTTGACTCTGAACCGGCATGGCCTATCCTTTGAAGGATCCTCAAAGATGGGGATGTGAATCTCAAATGGGCGCTCTCCGCTAGACAAGGTTAGTTGATCGGAATGCTTGGCAAGTTCATTGAGGATTGTTTCAAGGCTAGAAAAGATACTGTCATCAGTGATCTTGTAGATGACAATCACGGTATCCTGAAAGACGATTCTAAATTCCTCTATATCCACTTGAACCGAGCTGTTCCGATCCTTAAGTTCCTTAAACGCTTTGAGGAAGGGCCGCAATATCAGAGATTTTGTACCTGACTTAATGACATCAAATGCTATGCCGCTAAGCAAGAATTTTGCGACCTCAACAAAAGTGAGGTTGGAGATAATCTCTACCGCGAGTTCGTGAAGACCTCCCAGTGGACCAGGACGCCCTTGGATGACCGCCACGTAGTTTTCTTCAAGTTCTTTTCGAAAATCGACAATACCTTCAAAGTCATAAATTGAGGCTGTATCCGGTTTTGCCTCTGCCCAATACGTGATTTTGATAGCTGAAGTCATGGTTTGCCTTTAACACTCGACGAATTAAGGGCGTTGTAGGGCGCCCGTTTGATGAATAGCTAGGCATTTCTACTTATTTGAATTTTATTTTCCAACAATACATCAGCATTTCGTGCAATGGCTACTTGATATAAGTCAGTCTGATCTTTAAATGAGAAAAGTAGTGTTGGGTATTTATCCACTAAGCCTTGGATTCACAGTGGCACCTGCCGAGACCATAGCTTTGTTTTGTAACTATCATAAGCAATCAGATATATTTGCATGCCATCACGGAACGCGAACAGATAGGTCTTTCTATCATCGAACACATAAGCTTCTTGCGTTGGTATTTCACAAGCTGATAAGAATTCAAGGCTCTCTGCAACTTTAGAACTGGCTAGGTCATTTACCGCCTCAAAAAATAAAACCTCGATTGGAAGCGATGGCCTGTCATTACCAGAAACACGCGAAATAAGTGTGTCAATTTCCTTTCCAATCTGCTTCCATTCTTCGAATGCTTCCCGAATTTTCTTATGTGCTGCGGGGATTGCAAAAAATGCAGTGCCTGCTAAAGATACCAACGAAACCGTAACTGTTAATAGATCAGCTCCTCTTCCATGATTTGTTTCACGCACATGAAACTCAATTTGCCCGCCTTCATATGTTTTTAATCTCGATTCGTACTCTTTAATTTTGGCGTCGACAACACTCCGGTATTCTTCGTCATCAATTTCGCCGAAAGGACTATAGATGATATCCATACGTTTCCTTAAGTGGCATAACGTGTTTCGAGTTAGGAGCAGATAGCTGTGCATCAGCAATCTGAGCTTAAATAAAAATAGATACCTTAAAAATGCATGAAAAGTGCGCCTTAATGGTGAACTTTGTATAACCTGTGCATTATTCAATATGGATTAAACGCCTTATCCTTTTTCGTGACAAGTGCATGCGTTTTTAACCCAATTGCCTAATTCTCAGTGCCTTGCTTTCGGCTTACTTCTCAAACTCGCCCCAAACGCCTTCCTCAACCATAACGCCGCCTCCTGCCGATCTTCCAGTATGAAATCCGGTGCCTGAAAGTAAGGCAGAGCTATGGTTTTGTCTTTTTTGCGGTAGGTGAATTGCGGGAGTTGCAGCGCCTCGAACGCTTGCCGCGTTTCGGCGTCCGCCTTCAGGTAGAGCGTGTCCTGATAGACGATGCCGACCGGCAGGCCGTCGAGATAGATACCATGGCCACCGAACATGCGGCGGATGGTGATGGGGCCGGCGAGTTCAAAGACTTCGTGGAGGTATTCGGTGAACTCGCTCATATGATTTTCTCACCCCCGGTTGTTTATCCCTGCGACGGCCAGATTGATGGTCGCATGGGTAGAGATGCAAGGCGCATGGAGCGCAGGACGCGAGACATATCGAGCTGGATAGGCGAGTGTACGAGCACCGCGCAACGCCGCAGATCTGCCCATGCGGCCGTCAAGATGCCAGTTCGAGGATGACCGGCGTGTGATCTGACGGTCTCTCCAGTTTTCTCGGCCCCTTGTCGATCCAGCAGCGCTGGCAGTTGGCTTTCAGTGCGTCGCTGACCAGAATGTGGTCGATGCGCAAACCGAGGTTGCGGCGGAAGCCTGCCATGCGGTAATCCCACCAGCTGAAGCTGCCTTCTTCCTGTTCGAACAGGCGGAAGCTGTCGTGCAGGCCGAGCGCCTGCAGTTTTCTGAAAGCCTCGCGTTCCGGTTCGCTGACCAGCACTTGGCCTTCCCACGCTTTGGGGTCGTGCACGTCGCGGTCTTCCGGCGCGATGTTGTAATCGCCGAGTAACGCCAGCCGCGGATACTGTTGCAGCTCGGCCGCAAGGTGGTCAGTGAGTGCTTGCAGCCAGTTCAGTTTGTACTGGTATTTTTCCGATTCCAGGCTCTGGCCGTTGGGGATATAGGCGCAGACGATACGGATGCCGTTGATGTCAGCGCTTACTACGCGCTTTTGTTCGTCGGCGAATTCGGGGATGCCGAAGGCCGGGTTTTCGATGGCGTGCGGGCTGAGGATGGCGACGCCGTTGTAGGTTTTCTGCCCGCTGTGGATGGCGTTGTAACCAGCTTCTTTCAATGCGTCGTAGGGAAATTTGCTGTCTTCCTGCTTGGTTTCCTGCAGGCAGAGCACATCAGGTTTTTCGGCGGCGATCCATTCCAGCACATGCGGCAGGCGGACATTGAGCGAGTTGACGTTCCAGGTGGCGAGTTTCATGGCGGTGATGTGTTGTGGAAGACGATGAATGGCTGTCAGTTTATCACCGACTTTGGTCGAGATCGCTTTTGTTGGCAGACAGGCGATGCAATCGTTTTTTCCGTACCGCTATTGCGGTAGCATGGCAGATGACGTCGAAAACTCATGGGGGCAATGTGGCAGCAACACCTTACAGGGAACAGGCATGGTAAAAGCGCTTTGTGCCGGAGGCTGGAACCTGCAACGCACAGCCCGGCTGTTGGCAGTCTGCATGCTGCTGGCGGGCTGCAAATCCATGGCGCCGGAATATCAGCAGCCTGCGGCCCCGGTGCCAGAGAGCTTCCCCTTTGCTGAAGAAGCGGCAGCTGCACCGGCTGCCAGCCTGACATGGCAGGAATATTTCGCCGATGAGCAGTTGCACGCATTGATCGTGCAGGCGCTGGAACACAACCGCGACCTGCGTGCGGCGGTGCTGCGCGTGGAGGAGGCGCGTGCGGCTTACGGTATCGAGCGCGCCGGGCTGTATCCGCATCTTGATGCGATCGGCACCTATAACCGCTCACGTACGCCGGCCGATTTGAGTTTCACCGGCAAGCCGCTGATCGCCGAGGATTATCTGGTCGGGCTGGGCATCAGCAACTGGGAGATCGATTTCTGGGGGCGTATCCGCAGCCTGAAGGATGCGGCGCTGGAGAGTTTTCTGGCCAGCGATGAGGCACGCCGGGCCTTGAATATTTCGCTGATTGCGCAGGTGGCGGACAGTTACATGATTCTGCGTGAACTGGACGAGCGCATCGTCATCGCGCGCAAGACCATAGACAGCCGCGCCGAATCCCTGCGCATCTTCAAGCGACGCTTTGAAGTGGGTGCCACTTCCAAACTTGATCTGATACAGGTGGAAACCCTGCTGGCACAGGCGCAGACGCTGGAGTATCAACTGCAGCAGGCGCGAGCCAACCAGTACAACGCACTGACCCTGCTGATCGGCCGCGAGTTCGAGATCAGCCCGGCAAGTTATGTGTTCGACGATGGCAGGATATTGCGCCCGCTCAGTGCCGGCCTGCCTTCCGATTTGTTGCTGACGCGGCCGGATATCGTCGCGGCGGAACATCGGCTGAAATCGGCCAATGCCAATATCGGCGCCGCGCGGGCGGCTTTCTTCCCGCGCGTGAGCCTGACCACGACCTATGGCAGCGCCAGCAGCGAACTGCAGGGCCTGTTCGACAGCGGCAGCCATGCCTGGAAATTCTCGCCCAGCATCAGCCTGCCGATCTTCGATGCCGGCCGTAACCGCGCCAGCCTGAATCTGGCGGAAGTGCGCCGCGACCTGGCTGTGACCAATTACGAAAAGACCATCCAGACCGCGTTCCGCGAAGTGGCCGATGCGTTGGCCGCGCGCCAGTGGTTGCAGCAGCAGATTGTGAGCCAGCAGCAGACGCTGGATTCGCAAGCCGAGCGGGCCCGCTTGGTCAAACTGCGTTACGATAGTGGCGCCACCTCCTATTTCGAGGTGCTGGATGCCGAGCGTGACCTGCTGACGGCGGAACAGCAACTGGTGCAGACGCGCCGCGCGCTGCTTTCCAGCCAGATCAGTCTTTATGCCGCGCTTGGCGGCGGTTCGCAATCGCTTGCCGGCCAAGTATCGCCTTAATGGAACCCGTGTCATGAACAGAAAAACAATCCTCGCATTGGTCATCCTCATTATCGTTGCCGCAGGCGGTTTTTATGCCTGGGACAGATTCTTCAATACCAACGATCTGCAAGGTTTTGCCAGCGGCAATGGCCGC
Organism: Betaproteobacteria bacterium HGW-Betaproteobacteria-8; assembly: GCA_002842135.1. The sequence continues at coordinate 20,274 of PHCD01000015.1, read as the reverse complement.
ATCGAGGCGACCGAGATCGATGTGGCGACCAAATTGCCGGCGCGGGTCAGCGAGATCCTCGTGCGGGAAGGCGATTTCGTCGAGGCCGGACAGGTGCTGGCGACCATGCAGGTGGAGACACTGGAAGCGCAGCGCGATGAAGCGCGCGCGCAATATCAGCAGGCGCTGAATGCAGTGACCAGCGCCGAGGCACAAGTGGCCCTGCGCGAGAGCGACAAGATGACGATGCAGGCCATGGTGGCACAACGCGCAAGCGAACTGGATGCCGCTCAGCGGAGGCTGGCGCGGACGGAGATGCTGGCAGTGGAAGGCGCCGCGCCGATCCAGGAACTGGATGATGACCGTGCGCGGTTCAGCAGTGCGCGCGCAGCAGTCAATGCTGCCCGGGCGCAGGTGAGCTCGGCACAGGCGGCGATCGATGCGGCGAAGGCGCAGGTGGTGGGCGCGCGCTCTGCCGTGGCGGCGGCGGAAGCCACCATCGCCCGCATCGAGGCCGATATCCGTGATAGCCAGCTGACTTCTCCACGCGCCGGACGCATCCAGTACCGCATCGCCCAGCCGGGCGAAGTGCTGGCGGCGGGCGGCAAGTTGCTGAGTCTGGTCGATCTGGCCGATGTCTACATGACCTTCTTTTTGCCGGAAACCGTCGCCGGCCGCGTGGCGCTCGGTGCCGATGCGCGCATCATTCTCGATGCCGCGCCGCAGTATGTGATTCCGGCGACCATTTCTTTCGTCGCCAGCACCGCGCAATTCACGCCGAAGACGGTGGAAACCGAGAGCGAGCGGCAGAAGCTGATGTTCCGCGTCAAGGCGCAGATCGACCGGGAGTTGCTGCAAAAACACCTGAAACAGGTGAAGACCGGTCTGCCCGGCGTGGCGTGGGTGCGCATAGACCCGAACGTGGAATGGCCGGCTGAACTGACGGTTAAAGTGCCGGAGTGAGTTCAGCCATGCCGCAGTCGGTTGTACGTCTGCAGCAGGTCAGCCTGCGTTATGGCAAGACCATGGCGCTGCAGGATGTCAGTCTGGATATTCCGGCTGGCGGCATGGTTGGCCTGATTGGGCCGGACGGCGTTGGCAAGTCGAGCCTGCTGGCACTGGTGGCTGGTGCGCGCATCATCCAGAGCGGTACGGTCGAGGTGCTGGGTGGCAATATGGCGCACAAGCGTCATCGCGATGTGGTCTGTCCTTCCATCGCCTACATGCCGCAAGGGCTGGGCAAGAATCTCTATCCTACACTTTCCATCGAGGAGAACCTGCAGTTCTTCGGTCGCCTGTTCGGCCACGATGCTGCCGAGCGCCGCCGCCGCATCGACCTCCTGACTCGCAGTACCGGTCTGCACGAATTCCTCTCGCGGCCGGCAGGCAAACTATCCGGCGGCATGAAACAGAAGCTCGGTCTCTGCTGCGCGCTGATCCATGACCCCGATCTGCTGATCCTGGACGAGCCGACTACCGGCGTCGACCCGCTGGCGCGTGCCCAGTTCTGGGAGTTGATTGCCCACATCCGCAGCGAGCGGCCGGGAATGAGCGTCATCGTCGCCACCGCTTACATGGATGAGGCGCAGCGCTTCGACTGGCTGGTGGCGATGGACGAAGGCCGCATCCTGGCGACCGGCACGCCGCAGGAGCTGCTGGACAGGACGGCGACGGAAACGCTGGATGCGGCTTTTATCGCGCTACTGCCGGAAGAGAAGAAGCGCGGTTATCAGGAAGTGAGCATCCCGCCGCTGGCGCAGGACGAGCGGCACGATGTTGCCATCGAGGCGCAGAACCTGACCATGCGTTTCGGCGATTTCGTCGCCGTCGATCATGTCAGTTTCCGCATCCGCCGCGGCGAGATATTCGGCTTTCTCGGCTCCAACGGCTGCGGCAAATCGACCACCATGAAGATGCTGACCGGCCTGCTGCCGGCCAGTGAGGGCAAGGCCTGGCTGTTCGGCCACGAGGTGGAATCGACCGATATCGCCACGCGGCGGCGCGTGGGCTATATGTCGCAATCGTTTTCGCTCTATGCCGAATTGAGTGTGCAGCAGAACCTGGTGCTGCATGCGCGCCTGTTCCATGTGCCGGAGGCCGAGATCCCGGCGCGGGTGGACGAGATGGTGCAGCGTTTCGGCCTGCAGCAAGATCTGGATGCGCTGCCTGACAGCTTGCCGCTCGGCATCCGTCAGCGTTTGTCGCTGGCGGTGGCCATGGTGCATAAACCGGAACTGCTGATTCTGGATGAACCGACCTCGGGCGTGGACCCGGTTGCACGTGACAATTTCTGGCATTTGCTGATCGAATTGTCGCGGCGCGACCGGGTGACCATTTTTATCTCTACCCATTTCATGAACGAGGCCGAGCGCTGCGACCGCATTTCGCTGATGCATGCGGGCAAGGTGCTGGTCAGCGAAACGCCGGCCAATATCGTCACCGACCGCGGGGCTGAAACGCTGGAGCAGGCTTTTATCGATTATCTGGTGGAGGCCGGCGGCGGTGCACAGGATGCCAGGCAGAGAACCGCAGAAGCTGCTGCACCTTTGGTCGGCAGTGTCACCAAACGGCCGCGCTCGCATTATTTCAGCTTCAGCCGCATGTACAGCTACATGTGGCGCGAGGTGCTGGAGCTGCAGCGTGACCCGGTGCGGGCGGCGCTGGCATTGGTCGGTTCCATGATACTGATGTTCGTCATCGGTTTTGGCATCAGCATGGATGTCGAGGACTTGCCCTATGCCGTGCTGGATCGCGACCAGACCGGCCTCAGCCGCAACTACACGCTCAACCTCTCCGGTTCCGGCTATTTTGTCGAGAAGCCGCCGATCAGCGATTACGCAGAGCTCGACCGGCGCATGCGCAGCGGCGAGTTGTCACTGGCAATCGAGATCCCGTCCGGTTTCGCCCGCGACCTGCAGCGCGGCAACCGGGTGCAGATCGGCGCCTGGGTCGACGGCGCCATGCCGCAGCGGGCGGAGACGGTGCAGGGTTATGTGCAGGGCATGCATCAGGTCTGGCTGCAGCAACAGGCGCTCGAACGCTACGGCAGCGGCATCGCCGGGCTGGCGACGATCGAGAACCGCTTCCGCTATAACCCGGACGTGAAGAGCCTGCCGGCCATGGTGCCGGCGGTCATGCCGTTACTGCTGCTGATGTTGCCGGCCATGCTGGCGGCGCTGGCAGTGGTGCGCGAGAAAGAGCTGGGTTCCATCATCAATCTCTACGTGACGCCGGTGACGCGCAGCGAATTCATCATCGGCAAGCAGATACCGTATGTGGCACTGGCCATGCTGAATTTCCTGCTGATGACGCTCTTGGCAGTCACCGCTTTCGACGTGCCGGTCAAGGGTAGCTTCGCCACGCTGGCGCTGGCCGCGCTGATCTATTGCGTGGTGTCCACCGGCATCGGTTTTCTCGCCTCGACCTTCACCCGCAGCCAGATCGCGGCGCTGTTCTTCACCATGGTGGTTTCCATCCTGCCGGCCGTGCAGTTCTCCGGCATGATGAATCCGGTGTCGTCACTGGAGGGCATCGGCCGCATGATCGGCGAGGTCTACCCGACCACTTACATGCTGATCATCAGCCGCGGCGTGTTCGGCAAGGCGCTCGACCTCGGTGATCTTTACACTTATTTCGTGCCGCTGTTGCTGGCGGTGCCGGTGGTGATGGGCTTGACCATCCTGACACTGAAGAAGCAGGGCAGGTGAACGCATGCGGCGATTGAGCAACATTTATCGACTCGGCATCAAGGAACTGTGGAGCCTCAAGCGCGACCCGGTCATGCTGGTGCTGATTGCCGTCAGTTTCACCGTGATGATCTATTCGTCCGCCACCGCCATGCCGGAGTCGCTCAACAAGGCGCCGATCGCCATTGTCGACGAGGACGCCTCGCCGCTGTCGGCGCGCATCGTTTCAGCTTTCTATCCGCCGTATTTTTCCGGCCCGGCCATGATTGCAGCGAACGAGATCGACCCCGGCATGGATGCCGGGCGTTATACCTTCGCGCTGCATATCCCGCCGGACTTCCAGCGCGACGTGCTGGCCGGCCGCTCGCCCGCCATCCAGCTCAATATCGACGCCACGCGCATGAGCCAGGCTTTTACCGGCAACTGGTATATCCAGGAGATTGTGCTGACCGAGATCAATGAATTTGTGCAGCGTTATCGCGGCAATGCAGCGCTGCCGGTGGAACTGGCGCTGCGCATGCGCTTCAACCCGAGCCTGACGCAAGCCTGGTTCGGTTCCATCGTGGAGTTGATCAACAATGTCACCATGATTTCCATCATCCTCACCGGCGCCGCCCTCATTCGCGAACGCGAGCACGGCACCATCGAGCACCTGCTGGTGATGCCGCTGACGCCGTTGGAGATCATGCTGGCCAAGATCTGGGCCATGGCGCTGGTGGTATTGGTGGCGGCCTGGATATCGCTGACGCTGGTGGTGCGGGGTTCGCTGCAGGTGCCGATCGAAGGCTCTATCGTCCTCTTTATGACCGGTGCCGCGCTGCATCTGTTTGCGACCACTTCCATGGGCATTTTTATTGCGACGTTGGCGCGTAACATGCCGCAGTTCGGCATGCTGATGATATTGATCCTGCTGCCACTGGAAATGCTCTCCGGCGGCACGACGCCGCGCGAAAGCATGCCGGAATTCGTGCAGAACCTGATGCTGCTGGCACCGACCACGCATTTTGTCGAATTGAGCCAGGCCATCCTTTACCGTGGTGCCGGGCTGGATGTGGTGTGGCCGTCCTTCCTCGCCATCGCACTGATCGGCGCGGTGCTGTTTTTCTTTTCGCTGGCGCGGTTTCGCAAGACCATCAGCCAGATGGCATAAAAAACACTGCTTAAAAGGCTGCGCGGGCGAATTGCGTCGTTGCGCGGTTTTTTAGCTTCGACATAACCTAAAGGTTAGTCTTCACTGCAACTGCGTTGTCGCAACCTCGCTGTATAACTCATACTATGGCTTCGGCCGCTACGCTTAACCTGCAAGCAGGTTAGCCTGCGCCGAAACACTACGTTAGTTTTCTCGGCTTCTGCGCTCCGTGCGCCTAGTGGCGCCAAGCCGAGCTGCTTTAGCAGCCGTTTTGGCGGACATGCCCCTTGCGGGTGCACTTCATCCCGCTCGCTCATTTAATCAGCGTTTTTATAGAGCCGGGAAAAACGACAACGCCCGCCGGCTGCTGGCAGCGGACGGGCGTTTGGGTCAAAGGGTGAGTACGTTTACGCGGTCATGCCGTTGTGGCGTAGCAGGGCATCGATGGAAGGTTCGCGACCGCGGAAGGCGACGAAGGATTCCAGCGCCGGGCGCGAGCCGCCCATGGCGAGGATCTCGGCCCAGAAGCGGCGGCCGGTCTCTTCGCACAATACGCCGTGTTCCTCGAACAGGCTGTAGGCGTCGGCCGACAGCACTTCTGCCCATTTGTAGCTGTAATAGCCTGCCGCGTAACCGCCGGCGAAGATGTGCGAGAAGTTGTTGGGGAAGCGGTTCCACTTCGGCGGGCGCACCACGGCGACTTCATCGCGGACTTCCTCGATGAGGTCGAGCGGGGTCTTGCTGCCGTCCGGATCGAAGTCGCCGTGCAGGCGCATGTCGAACAGCGAGAACTCGATCTGGCGCACGGTCTGCATGCCGGCCTGGAAGTTCTTGGCGGCCACCATCTTGTCGAACAGCGCTCTTGGCAGATGCTCGCCGGTTTCGACATGAGCCGTCATGTGGCGCAGCACATCCCATTCCCAGCAGAAATTCTCCATGAACTGGCTCGGCAGTTCGACCGCGTCCCATTCCACGCCCTTGATGCCGGAAACGCCATAGTCATCGACCTGGGTCAGCATGTGGTGCAGGCCATGACCGAATTCGTGGAACATGGTGATGACTTCATCATGGGTGAATAGCGCGGGTTTCCCATGCTCATTTTCACCTTTAAGCGGCGCCGAGAAGTTGCAGGTGAGGAAGGCGACCGGCAGGGTCACTGCTTCGCCGATGCGGCGGCGGGTGATGGCTTCGTCCATCCAGGCACCGCCGCGCTTGTTGTTGCGGGCGTAGAGGTCAAGATAGAACTGGCCGACCGGCTTGCCGGCCTTGTCGCTGATCTCGTAGAAGGCGGCATCCGCATGCCAGACCGGGGCCTGCGATTTTTTGACCTGCACGCCGAAGATGGTTTCCACCACCTTGAACAGGCCTTGTAGCACCATGTTTTCCGGGAAGTATTGCTTCACTTCCTGATCGGAGAAGGCGTATTTTTCCTCGCGCAGTTTTTCCGAAACATAGGCCACGTCCCAGGCCTGCATATCAGCGATGCCGAGTTTCCTGGCGTAGTCGGTCAGCTCCTGCATGTCGCGTTCGGCGAACGGCTTGGCGCGCTTGGCCAGGTTGTCGAGGAATTCAATGACCTGTTGCGGTGTGTCCGCCATTTTGGTTGCCAGCGACATTTCGGCGTAGTTCTTGTAGCCGAGCAGATGTGCGGCTTCACGCTTGAGTTGCAGTATCTCCTTGATGAGTCCAGTGTTGTCCCATTCCGGCTTGCCGAATTCGGAAGCGCGGGTGGCATAGGCGCGGTAGAGCAGTTCGCGCAGTTCGCGGTTGTCGGCGTATTGCAGCACCGGCATGTAGGAAGGGAAATGCAGTGTGAATTTGTAGCCCGGTTTGTTTTCACCTAGAGCGTCATCGGCTTTTGCCGCTTCCTGCGCTGCTTGCAAGGCATCTTCCGGCAGGCCCTTGAGCTGGCCAATATCCTCGACGTAGTGGGCGAAATCGTTGGTGGTGTCGAGCAGGTTCTCCTCGAATTTGGCGGCAAGTTTTGATAGCGCTTCCTGAATCTCCTTGAAGCGGGCCTTCTTGTCGTCCGGCAGTTCGGCGCCGCCCAGGCGGAAATCGCGCAGTTCGTTCTCGACGATCTTCTGCTGTGCGCGGTTCAGTTTCTCGAATTCGGCACTGGCGCGCAGTGCGCGGAATTTGGCGTAGAGCCGCTCGTCCTGCGACAGGTCGGAATAGAAATCGGTCAGCTTGGGCAGGCAGGCGTTGTAGGCTTCGCGTAGTTCCGGACTGTTGACCACCGCGTTCATGTGGCCGACCTGCGACCAGGCGCGGGAGATGCGTTCTTCCATGTCTTCCAGCGGGCGGGCGAAGTTATCCCAGCTGGGTGCTTCGCTGGCAGTTGCCAGTTTTTCCAGCAACGCACGGCCCTCCGTCAGCAGGTGCTCGACGGCAGGGACGACATGTTGCGCCTGCACGCGGTCGAATTGCGGCAGGCCGCTGAAATCGAGCAAAGGGTTGTCGGTGAGGGAGGTGTGTTTCACTGCGGTCATAAATTTCCTAGTTGATCAAACGTAAACTGAACGGGTAACGGTAATTCTCGCCCTTGCTGGCGGCCACGGCTGCCATGATGCAGAAGACGATGTTGGCGAGCCAGATCAGGAAAAACAGCAGAAATCCGATCAGGACGAATACCAGTACGCCCGCGATCAGGTAGGCGATCAGCAACGTGATCTGGAAGTTCAAGGCTTCACGGGCTTGTTCTGATATGTAGGGGCTTTCGTCCTTTTTCAAGAGCCAGACGATAAGGCCGGGGAAAATACTGAAAAAGATGCCGGTGATATGGGTGATGACGGCAATGTTTTTCTCATCGGCGTTGGCTGGTGCAATGATGTCGGACATGGCAATACCCCTTTATGAAAGATTGAGTTTTTGCAGCAAAGGTTCAATTCTGTCGGTGTCCTGTGTAGACAGGATCTTGCGTGTAGCTTGTGACAGCTGGGGCACATCGCTTTGCAACACCTGGCGCTTTACCGCCAGAATCTGTGCCGAGTGCATGGAAAAATGGCGCAAGCCGAAACCCAGTAGCAGACGTGTGAGCCTTGGGTCGCCGGCCATTTCGCCGCAAACCGAGACTTCCTTGCCGGCACGTGCGCCAGCCTTGATGGTGCCTTCGATCAGCTGCAGCACGGCCGGGTGTAGTGGGTTATACAGATGCGATACCGTGTCATCGGTACGGTCGATGGCCAGGGTGTACTGAATCAGGTCATTGGTGCCGATGGAGAGGAAATCCAGCTCTTTGGCGAAGGCATCGGCACATAATGCCGCTGCCGGTATCTCGATCATGCCGCCGACCTGGATATCTTCTTTATAAGCCAGATGCTGTTTCTGCAGGCTGATTTTGGCACGCTCTATCATCTGCATGGTCTGTCGCAACTCAACCAGGTTGGACAGCATGGGAATGAGGATCTTGATGTTGCCGTAATGCGAAGCGCGCAAGATGGCGCGAAGCTGCGTATGGAAAATCTGTGGTTCCGACAGGCAAAGGCGAATCGCGCGCAGGCCGAGCGCCGGGTTGGTGCAGGTGCGTACCGTATCCGGGTTCATTTCCTTGTCGGCACCGAGGTCCAGAGTACGGATGGTGACTGGCATCCCTTTCATGGATTCGGCCACCTTGCGGTAGGCCTCATACTGCTCTTCTTCTTCCGGCATATCATGCCGGTTCATGAACAGGAATTCGGTACGGTAGAGACCGACACCGGTGGCGCCGGCTGCCTTGGCCTTGGTGACGTCGGAAGGCACTTCGATGTTGGCGAGCAGTTCGATGGGGGTGCCATCCAGCGTGACCGCCCTGGTCGATTTCAGGCGCTTGAGTTTCTGTTGTTCAAGCTCGAATTGTTCCTGTTTGAGCCGGTATTCCGCCAAGGTGTCCTTGTCCGGATTGACGACGACTACACCTTGGTTACCATCGACAATAATCAGCTCGCCATCGCGTACCAGTGTGCGCGCCCGTTGCAGGGCGACGATGGATGGGATGTTCAGGCTGCGCGCAAGAATGGCAGTATGTGAGGTGGTCCCGCCGACATCTGTGACAAAGGCGGCGAATTTGTGATGCTTGAACTGAATCGTGTCAGCCGGGGAGAGGTCGTGAGCAACCAGGATGATGGCGCTTTCCTGTTCTTCTACCGGCACCAGGCTTGGATGCCCGAGCAACACCTTGATGACCCGTTCAACGACCTGCACGACATCATGTTTGCGCTCACGCAGATATTCATCATCAATTTTTTCAAATTGCTCGACCAGGTCATCCATCTGCTGTTTCAATGCCCATTCCGCATTGCACAGCTCTTTTGCGATGATTTCTGCAGGCACTACTGAAAGCGCCCGGTCAGCCAATATCATCAAATGGGTGTTGATAAACGAACTGAGTTCGGTCGGGGCATTGGCCGTTAACTGCTGATGGATATTCTCCAGATCAAGCCGGACTATATCGACTGCCTGATTGAATCGCTGGATTTCCTGTTTTACCAGCGTTTCTGGAATCAGGTAATGGGCAACCTCCAGCAGGGCGTGCGAAACCAGGTGCGCACGGCCGATGGCGATGCCGCCGGAGACACCCACCCCGTGCATGGTGAAGCTCATAGAGCGTAACCCCTTAAAAAAGCAAAGCTCATTTCCACCTCCACTGCTTCGTCGATACGTCGTTGCCTGCCTCGTTCACTCCTTGCCGTGCCACATGCACTGCCTGCGTCGCTCTCTCGTTGGCGCCTCGTCTCGACATCGCATTGAAGGTGGAAAAGGCGGTCTTGGCAAAGAGGCGGGAAGTTTGCCTCCACTGCTTCGTCGATACGTCGTTGCCTGCCTTGCTTACTCCTTGCCGTGCCATATGCACTATGGCTACGGCCGCTACGCTTAACCTGCTTGTGCAGCTTAGCCTGCACTGCAACTCCGTTGTCTGCATTGCCAATTTCTTATTGTTCCCCGTTGTCATGGCATTCATGGTTGTGGTTTTCGGCCAGTAATTAATCCGGCTCGCCGAAACGGCTGTTGATCAGGTCTACCAAGGCATTCATTGCCGCTTCTTCATCCGGGCCGGAAGTTTCTATGGTGATCACGCTGCCCTGGCTGGCTGCCAGCATCATGACCCCCATGATGCTCTTGGCGTTGACCCGGCGGTTGTTGCGTTCTACCCAGATCTCAGACTTGAACTGGCTGGAGGTTTGCGTCAGCTTGGTCGAGGCACGGGCGTGCATCCCGAGTTTGTTGATGATTTCAATGTCTTTTCTTAACATCTTCTATGCCTTACTAGTCTAAGTCTGTGAAATGGATGACGCCTTCGCGGCCGCCACTGAGCGCTTTGGCAATCAGGGTCCTGAGGTCAGTGTTTCTATAGGTAAGCGTGCGTACCAGCATCGGTAGGTTAACACCTGCAATGCCTTCAACGCGACCGGCGACCAGTAGTCGATTGACCATGTTGCATGGTGTTGCTCCGTAGATGTCAGACAATATCAGCACGCCGTCGCCCTGATCCAGTTCTGTCACTAGTTGCTTCGCTTTTGGCAACAGTGTGTTGGGGTCGTCGTTCTTGCCCACAGCCAGCTGCTTCAATGAGGCAGGCTTTGTGCCCATGACATGGCTCGCGCAGTGAATCAGGCTCTCCCCGAGCGTGCCGTGGGCAATAATAAGTATTCCTATCATGCAGTGCTTACCTTAATCTTAAATTCCAGCTTAAAGCTGGTTTTCTTCTATTCATCAAAAATTACTCAAGTTCACGGTGCCTGATTAGCACTTTTTGTTGTTCTGTACGGAAATGTTGCCCAAGCTTTTCGACAAAATAAACCGAGCGGTGCTGGCCACCGGTGCAACCGATGGCAACAGTGAGGTAGCTGCGGTTATCCCGTACAAAGGCGGGTAGCCAGCGGGCAACAAAATTACGGATGTCATCGAACAGCGCCTGCGCGTCTGCCTGGTTTTCCATGAAGGTATTCACGGCATGGTCGTGACCGGTCAGCGGTCGCAGTACTGGGTCGTAATGCGGGTTGGGCAGAAAGCGCACGTCAAACACGAAATCGGCGTCGAGCGGGATGCCATGCTTGTAGCCGAAGGAGGCGAACAGCAGGGTCATGCCCTGATGTTCCTGTGCGATGAAGTCCTTGACCCAGTTGCGCAGTGTGTTGGCACTGAGATCGCTGGTATCGATGCGATGGCCGAGATAGGCCAGCTGGCTCAGCATGTCGCGTTCGCGCTGGATGCTTTCTGCCAGCGTGGTTTTTTCGTCACTCAGCGGGTGGCGCCTGCGCGTTTCGCTGAAACGCTTGACCAGCGTCTCTACGCTGGATTCCAGGTACAGTACCTGGATATCGATGCCCTGATTCTTCAATTGCTGTATGGCATCCGGCAGGACTTCGATGGCTTCGCTGCGCGTGTCCATGCTGATCGCCACGCGGCTCTGGCCATGCAGATGCTGTGGAATATTGGCTAGCAGTGTTGCCGGCAGGTTGTCGACACAATAGTAACCGCTGTCCTCCAGCGCCTTGAGGACGACGCTCTTGCCAGATCCGGACAACCCTGTGACGATGACCAGCTGCATTTTTAGCTTCCCCCAGGGGGCTTCGGCATGTTCTTTTTCATTTCACGCGTCTGTCTCTGCATGAACTGTCTTGTGCCATTAACGCCGCGCAGCAGCAGCATGTGGTTGCGCAAGGCGACTTCAACGAGAACGGCGATGTTGCGGCCGGCCGCAACGGGAATCAGGAATTTCGGGATTTTGACGCCCAGAATCTTTTCCTGTTGCGAAGTCATTTTCAGGCGATCGAGTTCCAGGGTCAGCAGCTTGTCGGCATGCTCAAGCTGGATGATCAGGTCCAGCGGTTTGGTCGGTTTGACCGAATTGTCGCCGAACAGCTCACGGATGTTAAGCACGCCGAGGCCGCGTACCTCGAGAAAATCCTGCAGCAGCCTTGGGCAGCGGCCTTCCAGGCGGTCGGGTGCTATCTTGTAGAAATCAATGATGTCGTCGGCAATCAGCCGGTGCCCGCGTGAGATCAGTTCAAGCGCCAGCTCGCTTTTGCCGATGGCAGGGTCGCCCTTGATCAGTACGCCAAAGCCCTGGACCTCCATGAATACCCCGTGAAAACTCACGGTTTCGGCAACTGCCTGTGACAGGTAGTGGCTGAGCACATCCATCAGGCTCGGGCTTTGCAGCGGCGTCGTGAATAATGGGGTTTCGCGCTGGTCGGCAGCGGCGAGCAATTCTTCCGGCGGTTTTTCGCCATTGGCGACGACCACGGCGGCGAGGTCGGTTGAGAACAGGTTGCGTATGGCCTGCACCAGTTCTGCAGATTTCAGGCTGCGCAGGTAGTCCATTTCGGCACAACCCAATACCTGTACGCGGTTGGGGTGCACGAAGTTAAGGTGCCCGATCAGCGCCAGGGATGGCTTGCTGACGGTGTCGCTGCTGAGGGTGTGGTTACCCCCGGTCAGGCCTGCCACCCAAGTGAGTTTCAGGTTGCGGCGGGTATCCTTGTATAATTTATCGACGCTGATTTCGGGCATTTTTTACTTTTCCTGTCGGGATGGCGCAGAGAGCTGAAATACAAGAATCGCTGTGCGCAACATCCCGTTCAGTGCCGCTTTATTCAGTGGCCTGATGTTTGACGGCACCGTTCGCCTGATGGTGGTCGCCCTGTTTTTCCTTGTGCTTCAGCACTTGGCGGTCCAGTTTGTCGGCGAGCGTATCAATGGCGCTGTACATGTTTTCATCGGTGCATTCCACATGCAGGTCATTACCGGGCACATGCAGTGTAGCTTCGACTTTCTGAATCAGCTTTTCTACACTCAGTGTTACTTTAATATCAATTACATGGTCGAAGTGATTGCTTACGCGGGCAAGCTTGCCTTCAACATAATCGCGTAAAGCCGGGGTGATATCCAAATGACGGCCGGTAATTTGCAAGTTCATGATGCTCTCTCCTTGGTAACGACTACAAAATTAATAGTTGTGGTGAAATTACAGCGCCTTACGCTGGCTCGCTGCGGGTAACTGCAGTGATTCCCTGTATTTGGCGATCGTGCGCCTGGCGACGACGATGCCCTGTTTGCCCAGGACATCCGTAATCTGGTTGTCTGACAAAGGTCTTTTCGGGTCCTCTTCGGCGATCATCTGCTTGATCAGCGCGCGTATGGCAGTGGCTGAACAGGCGCCACCGGATTCGGTCGCCACATGGCTGCCGAAGAAATACTTGAGCTCATAGACCCCGCGCGGCGTCAGCATGTACTTGCGCGTGGTCACGCGCGAGATAGTGGATTCGTGCAGCTCCAGCTCATCGGCTATCTCGCGCAGCACCAGCGGCCGCATGGCCACTTCGCCGTGTTCGAAGAAGTTGCGCTGCCTGTCGACGATGGCCTGTGACACACGCAGGATGGTGGAGAAGCGCTGCTGGATGTTCTTGATCATCCATTTTGCTTCCTGCATCTGACTCATCAGGTACTGGTTGGAACTGTCGCGGTTGCGCTTGAGGATGTTGGCGTAGATCTGGTTGATGCGCAGTTTCGGCACCACTTCGTCATTGAGGCTGGCGATCCAGACACCTTTGACCTTTTTGACGATGATTTCGTGCTGGATGTAGTGGTCTGAGCTGATATTGCTGAACGCATTGCCCGGTCTCGGGTTGAGCTGGGTGATGATGTGTTGTGCCTGACGCAGGGCTTCATCGTCGCAATGCAGGACTTTGCGCAGTTTGGCGTAATCTCTTGCGGCCAGCAGCGGCAAATGGTGCTCTACCAGGTTTATCGTGAGATCATGCAGTGGCAACGGTTCCTCCATTGCGCGCAGCTGCAGTGACAGGCATTCTGCCAGGTTGCGTGCGCCGACGCCGGCAGGGTCCAGGTTCTGGATATGCTTGAGTGCGGTCTGCAGTTCCAGCACATCGACCTCGGATTCCGTTTCGATCTGTGCTGCCAGTTCTTCCAGCGATTGTTCCAGATAACCGTCATCGTTGATGGCGTCGACCAGCAGTAATGCCAGCATCTGGTCGCGCTCTGACAGCGGCAGCAGTTTGAGCTGGCTCAGCAGGTGTTCATGCAGGGTTTCAATCGCTGCTTCCTGGAAGCTGTAATCGCTGTCTTCGTCGTTGCCGGAATTGCTGTCCTCCCAGCGTGTATTGCCGGAATATTCCAGGTAATCGTCGGCAAAGTTTTCCTGTACAGGCGCTTCCTCAACGCGTGCCTGATCCTGTGGGTTCGGGATTTCCTGTGCTGCAGTGGAGGATGGGATGAAATTGTCGACCGCATCGCTGCCATCTGCATTCTTCTCGTCGCGCTCCAGCAGAGGATTGGCCTGCAGAATGGTTTCCAGTTCCTGATTCAGTTCCTGGGTTGAAAGCTGCAGCAGGCGGATAGACTGTTGCAGTTGCGGGGTGAGCGCAAGATTCTGGGAAAAACGGAGTTGTAAACCTTGTTTCATATCAATTCTAATAACGTCTTACAGACGGAAATCCTTACCTAAGTACACTTCCTTAACGCTTTCATTCTGTACGATTTCGCTGGGCAGGCCGGCGGCAAAAATGCGGCCCTCATTGACAATATACGCTCTATCGCAGATCCCTAGGGTTTCACGTACGTTATGGTCGGTAATCAGCACACCAATATTGCGTTCGGCCAGGATGCCGATGATCTTCTGGATGTCCAGCACGGCGATCGGGTCGATACCGGCAAAGGGTTCGTCGAGCAGGACGAAACTGGGATGCGTCGCCAGACAGCGCGCGATTTCCACGCGCCGTCTCTCACCGCCCGACAGGCTGACAGCCATGGCGTCGCGGATATGGACGATATGCAGTTCATGCAACAGGGATTCAAGCTCGGCTTCGATTTCTTCCGCGCTGCTTTTTTGCAGTTCCAGAATTGCCTTGATGTTTTCAGCGACCGTCATCTTGCGGAAAATGGAAGGCTCCTGCGGCAGGTAGGAAAGCCCCATTCTTGCGCGCAGATGAATCGGCAGGCGGCTGAGGTCTTTGCCATCCAGCAGGATGCGGCCGTGATCCAGCGGAACCAGGCCCACCATCATGTAAAAGCTTGTGGTTTTGCCGGCGCCATTGGGGCCAAGCAGGCCGACCACTTCGCCACTTTTGATCTCGAGAGAGATGTCATGCACGACAGTACGCGACTTGTATTTTTTACTCAGGTTCTCGACGATTAACTCGCTCATGGTGTGAGTTCTTTTAGGTGAATTGGGTTAATGGTGCCAGGCTTTTATTTCGGAGCCGGAGCAGGCGTGACCGGCTTGTTCTTGGGCTGGATAACCGCACGCACCCGGCCGGTCGGTGTTGCCGGGGTGGCTGCCTTTGAACCGCCGCCAATCACTTCGGCATATTCTGCATTGGCGTCATACATGATGTAATCGCCATGCACGATGTCTTCACCGCGCTTGACCCAGGCTTTGGTGTAGAGCTGTACCTTGTCCATGCGGCCATCGTATTCGATGCGCTGGCCGCTGCCTTCCATGTACTCGTTCTTGCCTTCCATTTTCTGTTTGAAGGTAGTCGGGTTGCCGTAGGAGGTGCTGTGCTGGAATCCATGGATGTCCTCAACCACTACCAGCTTGTCGCCACGTATCATCAGCGTCCCCTGGGTGAGGATGACGTTGCCCGTGTAGGTGCTGGTTTTCTTGGCATCGTTGACCGTCACGGTATCGGCTTCCAGGTCGATAGGCTTGTCCTTGTCGGCCTTTTCGGCATGGCCGGCGATGGACACCATCATGAGCAGTGCGGCCAGAAGGCAAGCCAGGCTCATTGCGGGCATGCGAGGATTATTCATATGATCTCCGGATCAATCTATATCTTTGCTTAAATTCAATTTGATTTCAGGCTGTACTGCTCCTGCCGGCCTGACGTTGCGTTCTATCTGCCTGGCCACCGAGTTCATGTCCGTTTCAAGTTGCATGGCATCGGCAGGTCTGCGGTTCAGGTTGTTCGGTGTGCTGGATGCGTCTACATCAGGTTTTTCGTAATGCGCCTTCACGCGATTCAAGAGCTGGACGGTCTGGTTCTTCTTGTCGTAAATCATGCCGGTAGCATGGATAACGGTCTTGGGTTCCTGCGTGATGACAACCGGCCTGTCCGTGCTGGCCTTTTCTTCGTCCGGCAATACATCCAGCCTGTCGGTCAGTACCACCATTTCACCCTTGCCGTTATAGGCCTGCCTGACTACTTTAACATCGTCATGGAATTCAATTTTTTCGCCATTGCTTGATACAAAACCTTTCTGTCCTTCGATCAGCGTGAATGGCTTGCCGATTTCAAAGCGCGTGAAATGTGGTTGTTCCAGTTCGGTTGTGTCGTTGTCCGGGTAATGCCTCATCTCCGCGGCCGTCAGGCGGTAGCGCAGATCACCCTTTTCATCGGTGCGGGTGGTGATGAAATTATTCAATATATAGTCCGGGTCATGCCGGCTGCTGCCATCAACCTTTGGTTCTGGCGCCTGCACGCTGTAATCAATCCAGAATGTCAGCATGGCCAGAACGGCCAGCAACATCAAGGGCAACAGAATGGTGGGGCGTGCGTACATGTGGCCTGTTTATCCAGTCTAGCGGAAGAATTGAGCCATTTGCGCCTCAAAAGTGCCTTGCGCCTTCATCAGCAGTTCGCAGGCTTCGCGGACTGCACCGCGGCCAGCCTGGGCTTGTGTCGTGTAGTGGGCGTACTGCTTGACCAGTGGCGTGGCGGTGGGTACTGCGATCGCCAGGCCGGCGCGGCGCATGGGCGGCAAATCCACCACATCGTCACCCATGAAGGCGCATTCATCAGGGCTGACATTCATTTTCTTGACCAGGTCTTCAAACGCTTCCAGTTTATCTTCCACGCCCTGGTAAAAATGGGCGATGCCGGTAGTTTCGGCACGCTTGGTCACTACATTTGAGGTGCGGCCGGTAATGATGGCCATTTGCACGCCGCTGGCCTTCAGCAGTTTCATGCCCAGGCCATCGAGGGAATGGAAGCTTTTATATTCCTGGCCATCGTCGCCTATCATCAGGCTGCCATCGGTCATGACCCCATCAACATCAAAAATAATGACTTTAATGCGTTTTGCACGTTCTGTTACCGGACTTGAATGACTCACTTAAATAACCTTTGCAGTTAGCAGGTCGAGCATGTTGAGTGCGCCGACCAGAATTCCTTGCTGGTCAACGACCAGCAAACCATTAATTTTACGATGCTCCATGATTTCCACAGCCTCCACGGCCATGCGTTCGGGCGTGATGGTGCATGGGTTGGCATGCATCACATCCTGCATGCGTGTGCCTGTGATGCTGATGCCGTTTTCAAAGGCACGGCGCAGGTCGCCGTCGGTAAAAATGCCGGCAGGTTTGTTTGCCGCATCGACGACCGCTGTCATGCCCAGCCCTTTATGGGTCATTTCCAGCAGGCCGTCAGTCAGTGCTGCATCCAGCTTGACGCGTGGGATGGCGTCATCCTTGCGCATGATGTCCGACACATGGATCAGCAGCCTGCGGCCAAGACTGCCGCCCGGATGCGAGCGGGCAAAATCCTCCGCAGAGAAACCGCGCTGATCCAGTACGGTGAGCGCCAGGGCATCGCCCAGGGCCAGCATCGCTGTCGTGCTTGCCGTCGGTGCCAATCCCAAAGGGCAGGCTTCCTGGCTGACATGGGCGTCCACATGGATGTCTGATTCCCGTGCCAGGGTTGAGCCGGGGTTGCCGGTGATGCTGATGATTTTTGCGCCCAAGCGCTTGATAACGGGCAGGATGGACAGCAATTCATCACTCTCGCCGGAGTTGGACAATGCAATCAGCAGGTCGTCCGCGGTAATCATGCCAAGATCGCCGTGGCTGGCCTCGCCCGGGTGTACGAAAAACGCCGGAGTGCCTGTGCTGGCGAAGGTTGAGGCAATCTTGCGGCCGATATGCCCGGATTTCCCCATGCCGCTCACCACAACGCGCCCCCGGCACTGTAAAATGAGTCCGGCAGCATCGGTGAAACGCTGATCCAGGCGGTTCGCGATACTTTCAAGTTCACGCGATTCGATCAGCAGCACGTCTCTGGCAAGCTCCAGCGGGGCCAGGCTGGTATCTGGGTTGCTGGCTGCGGTGGAACCGTGATGTTGGTGGCTTTGGCTTATTTCCATAACACCAAGTATAAAAGGGATTCATGCTCGAATAAAGGTTGAAAAGACAAATAAAGCCGGTTTTTATCAAATCAGGCATAATTTTTGCCTAGGATTGCGTTTGCCCGGATTGCCGGGGATTTGACCGGAAAAATTTCAAGAATAAAAAATGCAAGATACTTTAGCCATCATTCTGGTGTTACTTATCAGCGCGGTGCTTGCTGTCGCCCTGTTCAGGGCGTTACGGCTGCCGACCATGCTGGCCTACTTCCTGGTGGGCCTGGCCTTGGGGCCGGAGACTTTCGGCATATTGCCTGACACCGAATCCAGCCGGGCACTGGCAGAGTTTGGCGTGGTCTTCCTGATGTTCAGTATAGGCCTGGAATTCAGCTTGCCGCAGCTATATGCCATGCGGCGCACGGTGCTGGGATTGGGCGGGGCGCAAGTGCTGGTCACCATGACGGCCATCATGGGGGTATGCTGGCTGGCGGGCCTGGGTTGGGCGGCAGCTTTCGTCATCGCCGCTGCGCTGGCCATGTCTTCCACTGCAATCGTTTCCAAGATGCTGGCTGAACGTGTCGACTTGAATTCGCGTCATGGCCGGCTTTCCATCGGTATCCTGTTGTTTCAGGATATCGCTGTGGTGCCGGTACTGGTGCTGATCCCGGCCCTGGCGGCACATAGCGGCAGTCTCACAAATACGCTGGGCTGGGCTTTCCTGAAGGCAGCTATCGTGCTGCTGGTATTGTTTATCTTCGGCAAGCAGCTGATTAACCCATGGTTCGGCCTAGTCGCCAGGCAGCGTTCACGCGAACTGTTTGTCATGAACGTGCTGATGGTGACCCTGGTGCTGGCCTATCTGACGCATCTGGCCGGGCTGTCCTACGCTTTGGGTGCTTTTATTGCAGGCATGCTGATTTCCGAGACGCGTTATCGCTATCAGGTTGAGTCTGACATTGCCTCTTTCCGCGATATTCTGCTGGGCCTGTTCTTTATCTCGATCGGCATGCTGCTGGATATAAGCGTGCTGGTGGCGAACATCGGATTCATTCTATTGTTGCTGGTTGCGCTGGTGCTGTTCAAGGCGGCGGTGATCGGGGCTTTAAGTCGTGCTTTCGGTCACGAGCTGGGTGTGGCGATACGCACGGGAGTCATCCTGGCGCAGGCTGGCGAGTTCGGTTTTGTGATTCTTGCACTGGGGTTGCAGCAAGGCTTGATGAATGGCCAGGCGCTGCAGATCGTGCTGGCTGCCTCGGTGCTTTCCATGATTGCAGCGCCGTTTATTATTCAGTACAACGGCAAGTTGGCACGGCGCCTGGTCAAGAGTTACAACCGCAACCAGGAGCAGAAGGTCTCGGAAATCGAGGAAATCGGCAAGCAGATGAAAGACCATGTGATCATCTGTGGTTTTGGCCGGAGCGGACAGTATCTGGCGCGTTTCCTGAAGGAGGAGAATATTCCTTTTATTGCACTCGATATAGACCCGTCGCGGGTGCAGGAGGCGGCGGTGGCAGGTGAGAACGTCATGTATGGCGATGCCGGACGCCGTGTGGTGTTGGCGGCCGCGGGCGGTGCCCGTGCCAAGGCTTTGATCGTCAGTTATGCCGATGCTCCATCCTCCATGAAAATCCTGCATGTGGTGCAGGAAAATTATCCGCATTTGCCGGTGATTGTGCGCACGGTGGATGACAGCAATATGGAAGCTTTCCGCGAGGCCGGGGCGGCGGAGGTGGTGCCGGAAGTGCTGGAGGGCAGCCTGATGCTGGCATCGCATGCCCTGATGCTGATGGGCGTGCCGCTGAACCGTGTGGTGAAGCGCATCCGCCTGTTTCGCGAGGAACGATACAAACTGTTCAAAGGGTTCTTCAGGGGGATCACTGACGCTGAGGACGAGGCTATGGAAAAACATCAGCCCCGGCTGCATTCGGTGCCAATAACCGCTTCGGCGTATGCAGTCGGCAAGCGTTTTGTTGATCTGGAACTGCAAGATCATAATGTCGAAGTTCAATCCATACGCCGGCCCAACCTGAAGAGCCTGGAACCGACACTGGATACCGTTTTTGAGGAAGGTGATGTCGTCGTCCTGCTGGGTGAGCCGCAATACCTGGTAAGCGCGGAGAAAGTATTGCTGAAGGGGCGTTAGACAGTTTAGCCGGATGGCGCCGGCAAGTAATTAAAGAAAGAATCGGATCAATGAGTATGCATGTAATGATCGCAGGCGGCGGCATTGTCGGTGCCATGACGGCAATGGAGTTGGTGGGGCGCGGCTGTCGCGTGACCATAGTTGAGCGCGGCCAGATTGCCAGCCAGACTTCAGGGGAGTCCTCATGGGCCGGCGGCGGCATTGTGTTTCCGCTTTTGCCCTGGATGTATGGCGATGCCGTCAATCAGCTCACCAATTATGGGATGAAGGTTTATCCG
>PHCD01000014.1 GCA_002842135.1 Betaproteobacteria bacterium HGW-Betaproteobacteria-8 | reverse complement strand
CGGGTTGACGATCATTTCCAGTGTTTCATTGACGCCTTCGATGATCTTGCGGAAGTCGCCCTGGTGACGTCCGGCATCCGCACGTACCGTGACTCGGCCGTCGCGGGCGGCTTCGGCGAGTACGCCAGCATCGTCCACCAGCGTATTGATCGCAGCGATGCAGGTGTTGAGGTTCGCCTTGATGGTGTTGAAGTCACCATTGTAATGCTCGCTGATAGGCACAGGGATATCGCCTCTGGAAATCTGGTCGACACATTTCGCAGCCACATTGAGCGGGCCGATGACCGCATCCAGCGTCTGGTTGACGCCTTCGACGATCTTGCGGAAATCACCTTGATGCTTGCTTGCATCGGCACGCGTGGCCAGCTGACCCTGCACTGCAGCATCGGCCAGTATGGCAGTATCGGCCACCAGCGCATTGACTGCATCTATGCACTGATTGAGGTTGTTCTTGATGGTGTTGAAGTCGCCGTTGTAGGTATCGGTGATTTTTGCCGGAATCTTGCCGTGGGCAATATCATCAACATATTGGGCTGCCATATTGAGCGGGCCGATCACGGCATCAAGCGTCTGATTGACGCCATCGACGATCTTGCGGAAGTCGCCTTGGTGCTTGCCGGCATCGGCACGCGTAGCCAACTGACCCTGCACTGCTGCATCGGCCAGCATGGCGGCATCGGCCACCAGCGCATTGACCGCATCTATACACTGATTGAGGTTGTTCTTGATGGTATTGAAATCACCGTTATAGGGATCGCTAATCCTGGCCGGAATATCGCCCTTGGAGATACGATCGACATAATTGGCAGCAACGTTCAATGGCCCGATGACGGAATCCAGCGTGGCATTCACACCCTCCACCACCTTGCGGTAATCGCCTTGATGACGGGTGGCATCGGCACGCGTAGAAAGCCGGCCATCCACAGCGGCCTGGGCAAGCATCCCGGCATCGGTAACCAGCAGTTTGATTTTTTCCTGCATGGCGCGCATGACAGCCATGGCGCTGCTGCGGTCATTGGCAGCCAACGGAATGGAGAAATCAAGATCGCCTGCGGCAATGCGGCTGGCAGCCTTGTTGATCTCATCCGGTTCCCCACCCAATGCCCGGCCTATCGACCGGATCATGGCGAGACCGATCCAGACCAGCAACATGGCCACCGCAACCAGCAAGCCCACGGTCGTCGCGAATACCGTCTCGTAGCGCTCTACAGCCGCATTGTATTCTGCCGCCGCCACATCGAACTGAAGTTCAACAACCGCAGCAGCGTCAGGGCTGGCAGCAGCATAGAGTTCTCGCACCTTGTGGGACAGGGTTCCGGCTTTTTCATAATCCAGCGCACGCAAAGCAGCAACGGCCGGCTTCAATCCTTCCTCGATAAACCGGTCACGGCTTACGGCATATTTATCGGCCAGTACCTTTTCTTCCGGCGTCAGATCCGTGGACATGTAAATTCTCAACAAACCGCCGATAGTGGCAATATTCTGCTCAATGGCATCTGCCGATTTCAATGCCTGCTCCGGATTCAGAACAAGTTCCGGTGGCGCAGCGAATTCAGGGGGGCGGACCGCTTCAGCTTGACTGTTTTCCCTGGCGACAAACTCCACTTCACTGAGCGCCATGCCCAGATGCGTCTGGCTTTCGAGCATAAGACTGGCCATTTTGTCCAGAACGGCCACCGGTTTCATCCGTTCTTCATAAACAGTTTTAAGGGAATCCTTGGCAAGTTCAAGCGAAGCAAGCCCCATCAAACCAATTCCCGTCGCTACCAGCACGGCTATCGAATTCAAAACGGTGAGTCGGGCCTTGACACTCATGTTCTTAAACATTCAGATCCCTTTCATTCTTGTTATTTATTTTTGATCAATGCATTGCCACGCTATTAGTGCATTGCCACGCTATCCATTAATTCCATTTCCTGGCTGTTCATCAGCTTTTCAATATCCACCAGGATGAACATCTTTTCAGCGATAGATGCCAGGCCGGTGATAAATTGAGTATCAATGCTGGCCACGATGTCCGGCACAGCACGTATCTGGCTTTCCTCAAGCTGCATGACATCCGACACGCCATCGACCACAATGCCTACCACGCGGCCGCCAAGATTCAGGATGATGACAACGGTAAATTCGTTGTACTCGATCTTGCCCATGTTGAATTTCACGCGCAGGTCAACGATAGGCACGATCTTGCCGCGCAGGTTGATGACCCCCTTGATGAAGGCTGGCGTATTGGCAATCTGCGTCACGGCATCGTATCCGCGGATTTCCTGCACCTTGAGAATATCGAGGCCATAAGATTCCGTACCCAGGACAAATGTCAGGTACTCACCCTCTGCGGGGACAGACTGGCTTCCCGTATTTTCCGTAAGCTCTGCGGTCAGGTTCATTGCGTGTACTCCTTGCTGGTAGTTTGAATGGCTTTATTGCTGAATGAAGCAGCCCCTGTAATGTAGTTATGAGCCTGCCCAAGTTGAATCAGTGCAGGCACATCAAGAATCAGTGCAACCGAGCCATCGCCCATGATGGTCGCCCCGGATACTCCCCGGATTTTCCTGAAGTTGGTTTCCAGGCTCTTGATTACGACCTGCTGCTGGCCTACCAGAGCGTCCACAAAAAGCGCGGCTTTTTTACCTTCCGCCTCGATCAGCACCAGCACGCCCTGAGTGGGATCCGTGACCTCGGTCTCCTGATTGAAAAGCGTATGCAATGCGATGACCGGCAAATATTCGCCGCGCACATGCACCATGCGCCCTTCACCGGTCACGGTCTTCATATCCTCGGCGCGTGGTTGCAATGTCTCGACAATCAGGTTGAGTGGAATCACGTAAACGCTGCTGCCGAGCGAGACAGACATGCCGTCCAGGATCGCCAGGGTGAGCGGCAGGGAAATCGCGATGGTTGTGCCATAACCCAATGCCGAGCGAATCTCGATGCTGCCGTTCATAGCGGCGATATTGCGTTTCACCACATCCATGCCGACACCGCGGCCGGAAACATCGGTGACCACTTCCGCGGTTGAGAATCCCGGAGCAAAAATCAGCTGGTATACCTCACTATCCGACATATTCTCGCTGACGTTCAAACCATTGCTTTTCGCCTTGGCAAGCAGCTTGTCACGGTTGAGGCCGGCGCCGTCATCCGTCACTTCAATGACAATACTGCCGCCCTTATGCGCCGCAGATAATG
This sequence comes from Betaproteobacteria bacterium HGW-Betaproteobacteria-8, assembly GCA_002842135.1. The sequence continues at coordinate 22,375 of PHCD01000014.1, read as the reverse complement.
TAAGTTTCCCGGCTTCCGGCTTGTTGGCAACCTTGCGCTTGTCTGGTGTCTCGACACCATGGTCAACACTGTTGCGCACCAGATGCGTCAAGGGATCGACAATGCGCTCAATCAAACCCTTATCCAGTTCAGTCGCAGCGCCAACCGTGACCAGGTCCACTTTCTTGCCCAGTTTGCTTGCCAGGTCGCGCACCATGCGCGGAAAACGGGAAAAGACAAAGTCCATTGGCATCATGCGAATCGACATGACCGACTCTTGCAGGTCACGCGTGTTGCGCGTCAATTGCCCTACGCTGTTGACCAGCGCCTCATGATGTACGGGATCAAGTGCCGCAATGCGCTGCTCGATCATGGCCTGGGTAATCACCAGCTCCCCAACCAGGTTGATCAACTGATCGACCTTCTCAACCCCCACACGTATCGACGTGGTTTCAGTACTGGCTGGCGCCTTCTCAGTGTCATGCCTGGCTGGATTTCTTTTTTCGCCATTTTCAGTTGTCGCTGCAGTTTTGTTGGCAGCCGCTACATTTTCGGCAGGGTTTGCCACTGCCTGGGCTATCGCCTCCTGGCTCATCGGTGCCGTATTGTCATCAATCTTCAATGGCTGCGGTGCATCGGCGTGAGGGGTAAAGGGTGCAAAGAAACCATAGCCTTCTTCCACCGCTTCCTTGCCTTCTTCGGCAAATAAACCATAGCCGGATTCCTCTTGTACTTTGACCTTTGAGCCAGCTTCTGTATTGTCAGCCCCGTCTGTTTTTTCCGCTGCATTTTCAGTAGAGATGGCAGCTGCGACGACAGGTGGCGCGGCATCGACGCCTGCCTGGGTAATCACCAGGTCATCGGGGTCCAGGATAAATGAGCAGATTGAAACAATGTCCGACTCACTGGAATCGGTATTCAGCGTAAGTAAAGTGCGGCCACTTTCATGTTTGCTTGCTGCCACATCGCCCAACAAACCCAACTCTTCCTGCAGGTTCGTGACATCTTTTTCCTTGAGTTCCGGCAACAGGATATTGAATTGAGTGAGCCCTTCGGCAGGTGGCGGCAAACCTGCAGCCTGAGGCGCAGCTTGAACGCTTGCCTGACCAGTCTCTGCAGGCGTTATCGGGGCCGCGGCAGAAGGCGCTTCCGCTTCGGCTGGCGCTGCTGAAACAACCGGCGCCGCACCCGCCTGGGTAAGGGAAGCCAACACTGCCTTCACTTCGGCCACTTGTGCCTGATCCACGTCCGACCCGTGACGATGCCCGTCCAGCTCCATCTCAAGTACATCCTTGGCCGCCAGGAAAGCATCGACATGTTCAACCGTCAGCGCCATTTCATGTTTGCGAATCTTGTCCAGCAAGTTTTCCAGCACATGGGTGATCTCGGTCATATCCATAAAACCGAAAGTGGCTGCGCCGCCCTTGATCGAATGCGCGGCACGGAAGATGGCGTTCAGGTCCTCGTTGTCCGGGTTCGCTACATCAATTGCCAGAAGCAGTCGCTCAGCTTCTGCCAGCAGCTCTTCCGCCTCATCGAAGAAGACTTCATAAAACTGACTCATATCCACTGTCATCGCACTACTCCCGGGTATTTTCTGGTTATATGGGCGAGATCCATTTGCTCCCGCCGCATCCTGCGCAAACTAACCGATCACTTTCTGTACAACTTCGATCAAGCGCTTTGGATCGAACGGCTTGACCAGCCAACCATTGGCTCCCGCCGCCTTGCCCTTGGCCTTCATCTCATCGCTGGATTCCGTGGTCAGCATCAGGATCGGCACTTTCTGGTATGAGCCCAGATCACGCAGGGACTTGATTAAAGTCAGGCCGTCCATGATCGGCATGTTCTGGTCAGTCAGCACCAGATCCACCGTTTTCTCTTTTGCCTTATTCAAGCCATCCTGCCCATCCACGGCCTGCACAACGCTGTAACCAGCGGCCTGCAAACTAAATGCCACCATCTGGCGCAATGAGCCAGAATCATCCACCGCCAAAATTGTCTTTGCCATCTTGTGTTCTTTCTCTTATTGGTGAGCTTGTTAGCCTGTCAGCTCAATTGTTAATTTTAAAAAAGCATCTTCTAAAACAATTCAATTTCGCCACAGCCCATATGCCGCTGCTGCACGGACTGGCACAACCCGCCATCCAGGGCGACACCACGAACTTTCAGGCTTTCACCCATTTCAGCAAGCAGCCTGGCAATATCTGCAGGCTCAAGCGCGGCGCCAATGCCTTCACCGTAAGCCTTAAAGACCAGGAGCAAATCACGCAAACCACTCGCACGGCTGACCGTGCGCGATATCAACTGACTCGTCAGGTCATGAAACTGCATTCCGATCACAGCGGAGTTCACCTCATCGCCGATCACCTCACGCAAATCCCGGAAATCACCTACCTGTTTACTATCCGCCAATTGCACAGGCAAAACCGGAAGCGCCAACAAGGCATCCAACCCGGCTTGCTGTTCTTTCACCGCTTGATGAATCGCAGTGAAGTGCTGGCCAATTTTTTCAATCGCCTCGTTCAACAAAAACATGGTCTGCATCAGGTCAGCCTCCACTTCATACAAGTGTTGGATACCGTTATCACATACTGCAGCCAGCAATTCTCCAAGCTCCGGTACTGGCGAATCGTCCTGCCTGGTTATTGGTTGCCTCATATACATTACCTTGCCTTCTGTGCATTCAATTCATGGAATAAGCAATAAAAACAACATCAGTTGTCAGCTTTCGCGCCAACCACCGCTTCAAGTGCAGACCGGTCACCGTCTACCGGCACATCGACAGGAGAATCATCCTTGATTGCGTTTTCTTCCGCCTGCTTGTTCATGACAATGATGCTGATACGGCGGTTGACCGGGTTCAGCGGGTCTTTTTTATCGAACAGCACCGCAGATGACAGGCCGACGACGCGCAGCATCTTGGTTTCATCCATGCCGCCAGACACCAGTTCACGCCTTGAAGCATTTGCACGGTCTGCAGAAAGCTCCCAGTTGCTGTAGCCTTTTTCGCCACGGTTATAGGCAGCCCCATCGGTATGCCCGGACAAACTGATCTTGTTGGGAACACCGTTCAGCATCTTGCCGATCTCCAGCAGGATCTGGCGCGCATAAGGCTGCAGTTGGGCGCTGGCGAGGGCAAACATCGGACGATTCTGGTCATCCACAATCTGGATGCGCAGGCCTTCGGAAGTAATATCCAGCAGCAATTGATTCTTGAATTGGCGTAACATCGGACTGGCATCAATCGCCTCCTCAATTCTTTTCTTGAGGTCTTCCAGCCTGAGACGCTCCTGCTTGAGAAGCTCGGCCTTGGCTTCTTCATAACTCATCCGCTTGGTCTTGTTTTCGTCTATATCCAGTTTGTTGTCAGGATCATTATCGCCACGCTTGACCTGCCCTCTCTGCCGGGTCAAATCCTGGCCGCCGCCTTCCAATATCACTTTGCTGTTGCCAACCGCATGCCCACCCTGAAGCGCCACCTTTAAAGGCGTCTGGAAATATTCCGCAATACCTTCCAGTTGCGCCTTGGTGGTCGATCCCAGCAGCCACATCAAAAGAAAGAACGCCATCATGGCCGTGACAAAATCGGCATATGCAATCTTCCAGGCACCGCCATGAGGTTTGCCTGAATGTTTCTTGATGCGCTTGACGATGATTGGGCGCGCTGCGTCTTGTGCCATTTCAATCGGCCCCGGTCGACATCAACAGAATGAAGCGCGTCATCATTTCGATTTTGCCTGTTTGACGAAGTCTTCCAGCTCAATGAAGCCAGGGCGCTCAGATGAGTAAAGCACCTTACGGCCGAATTCGACGGCGATAGCCGGGGCAAAACCATTCAGGCTGGCAAGCAAGGTGACCTTGACGGTTTGGTACATCTTGGTGCTTTCTTCCAGCTTTTGCTCCAGCAAACCGGAAAGCGGACTGACGAATCCGTAAGCCAGCAAAATACCAAGGAAGGTACCGACCAGGGCATGCGCAATCAAAACGCCCAACTCGGCAGGCGGAAGCGCCACATTTTCCATGGTATGCACCACTCCCATAACTGCAGCGATAATGCCAAAAGCCGGCAAGCCATCGCCGACCTTAGCCAAGCTATGCACAGGTACATGGCCTTCCATATGGTGGGTCTCGATTTCGTTATCCATCAGGTTCTCGATCTGAAAGGCATCCATGTTGCCGGAGACCATGAGGCGCAAATAATCCGTAATGAACTCCACCAGGTGTTTATCGGCAAATACCTTGGGATATTTTGCGAAAAGCGCGCTTTCTTCAGGATTTTCAACATCGTTTTCGATGGACATCATGCCGTCCTTGCGTATCTTGCTGAGGATTTCATAAAGCAGCGAGAGCAAATCCATGTAGAGCGATTTGGTGAATTTGGATCCCTTGAGCAAGGCTGGTATGGCCTTCACTGTGGCTTTAAGCGCTTTTGTGTTATTGCCGACAATAAACGCACCCAGCGCACCGCCACCGATCATCAGCAATTCAAGTGGTTGCCACAAAGCACCAAGATGACCTCCAGCCAAGGCATAGCCGCCAAAAACCGCACCCAGGACAACGATATATCCAATGATCACGAACATAGTTACAAACTCCGGCTTAGAGGATTTTTTTCTTGTGCATTTATCATGTGTTTAGCTTAACGTCTGAGCGCACGAAGCAATCTTGAGAATAAAAACAGGTTTCCCAAGCTGCTTTAAGAATTACGACAGGGAAGAAAGAAACTTGAATTGCGGCAGGGCAGGTGAAGCAGGACCACCAGCAAACAGTGGGTGCCTCGCTTAATTAAAAATGCCACACATAAATGGACGGCTTGCCACCATGCTGCAAAATACGGGCAGGCTTGACCCCGGGAATTTCAAACTCATAACTCATTAACAGGCTGCCGGGTTGCATCTCGGACGATGCTTTCTGCCAGAGTGCCTCCATGGCGGCAGGCGACAAATACGCAAAGATCACGTCGAATTGTGCAAAATCCAGCGCCTCGTAATTGCCAAGATCGAAACCGGCATTACCGGTACCCCGCAGCCTTGCGCGCCAACGGCTGATTAACCAGGGCAGGGGAGCGATCTCGATGCCGGTAAACCGGCTATTCGGCATGGCCCTGGCAAGATGCATAATCAAATCACCCAGGCCGCTACCGATATCGATCAAATGAATGCACCGGTCTTTCGGCAGGTAAGCTGCCACTCGGTGCCAAACATCCGGGCGCGATGGAAAGAAAGGTACTTGTGTGCGAAAAGTGGTCCAGAACAGGCTTAAGGTAAATACAAATCCCAGAAAATAAATCCAGGATGGCAATGCGAGTTGATGCATGACCAACAACCCAACCGGGAATAAAAACTGGATCGCCCGCCACCAGGCATCCATACGGAATATGACAGACAGCAACATGGCGATGCTGCCCTGAAAAATTACCAGCGCATAAAGATTCAGCCCCAGCCTTGCATACCGCTCAATGAGCATCCAGCTCGCCAGCGTCATCAGCAATGCGCCTAGCTGGAGTATCAAGGCCATGGTTGCCGGTTTCCACCTTGCCTCCTGATGGCCGGCCTCGTCGCCCGGCACCAAAGATGGCAAAAACCCCGGGGCATGACTCTTTACAGAGAAATGTCGCGGGGTTTCTGCAAGTTCAAGTGAATTTGTTTGAGATGAAAACCTTTTTGCATGGGGTTCCATCATCGGCATCAGGCAGCAGTTGAGGCCGACAGCAACTGTGCTTCTTTCGCCTGCCTGGTTTTACCGGCGCGCGAAGGCATGTGACAGATACCGCACTGATAATTCTCGTTCAGGTCATAATTATTGACAACGAACTTGCCGCTACAACAGGTGCATGGAGCCAACTTCAACATCTTGCTATCAATAAACCTGACCAGTGTCCAAGCCCGGGTAAGGGACAGGACCGGCTCATCGTCACGGTTCTTGCCCACCTGTTCAAGATATATCCTGTAGGCTTTCATGACGGCCTGAATTCCCTTCACGTCCGCATATTCAACCAGGAAGTCATAAATATTCAGGAACATGGATGAATGAATATTGGGCTGCCAGGTTAAAAACCAGTCGGTTGAAAATGGCAACATGCCCTTGGGAGGCGAAACACCCCTCAATTCCTTGTAAAGCTTGATCAATCGTTCCCGTGACAAGCTTGTCTGTGCTTCCAGCATCTGCAAACGCGCACCCAGGTTAATCAACTCAATCGCCAGATGAATTTGCTCAGCTTCTTCCACTACGCTTTTCTTGACCATATTGCTCTCCACCAAGTTACAGGATTTACAGCGTTTTATTATGCAATCGCTTCAACAGCCTGATTGGACATCAACATCACGGCATGCGCATTGGTCAACGCGCTGTCCTTGTTGTAGCTGGTCAGCATGTTCAGGATGCTGCAGTCGTCAAAACGAAAACGCGCAAGCATCATTTGGGCATTGGCTAGCTTGGTTAACTGGGAGTTGCTGAGGCTATCGATCAGGTTGGCGATATCCTTGCTGATGCCTAAACGGAAAATCGCGGAAGGTTTATCTTGGCGGATCATCTGCTGCGCAAGCATCAGGTAGTTGAGGTTGATGTCCCGAATTTCTGACAAAGTATTTTCAATTGACATGTTATTTCCCCTGTTAAAGATACATCCTGTTTTTTCTTGCGAAAAAAATATGAATGCGTACTTTGCGCGTCCAAGGGAAATATAAATATTAGACTTTGTCGGTTTTTTTTGTCAGACAAGCAGCGGGGATGGTCGTCAGAAAAACAACACCAGCCATGTACGTGTTTGTCCTACATGGACGTACATGGCCTGAATAAATTATTTTAAATTAACTACTTGAAATTTGACTCAAATGTAACTTTGCTATCCTTTCCCACACGTCAGGATTTCATCAAAAATCGATTCCAGAATAATTCCGCACCCGGCCTGCCGGAATGCGTCGAATCTTTGACAAAGCTATCGGCATATCCATGAAAGAACTTTAGGAAAAATTTAAAAATTTTGTAAAAAACTTATAAGTAACTGATTTTTATCCTGATTATATGGGCAAGATAACCACGCTATAACTACGCTGTAACTACACTTGAACCACACTGGCCAAAGCCAAAAGCTGCTCCCGTTCAAACTGGCTCGCGTCTTTTACCCTGTCAGCCTCACACCCCTACCAAACCCCTTGCTGCTGCGAATCCCTCCTCTCTTGCGGGCTTCTGCCACCCGGCTAAAGAATCATTAATGCTAAAAATCTTTGGTGCTCAAAATCCTGGGCACTTAAGAATCCAGGGGCGAGAAATCCTGGGTAATAACCAAGTAGTCAAAATATCGACAGTTATTCAAGTTATTCAACATTCTGCCGATATACCGTCAACGTTTCAGCATGGCCAATAAATTCCGGCATGTGCATGCCTGAAAATTATCAATTTACATTCAATAGCTTACAACCACTCCCGGCCGAATATCAGCCGAATAATTTGCATGGTATGAAATTCGCTCATTAAGTATTAACCAATTATCAAATCAAAGTTATCAAATGGACTCATTGCCTGAAAAACAGAACCACGTCCCGATGAGTATGGTCCGCTCAGAGAGAAACCCATCGTCATTGAACGGGTTGGCCGAGTCGCAGGTGGTGCAATGGCAAAACGCAAAACTCATCAGCCTCAGGGAGGGCGCGAATCAGGATGAACAAGGCGAGGCACGCCGGCTTGGTGTCATTACCGGCCTCGTGCAAAGTAATAATGAGAAACGAGAGCTCACCAAAGTCATTTCACGTTTCAAAACCATTCTTTCCAACATCCCGGGCCTGGTGTTTGAATGCACGCTGAACGAAGATAACGAAATTGCCTTTACCTACCTGAACGAAGGCTGCCAGGCTTTATTGGATGTATCACCGGAGAAATTAAGCGCCAACCCGCAGCTGTTGTTTGACATGATATTGCCTTCCGACCGCGAATCCTTCCTTGAAAGCATGCACGCATCTGCAGCCAGCCTGGATACATGGAACTGGGAAGGCGGTTTATGGATGGGGAAATATCATGACGTAAAATCCGTCAATCTGCGCGCTACTGCAACCAGGAACCCGCAGGGTAAAGTATTGTGGAGCGGCATCATCACCGACATCACCCAGAGCAAGAACGAGAAAATGGCACTGGATGAAATCACCCATCGCTTCAAGGCAATTGTTTCGAACATCCCCAGCCTGGTATTTCAATGTTTTCTCGATGACCAGAATGAAATCGCTTTCAATTACCTGAGTGGCGGATGCCATGCACTGCTAGGTATCCATTCCGACATCCTGTTCAAAGAGCCAGACAGGCTTGTCGAGATTATCTTGCCGGAAGATCGCGAGTCTTTCTCAAACAGTATGCATCAATCGGCCACAGATCTTTCTGTCTGGAACTGGGAAGGCGGGCTCTGGATCGAAGAATGGCAGGATATCAAACTGGTCAATCTGCGTGCCAGCGCAGTATTAAATGCACAGGGCCAGGTTCAGTGGTGCGGCGTTATCACCAACATCACCCAGAGCAAAAAAGAGAAGCAGGAGCTTGAGCAATCACACCAGCAACTTGAAGAACTCTCCTCGCACATGGCCTTGGTAAAAGAGCAGGAACGACTGCATATCGCGCGCGAAATCCACGACAATATTGGCGGCAACCTGTCGGCCATTAAAATTGGCTTGTCTTCGCTGATTAAAGGCTTGGCGAAGCATCAGCCCGAGCTGATCGAAAAAGCCGGGCAACTGGAAAAACTGGTCGACAGCACGTTTGACGATACGCACAGAATTACGGCGGACTTAAGGCCGGGCGTACTTGAGCTTGGCATAGTGCCGGCACTGGAATGGCAAACGACCGAATTCGAAAACAGGACAGGTGTTCGTGTCAATTTCACGACCAACGATGATAGCCTCGAATTAGACATCGACCGCTCCATCGTCCTGTTCAGGATATGCCAGGAAGCGACCACGAATGTCGCCAAATACGCCAAAGCCAATTCGGTCAAAATTGATTTGATCCACCAAACCGATGAAGTCGTGATGCAAATCAGCGACGATGGCATTGGCATCAAGCCGGAAGACAAACTTAAAAAGCATGCCTTCGGGCTAAGAGGCATGGTAGAACGCGTTCAGGCCGTAGGTGGCCAGATATCGATTGAGCCGGGTTTAATGAGCGGCACTAAAATTTTGGTGAGGCTTCCCTATAATTCATGCTATAACTTAGGCATCTAGGCAAAGGAATCAAAAGCCTCTTTTAACCGCTTGAGTAAAATGCTACCACCTAATATCAAAGTCATTATCGCTGACGATCACGCGATATTGCGTGACGGCCTGAAGCAAATCCTCTCTGAAACCGATGATATCCAGGTCATCGCAGAGGCCGAGAGCGCCACCGAAGCCATTATGGTTGCACGCAAGAATCCGGCCGATGTGCTGGTTCTGGACATCTCGCTGCCGGATCGCAACGGCGTTGAAGCACTCAAGATACTCAAGAAAGAAAATCCGAACCTGGCTGTATTGATGCTCTCGATGCACAAGGAAGATCAATATGCGATCCGCTCACTGAAAGCAGGCGCCTCCGGCTATTTGACCAAACAAGGCGCTTCTTCAGAACTGGTATTAGCCATACGTGCCATCGCAAAAGGCAAAAAATATCTCAGCGCCAGCGTTGCCGAAAGCCTGGCCAACCATCTGGGTGATGAAGAGAAACCGCTGCACCAGACACTTTCCGACCGTGAATTCCAGACACTCACCATGATTGCATCCGGCATGACCGTAGGGGATATTGCCGAGAAACTCTGCCTTTCCGTCAAGACCATCAGCGTTTACCGAGCGCGCCTGCTGGAAAAAATGCACCTGCACAACAACTCCGAAATCACCCATTACGCCATCAAGAATCACCTGATCGACTCCGAATAAACCGGCTCTAACTCCCAAGTGGTTCAATGCTTGATTGGAGTTGCTTTCACTTCATGGTCTATGGCTTGCCGTGGCCGGCTCATCGGTCTGATAAATCAAGTAGCTGGCAGATATTGATTACGTAGATATCACCGGTGGCGGGAGCCCAACACACAGCTTTAAGCCGTCCAGTTGACCAAAGTGTTAGGCTCTTATTTTGAACCAGTAAATATTTCACTTAAAATTCTGCGATACTTTACGTTCCCATCGTCAAGGAGTTCTCTTGACGAAATCAGATAACGCTTTGTTTGCTTTGCTATCAACGGGCTGTGCAATAAAGCCATTTTTTTAATAAAATCTTCATCGAATTCTTCATCGCGAGTATGCATAACAAGCAACGCACTGGGTGATAAAGCTAATGATAGAACATGTATTGGTGTGCCGCTGTTATCGCCGTTGACAACCACTGGCGTATCACCTGTTAAGAAGTGATTTTTCCCTTCAGGTAAGCGAATTACCACCCATGCCATATCGAAAAAGTGGCGGATGGTTTCATTGTCGCAAATCCACTTCACCATGCCAGTTAGAACAGCGTTGTTTGTGATAGCCGGTATGTCCAGCATTTCCCAGAAACAACGTTGATCTGTTTCGGACATGCCAAAACGCTCCTTTAACTCATAGACACATTTTTCAGCAATTATTTTTGCATCCTCTTTTACTTCGTTGATTCTAGTTGGAGATCTCTCCAAAAGGGAGTTTACAAACAAACTCCAAACAAGACGATCTTCTGTCGATAGACTTGGGAGGCCCGATTTTATAAGTTTTCTACTCACCCGACTTGCAGCAGAGTCTAGTGGCGAGAAAAACTTTTCCTCAAACTCATTTGAAACAGAAGTCTGAATTCCAAAAATTTCTGGAATAACTGAATAAAGCCCACTTTGATAACCCACTGATCTTGCGGACTTGTGACCAAAGATTAAACGGCCATCGTCGTCACGGCAATAAAGCCAGAATGCAGACTTTCCTGATACATACCATTCACGCAGATAAAATTGTGGAACGTAATGATGGCGCTGCACTTGAGGAGCTCCTGCGGAAACTTAACTTAGAACTAGCCGGCGCCGTGCGGTTTTATCGCGCGGCCCCAGTGACCGAAGTGGCGAGGTTGAGTGAAGAGTTAGAGCAATTTGTATGCACTGGCGACCCCCGCATTAATCTTGGCAGCAAGCTCCTGCGATTCGCGCATGAGAACCTGCACTCGCTCCAGATTGTTTTGGTGCTGCTCCCAAACATTTTCTCCAATAATGGCGGCAAAATCCATTTTTGTTGGAGCCTTGAAATTCTCGTAAGACTCCAGCCGCTTAACTCGTTCCTGGATGTCCTTAATGCCGCGTGTCGTTGGGGACAACTTCGCATTACTGAGCATCCAGGTTTTCCACTCCTTGTTGCCCTTTGACTGATTGCACTTTCCGCAGGATGGCACGAGGTTGTGAATTTCAGAAATATACCCAGTTGGCTTCTTATTTTTTACGAGCGGGCGGAGGTGATCCCATTCCGAAGCGACACTGCCGCAGTATGCGCACTGAAATGTTTCGGGGGTCATTCCAAGTATTGAGAGAGCCTGCCTGACTTCTTCCGCGCTTGGCGGCACGACGGGAATTATGGAATTGATGAATGCGTTCGTAATGCTTGAAGAGCGCCCCGTGATTTTCATCGGAGTTGGCATTCGGAACAGCGACAAGTATTCCATGGAGTTGCATCCTAACGTAGAAGTGAGCAGCCTGCGCGGCTTTTCACGCAGGTCAGGTCCGGTGGAATGATAAGTTAGGCTTCGATGGCTAACCATGACCGATGCGCTCCCAAGCCTCGCGAAATTGCTCTTGGTCGTAGTCAGTGGGTTGGAGCCAAAACGAAACGCGACCGTCTTTCTCTCCGCGATGGGCACCCGCCCTTACTTCAGACGGCAAGAGAATGAACGCCGACGGTGAAGTTGCCACTTTGTTCACGATGACCCAGAAGTCACCCATGACTTTATCAAGAGAGGTACCGAGGGGAACAGGATTCCGCTTACTAAGAGCCTTGACCTGAATCCCAACAAAACGGCTCGCGTCTCTGCTGTAGGCAATGATGTCCACGCCGCGAGCATTTCTGGCAGTTGGCATGACATTCCAGCCAAGCAAAGAGAGCCGGTAGCAACAGTAGTACAGGCCAACGTTCCCCGTGAGTTGAGGATCAAGCAAGACTTAGCCCCTCAAGGTTGAAGTTGTATATCTCACCCTCGAAACAGACGGAAACCCGAACCCGATCTCCTCGAACAACAACTTTCCAAATCTGTCCAATTTTGTTATACATAAAAGAATCCGGTTTGATGACGATTACGTCCTCGCCAATTACGGCATCTTCTATCTTGAGCGTATGGTCGCTATGCATCGTAATGAGAAGCCCAACGTTTGACTAAGCGATGCACTTTAGCGTATCTCGCTTGATGGATGGGTAAGGCAGCATTTGCTATCTTGTGCGATAGTTGCGTTTGAATATAACCCTATCACCGAACATTTTGTTTAGTAATACGCAACCTACTACGAAAGCCCCGATCCCAATAACCCAAGCGAGAAAATGCAAACTCTCAGGGACAATGCCAGATGTTTTAAACCCCAGAAAAGCACTTGCTATTGCGATGACAAGAAATGCTGCTGGTGGTGAACCATACTCAATTTCTGCTTGGCAACCGCGGCAAACTGTAGCGCCTCGCGGAACTTCTCCATGACAGTGAGGGCATACTAAATCACTCATATTTTTCTCCTTTTTATTGTGGAAATGAAATTATTGTTAATGATGCCAACGTTTGAGGTAACCAGCCGCCAGAGGGCAAGGCACCGAGAGAACCTGCAAACGAAACTTGCGAGCGATCCGGTTGCCCGAGAGGTTAAGTCTCGGTTGCATACTTAGGAAACTTCTTCAAGTATTCACGAAAACCGAAATTGGTCCGCATATAATTGGACTCCTCGAGGAGTGCTCGGAAGTTGATTTGATCGATTGGATCTGGCTGACCCTTAGGCCACGCAGCAAACGAAAAGAGAACTAGGGCCGACCTTGGCTCAATTTCAGCATTGTTGAAATAGGCAAAGGTGTACGTGGAATGGCGAAGGAGTGAGAGGTAGAACTGGTGGCGCCAATACTCTTCGTTTTCCTTGCAGAGTGTGACGTACAAATCGGTCTTGAGTCGAAGCTTCAACGACTTGAAAGCTTCAATATGTCGGGCGGCAGTGAGCCAATTTAGACGGTCAGCGGTAGGCGGACATATTACGGTACCGTGGGAGGTGAGCGTTTCATAAGACCGAATCAAAGCACTGACGGCTTCTTTGAAGATTTCGGCGTCATGTGTATTTCGCCAAGGGATGTAGATCGCCAACACGGAGACAATAGCGGAACCGAGAGCGATGGCCGCTGCAACTGTAGCGATGATGTCTGCGTTAATCATTAAGTGACCCAATGTTGAAACACGCCTTGAATCTTTCCCCGTTTATGTAATACGAGAATCTAAAAATACGGCTATTCAGAAAGATACTATCAGAACTTATGCAACAGGTGGTCGCTGCATCAAGTGTACCAATGGCTGGGTGCGCAGAAAATAAAAGCTCTGCAGAAATGCAGGGCTTTTTAATATTTGGCTCCCTGCCTCATCTTCATCCGCATTACCAGGTATTCAATATTTTCTGGCTCCAAACGCCGCCGCCCTAAAGATACAAACAGCACAAATTCAACTTACATCGCGCACCGCACAACGCAGCAGGTGGCCACCGCAGTAGTTTTTCAACGGCCTGCTAAAGTTTTCCGCAACAACTGCCGACAACAGAATCACACCGGCTAACTACCGGTTGTGAATTGAGAAAAAAGATTTCAGGTAACCCTAAACTTTCTCAAAAAGCATCCGATAAACAATTCAACAATACTGAGCGCAGTGAAATTAGGCGATGCAGCGTTGAAGGCAAATCACCGGAATCACGAATTAACCTAATTAAAGGAGAATCAAAATGGCTGCTGTAATTAACACCAACATTGCTTCACTTAACGCTCAACGTAACTTGAGCACTTCACAATCCAGCCTGAATGTTTCATTGCAACGTCTGTCTTCTGGCTTGCGTGTCAACAGCTCCAAGGATGACGCTGCCGGCCTGGCAATTGCATCTCGTATGGATGCACAGGCACGTGGCCAGACCGTTGCTATCCGTAACGCCAATGACGCGATTTCTTTCTCGCAAATTACAGATGGCGCGCTCGGTAAAGTAACCGACGCACTGCAACGTATGCGTGAACTGGCAGTTCAGGGCGCTAACGGCACCAACGGTACTGGCGACTTGGCCAACCTGGATGCTGAATATCAAGAGCTGGTTGCTGAAGTCACACGTCTTGGCACTGCGACCAAGTTCAACGGTACCGCTGTTTTTGGCGCTGCTTTCACATTCCAGATTGGTGCCGATTCCACCGACACGATTGCCGTAGCCGCAACTGCTGCAGCCTCGATTGCAGGTGACGTAACAACGAATGCAAATGCAACGACAGCGATTGGCCTGATCGATACCGCACTCGATGCCGTCAACACCTCCCGTGCGAAACTGGGTGCCGTACAAAACCGTTTCGAGTCCGTTATCAGCAGCTTGCAAGTGTCTGTAGAAAACCAATCCGCTGCACGTTCACGGATCATGGATGCCGACTTTGCAGCTGAATCTGCCAACCTGACTCGTGGCCAGATCCTTCAACAAGCCGGTACAGCGATGTTGGCGCAAGCGAACTCCTTGCCTAACAACGTACTGACCCTGCTGAGAGGTTAATGTCAGAGTAAGCATCATTGAAAACAACTAACGCGGGGGAGCATAGCTAATCCCCTGCGTTAGAACGTAAGGAATCCAGATCATGTCGATTACATCTATAAATGGTTTAAGCGCCGTAAGGGAACTAGGCTCTTATCGTGCAAGAACCAATGAAGCAGATGTGCCAGCGGTGCCTAGTAAACCCGCCAGTGAGACACCCCAACCCAATGCGAAAGAGATGCGGCAAGCCGTAGAAAGCCTGAATCGCGTCATTGCAACCTCGCATCAGAGCATTCATTTCACGATGGATGAAGAATCGGGAAGGATCGTTGTAAAAGTTCTCGATTCCGAGACCCAGAAAGTATTAAGGCAAGTGCCGAATACAGAAGCCCTGGCAATTTCAAGAAACCTTGCACGCCTGCAGGGTTTAGTCATTTCAGATAGTGCCTGACCCGCTTAATTGATTGAACAGCGCGTACTTTGCTTTGCAGTTCGACTGATAGGTAATGCGCAAGCTGGGATAGGCTAGCGATATTCGGTTTTATCGCGTTTCGATTACCAGCGTACAGGTCAAACGAGTTGCCTGTCTTCTGTTAGAAAGGATAGATTATGATCTCAGCAGCAGGTATCGCCTCAGGACTCGATGTTAATTCGATCGTGACTCAGCTCGTAGCCGCAGAAAGTGGCCAGCTGAATATCATTGCGGATAAGAAAACCGCGCTGCAATCAAAGATCTCGGCTTTTGGCACGCTGAAGAGTTCCCTCGCCAGCTTTCAGACTGCGTTGGCGAATTTATCGACAGCCAGCAAGTTCAATGTGCAAAGCACCAACATCAGCGATAGCACCATTTTTTCTGCCACGGCCAATGGCAAGGCTATAAATGGGGATTATGCCGTTACCGTGAGTCAGCTGGCGCAAACCCAGAAACTGGCGACGGCAGGATTTGCAAACAAGACCGATACCGTTGGTTCCGGCACGCTCACTATCACGCTGGGCACCTACGACAGCGTAGGCAACAGTTTCACACCCAATGCCGCCAAAACCCCGGTCGATATCGTCATTCCGGCTGGCAGCGATAGTCTTGAAAAAGTCCGCGATGCTATCAACAGCGCAAACGCGGGCGTAAGCGCCTCCATCGTCAACGATGGCAGTGCCAACGGCAACCGGCTGGTCATTACTTCCAAAGACTCCGGCACGGCCAACAGCATCAAGATTTCGGTAGCTGACGATGACGGCAATGCACTCGATGACAGCGGGCTTTCAAAGCTGGCGTTTGACCCGACACTGGCGAGCGGCACCGGCAAGAACCTGACACAGATGCAGGCAGCGAAAGATGCGCTGCTCAATGTGGACGGCATCGATATCGTTAAATCCAGCAACAACATCAGCGATGCCATCGAAGGCGTCACGCTTAACCTGCTGAAGGTAAGCGGCGGCACAGCTGCCAACCTCAATGTCGCCACAGATACGGCAGCGATTGAGGCCTCTGTCACAGCGTTTGTCAAAGCTTACAACGACCTCAACACAACGATTACCAACCTGACCAAATTTGATGATGTCACCAAAAAAGGCTCGGTACTGACAGGCGATGGAACGGCTCGTAGCATCGCCTCCAAGATCAAATCGACCTTGACTGGCAGCATCAACACCGGCGGTGCTTTGAGTACCCTGTCGCAAATCGGGGTGGGATTCAAGGCAGACGGCACATTGTCCCTGGACAGCACCAAGCTGAAAGACAAGATTGCCACCAATTTTGAAGATATCGCCAAACTGTTTGCCTCCAGCGCAACCGCGTCAGACCCGCAGATCAGTTTTGTTGGCAGCAGCAGCAAAACCCAGGCCGGGGTTTATGCCGTCAACATCAGCGCACTCGGCTCAGACGTAAGCGATACCGTTGGTACGATTAACGGCGTTGCCGCCACCGGCGCTGGCACCACGCTCAAGGGCGGGGTTGGCGATGCGAGTGAAGGCCTGATTATCAATATCGCTGGCGGCGCTTTGGGGGCCCGCGGCACGGTAACTTACAGTATCGGTTTCGCTGCCCAACTCGACAACCTGGTTTCAGATTTCCTTGATGAAGAAGGCATCCTGACCAGCAAAACAGATGGCTTGAATAGTTCAGTCACCAGGCTGGATAAAGAAAAAGAAAACCAGGAGGCGCGTCTGGTGTTGATAGAAAAACGCTTTCGGGCCCAGTTTACCGCACTCGAAACCCTGATCAGCAGCATGAACTCGACCAGTTCTTTTCTTACCCAGCAATTAGCTCAACTTTCTGCCAACAGCTAAGGAATACGAAATTAATACAAAAAGGAATCGCAATGTTTGGGGCCATTAATAAAGGTGTCAGCGCATACAAACGTATCGACCTGGAGACTGGCGTGGTCGATGCCAATCCACTGAAACTGATTGTGATGTTGTACGAAGGCGCAATCGAAGCCTGCCAGACCGGGCTGATGCATATGCGCAATGAAGACATCGTTAAAAAAGGCGAAGCGTTATCGAAAGCCATCATGATTATCGAGAGCGGGTTGCGGCTTTCTCTCGACAGGAATGCTGGCGAAGACATTGCCCAAAGCCTGGATGCGCTTTACGGCTACATGAGCAACCGTTTGTATGTGGGGCACCTGCAGAACAAGCCGGAATATGTGCTGGAAGTTGTGAAATTACTCCACGATCTCAAAACTGCCTGGGCTGCCATTGCCGATGGCCGGATCTCCACAACACAGGCAATGCCGCAAGCCATCAATCATCAAAATCAACAGAACATGCCAGCAAAGGGCTGAATAATGACAAACCGCAATACAACATTGAGACTTTATGCTGAGGTCGTGAGCATTAGTGAGAAAATGCTGGCAGCCACCCAAGATGAAGATTGGGAATTACTGGAAAAACTCGAGGCCGCATGTGCGGCTCACATGGAAGACATCCGCGCAACGGACAAATCAGTGCCTTTGTCAAAAGACGAGCTGAAACAAAAGATTCAATATATCGAAAAAATCCTGGCAACAGACAAACAGATTCGTTATCTGGTAGAACCCTGGATGGCACGGCTTTCCGACCTGATGCGTAGCGGTGATAACCGCCAGAAATTACGCAGCACATATGGAATGAATATCGGGCACTAGGGCGTATTCACACTAAACATGTCAGACAAGCCTGCCGTCTCCCCGGTCAACAACATCAGTCCGATGGCGCCGATGAATACCGTCGCGGACACGGCAGAAGAGCTCGGTTTTCGTTTTGAACAACTCAACCTGGCGCAGTTGAACAAGGGACAGCTATATCAAGGCAGGGTTGTGGCGCGGCTCGATGACCAGAGTTTTTTGGTGGCCCTTAACGGCAGTGCGATGAAAATGGCACTGGGCAAAGAGACGCATGTCGGTGAATTCGTCTCTTTGCGCTATATGGGCGGCTTTCCTACCCCGACCTTTTTACTTTCTTCGCCTTCTTCGCATGCGCAATCCGTCAGCCACACCAGCATTAGCCCTTCTGCGCAGTTGATTAACCAGTTTCTCAATACCACCGAGAACAAACAAACAACGAACCGCTTTGAAGCACAACAAGTTGTCACCAGTTCACCACTCAACCCTGTCGACAAAATTGCAAGCGACCTCAGGCAGGCATTGGTCATGAGCGGCCTGTTTTATGAATCGCACCTGGCCGAGTTCATGGCCGGCAAACGCCCTTTGTCCGCCATTCTGCAAGAACCGCAGAACCAGCCTGCGAGCACGCTGACCGCCCTGGTGCCACAACAGCTGCAAACCATGGAACAGCAACGATTGCTATGGCATGGCGAAGTCTGGCCCAAGCAACAAATGGAATGGGAGATCAGCCGCCAAGACCGGCATAACAACCAGCAAGACCATCATGCAACGGATACAGATGAAACCATGATCACCAGCAAGATCACACTTCATTTGCCACGGCTGGGTGAAGTCACAGCCAGCATCAGCCACGTCAACGGCCACATGCGCATTGAATTGCTGGCAGGCAAGGAGTCAACGCTGGCCCTGCTCAAACAGCAAAGCCCGAAACTGACGGAAAGCCTGGAGGCTGCGGGCCAGACCCTGGACCATCTAACGGTACAAGCGCATGCACAACCCTAAGCAGCAGGCAGTTGCATTAGCCTACGAGGCTGGCGATCTGGCGCCGCATGTCGTCGCCAAGGGGCGCGGCCTAATTGCCGAGCAAATCATCGCGCGCGCCAGGGAGCATGAAATTTTTGTGCATGAATCGAAAGAACTGGTGAACCTGTTGATGCAGGTGGACCTGGACGACCACATTCCCCCTGCCCTGTATACCGCGATTGCCGAGATTCTTGCCTGGTTGTATCAAATGGAAAACCAGACCTTGGGCAAGTAGTCCTGGAGAAAATGGAAAGGTAGCGTATTTAAACCTGAAAAACGCAGTTAGCCACAGAGAACACAGAGTTCACAGAGAAAAAACCAGAGCTTGCCGGAATCATGACTTCCACCAATCGGGTGACTCTCTCAACACCATGCAATCCGCTTTGCCTCTGTGTTGGCGCCAACAATAGGCGCTTCAGCGCCATTGGTGGCGGACATGCCCCATGCGGGTACTCTGTGGCTTGAGTTACGGTTTCCAGGTTAAACCGGCATATTCATAATATCCTGGTAGGCTGAAACCAGCTTGTTACGTACTTGCAAGGTAGCTTGAAACGCGATGTTGGCTTTTTGCCCGGCAATCATGACATCCGACAGGCTGACTTTTTCATCGCCCAGCACAAAGTTTTTGCTCAGCGTACCGGCATTCATTTGCGCACTGTTAACGTGATCAAGTGAGGCTTTCAAGGCTGCGGCAAAATCCACTTTCCCGGCTTGTTGCGACTCTTTCAGGGCAGCGGGCCCGATAGCATTGATATTCATGCTGCTTGCGGGGGTTTGTGCTGCTGCCTTGAGTTGGGCAAGCATGGACTGGATTCTGTTTGCGTCTATGGCTCCGGTATTCATTGCTTTCTCATCTACATTTTTATGACATGCTCAATTTAGCATTCCGGGGGAAATGAAATCCTCGAATTAAGCCGATTAATCCTCTTCTATTCCACCAATTGATATTGGTTGACCACCTCATAATGACATCCAATAGGGGAAACCCGATGCAATAAATTTTGATGGGAGTGGTAAATGGCAACAGCAGAAGTATCGGTGAATGGCGGTAGCGGACTTGCCCAGGCGGGCAAATCCTTGATGGGCGGCAAGTTTATGCTGGCCATTGGCGCTGCAGCGGTCATCGCATTTATGACGGTGGTCTGGTTGTGGAGTCAGCAGCCTGAGTATCGCGTTCTGTTCTCAAACTATTCTGACAAGGATGGCGGGGCTGTCGTCGCCGCACTTGAACAGATGAATATTCCTTTCAAATTTTCCGAAGGCGGCAGTGCCATTATGGTGCCTTCCAATCATGTACACGAAGCCAGGCTCAAGCTTGCATCACAAGGCCTGCCTAAAGGCGGTAACGTGGGTTTTGAATTACTGGAAAACCAGAAATTCGGCGTTTCGCAGTTCGTCGAACAAGTGAATTTTCAGCGCGCGCTCGAAGGCGAACTGGAGCGCAGCATCCAGTCGGTGGATACGATCCAGGTCGCGCGGGTGCACCTGGCGATCCCCAAATCCAGTGTATTCACCCGTGAGCAGAAAAAGCCTACCGCTTCTGTTTTACTTAACCTGCACGCAGGACGCAGCCTGGATAAAAGACAGGTCAGCGCCATTGTGCACCTGGTCGCCAGCAGCGTGCCCGACCTGCCGATTGCCAATGTCACGGTAGTCGACCAGAACGGCAACCTGCTTTCGGATACCGGCAAGGATGGCATGTCAGATGGGCTTGACCCAGCCAAACTCAAATATATTGAGGATTTGCAACGCAATATCATCAAGCGTGTCGAGTCCATCATCATTCCGCTGGTCGGTGCGAATAATGTGCGCGCCGAGGCCAGTGCAGAAGTCGACTTTTCAAGTTCTGAACAGGCCGCAGAAATCTACAAGCCGAACCAGACACCGGAAGACATCACTGTACGCAGCATGCAGAGCAGTGAATCGAGCAGTTCCACCACGACGACGACAGGTGGTGTTCCCGGGGCATTGTCCAATCAGCCTCCGGCACCCGCTACTGCACCCCTTGTGGCTAACCAGCCTGCAGATGCAACCACCGTCACCACACCTGTCAGCTCACAAAAGAATGTGACGACCAATTATGAAGTCGACAAGACCGTGCGCTACGTGCAGCAACCCATGGGCGGCATCAAGCGCCTGACGGTTGCCGTGGTCGTCAATCACATCACCAGTGTGGATGCAAAAGGCAAAACCGTCACACGTCCGCTGACCGATGATGAAAAAACCCAGATCAACGAGCTTGCCAAACAGGCAATGGGTTTCAACGCCGAACGCGGCGACTCATTAACCGTGGTCAACAACTCATTCGCTGCCATAGAACAGGAAGTCCTGCCCGAGATTCCGTTATGGAAGCAACCGGCAACCATCGATATGGCGAAAGATGCCGGCAAGTTCCTGCTGGGCCTGATCATCATCCTGCTGCTCTACCTGCGCCTGCTGAAGCCGATGGTGCGCACGCTTACCACACCTGCCACCCCAATGTTGCCAGGCCCATCGGACGATGGTGCGGTGGTGGAGCTAAGCAGCAACCAGAGTTCAGCGAGAGGGCTCGGTGCCCAGGGCTATCAGGAAAACCTGATAGTGACCAAGCAAATCGCCAAGGAAAATCCGAAATTGGTCGCTAATGTAGTGACGTCATGGGTCAGCAGCAATGGTTGAAGATAACATTACAAAAGGCGCCATTCTCATGCTGGCGCTGGGTGAAGAAGAAGCTTCTGAAGTCATGAAGCACTTGAGTCCGCGCGAGGTGCAAAAGCTGGGCGCCGCCATGACTGCAATGAAGACCATCGGCCACGACGAAGTCGAATCGGTGCTGAATGAATTTCTTGCGACCGCCAGCCAGAACACTTCCCTTGGCCTCGATTCGGACGATTACGTGCGTTCTGTTCTGAATCGCGCATTGGGCGAAGACAAGGCTTCCAGCCTGATCAGCCGCATCATTCAAGAGCGCGATTCCAGCGGCATCGAAAGCTTGAAATGGATGGATGCGCTGACCGTCGCAGAATTCATCAAGAATGAACACCCGCAAATTATCGCCACCATCCTTGTGCATCTCGAGCGCGACCAGGCCTCAGAAGTACTCGGCCATTTCACGGAACGCCTGCGCCACGATGTGATGTTGCGTATCGCCACTTTGGACGGGGTCAAACCAACCGCATTGAAGGAATTGAACGATGTGCTGACCAAATTGCTCAGCGGCAATGAAAACCTTAAAAAGAAGAACCTTGGCGGCATCAAGGCAGCGGCGGAAATCATGAACTACATCAGCGGCGAGCAGGAAACATCGCTGATGGACGCGCTGAAATCCTACGATGACGATATGGCACAAAAAATCATGGATGAGATGTTTGTCTTCGATGACATTATGGAGATCGACGACAAGGGCATACAGACCATACTGCGTGAAGTGCAATCCGACAGCCTTATTCTTGCGCTCAAAGGCTCGACTGCCGAACTGCGCGAAAAAATCTTCAAGAACATGTCCACACGTGCTGCCGAGATGATGCGTGAAGACCTGGAAAGTAAAGGTCCCGTGCGCTTGTCCGAGGTTGAGGCACAACAAAAACTAATCCTGCAGATTGTTCGC
>PHCD01000108.1 GCA_002842135.1 Betaproteobacteria bacterium HGW-Betaproteobacteria-8 | reverse complement strand
TACGAACCCGCTCATTCCATAGAAGCCAACCTCATTGTCGGGTTACTCAAGCAGTTTGGCATACAGGCACATATCGCAGGCGAGTACCTGCAGGGTGGCGCTGGGGAATTGCCGGCCTTCGGCCTGATGCGCGTCATGGTGGAAGACAGGGATGCGGACAACGCCCGGCAACTGATAGAGGAATGGAATAGCGCTACACCGGCGGATTATTCGTTCGATTAAATTAACTTTTTCTTCAATAGACGGTTAATTCTGGAGTAATGGCAATGCATCGCCTGATGCAGGCCGTTATTTAGCCTGCAATGCACGCCAGTTTTTGGTACGCATACAGATCAAGAATCCACGTGTTGTTCTGAGTGTAACGCTATCGGGCCGGTGTTCTTCACCAAGCTTGGCTACGCATTCTTCGGTATCAATTTTTAGCGCATCCGGCCCTTTGCCGATACTCCACCAGGAATTCACCAAAAATATATCCAGCGGGTCTTTTGGTTTTGAATTTGGTTGTGAATTCTGGGGTTTGGTATCTTGAGCGTCATTCGCTTTTGCGTCGTTCGTGCCGGATTCGCCCTGCGTGGATGCATGGGCTGGTTCTTCTGTAGCTGATTTACCTTGATCCACCATTCGGTTGTTATCAACAAAAGAAACGGCCATCAGCGGCTCTTCTTTTTCAAAGTCCCTCACAACCCAGCCATTCTCGGCCAGACATTTTTCCATGGCTGATTCTTCCTGATATTTCGCCTGGCATGCCTGTTTTGTTTGTTGCAACTCGGCAGCGCCAGCGCCTCGCTTATATGAAAACTCACCACATGCGGATAGCCCAATGCAGGCGGAAATAATCAAATATCCATTTGATTTTAATAAAAAATTCATCATGTCAGATTGCGCCTTTTCGAGACTGTTGGATTAATTTCAGTCGATAAAAATTAACACATATTTGAGCCAGTCTTCTTTTAATCGTCTACGCAATATGACGTATTTAAGGTGCACCCCTGCATCGCTAATCTAGCTCCACGAAATTAGAAATTGTTTCATCAGGTAGCGATGGCGAATTTTATTTTATCGATGTTCATGAAAGTAAAAGGGGTGCGGAAATGAATGCAACATTCAAGAAATCAGCGTTAATTGCAGCGGTAGCCTCCGTTGCAAGTCTTTTCTCGGCAGCTACACATGCTGCTGGAACAATTACCTTTGGCGAAGACAAATATATCAGCGTCGGTTTTGGTATGAGGGGTAGTTATTCAAGCGTGGAAGATGGTGCCGGAAACGGATCTTCCCGATCTAACGATTTTGATCTGGATAGCGCACGTATCTACTTGTCCGGCTCACTCAACAAATACATCAAAGGTATCTTGAATACTGAGAAGGACATTGCCGGCGAAGGTTTTCAGGTCATTGATGCTGCCGGTATTTTTGAGATCACACCGGAAATCAGCATTTGGGCAGGTCGTTTCCTGTCCCCTAGTGACCGTGCAAATCTGGCCGGCCCCTATTACTCATTAGGTGGCGGCTACTGGTCTGGTATTGCCTCACGTTATGGCTTTAACGGTGGTTACATCGGCCGTGACGATGGTGTTGCCTTGGTTGGTAATGCCTTTGATGGGAAATTTGCATATTCCTTTGGTGCATTTGAAGGCAATACCGCATTCAAGATCGCACCGGTTGCAGGCCTGGTGGCGAGTCCACGTGGCTCTGACGGCCTGATGTACGCCGGCAGGCTCCAATATGACTTCTGGGACGCAGAGCCTGGATACTACGGCACAGGTAATTACCTGGGTACCAAAGACATTCTGGCTATTGGTGTTGCCGGTAGAACCCAGAACAATGGCGCAGTTTCAGCCACTGACCAAGGTAAATACAGTTCTTATAGCGTCGATTTCCTGCTAGAGAAGAAAGATGTCGGTCCGGGCGCGATTTCCCTTGAAGCCGCCTATTACGACTATGACACCGATGGCGTGTTCCTCAGTGAAGAAGGTCAGGCCTATTCCGCCGGCGCTGGCTACATCTTCAAGGACAAGGTTGGCTGGGGCCAATTCCAGCCTTTCGCCCGCTATCAAAAATTCGATGCTGATTCTGATATTGACACCAAAAAGTATGACCTGGGTGTTGCCTACATCATTGATGGCTATAACGCACAAGTCAGCGGCACTTACTCCAAGCTGGATGTAAGCAACGAATCTGATGTCGACAGCCTGGTTGTTGCCTTGCAGCTCCAATTCTGAGCCTGACCGGCAATATCAATTCTTTTTATTGGTTCAAGCGCAGGAGGTAGACGAATGAAAACGTTAGTGAAATTAGATTTGAACAAAAAGCCTTGGGAGCAGGACGGCCAGATTCACAACCGCTGGCACCCGGACATTCCGATGATTGCCATGGTCAAGCCGGGCGACGAGTTTCGTGTCGAGTGCATGGACTGGACCGGTGGGCAGGTTGGCAACAACGACAGTGCGAACGATATTCGTGATGTGGACCTGTTGCAGGTGCATTACCTGAGCGGTCCGATCGGGGTTGAAGGTGCGGAACCCGGCGACCTGATGGTGGTGGATATTCTGGATGTGGGTACTTTCGAGGATTCGCAGTGGGGTTTCAACGCGCTGTTCTCCAAGGAAAACGGCGGCGGCTTCCTGACCGATCATTACCCAGAAGCCCGGAAGTCCATATGGGATTTCCACGGCATTTACACGACATCACGCCATGTGCCCAACGTCAAGTTCGCCGGGATCATGCATCCGGGCCTGATTGGTTGCCTGCCTTCACGCGAGTTGCTGGAAAACTGGAACAAGCGCGAGGCAGAACTGATTGCGACTGAGCCGGATCGCGTTCCGCCGCTCGGCTTGCCGCCCAGTGCCCAGGCTGCTGTCATGGGACGGATGAAAGGCGAGGAAGCCACGAAGGCGGCAATGGAGGGTGCCCGTACCGTGCCGCCGCGTGATCATGGCGGTAACTGCGATATCAAGAACCTGACCAAGGGTTCCAAGGTGTATTTCCCGGTCTATGTGAAAGATGGTGGCCTTTCCATGGGTGACCTGCACTTCTCGCAGGGCGACGGCGAAATCACTTTCTGTGGGGCGATTGAGATGGCCGGTTACCTGGATATCAAGGTCAGCCTGATCAAGGGCGGCGTCAAAAAGTACGGTATCAAGAACCCGCTGTTCCAACCCAGTCCATTGACGCCCAACTACCGTGATTACCTGATTTTTGAAGGCATTTCGGTAGACGAGCAGGGCAAGCAGCACTACCTGGATGTGCATGTTGCTTACCGTCAGGCCTGCCTTAATGCCATCGAGTACCTGAAGAAATTCGGTTACAGCGGCGAGCAGGCGCTCTCGATCCTTGGCACGGCGCCGGTGGAAGGCCATATCAGCGGTGTGGTGGATATCCCGAATGCCTGCGCAACGCTCTGGCTGCCGACCGAGATTTTCGATTTCGACCTGAAACCGAATGCGGATGGGCCGCTGAAGCTGGTGACGCCGGGCACCGATATGGCTTCCGCTTCTTGATAGAAGGAGAGACCTGACATGCCACTTTATGAGTACGAGTGCGAAAGCTGCGGCACCTTCACGGCGCTACGCAAGATGAGTGAATCCCAGCAGCAGGCTGCTTGTGATATTTGCGGCGAGCTGGGCTCACGAATTATCTCTGCGCCGCATCTGGCGGTGATGGATAAGGCAAGTCGAGTCGCGCATGAGCGTAACGAGAAATCTGCGCATGAGCCGAGGGCGGCAAGACGTTCAAGCTGTGGCTGTACAGGCGGGCATACCTGCAAATCTTCCAATGAAAACACCAGTGCAAATTCAAAAGAGAAAGGAAGCCTATTGAAGATGCAGACCAAGAAAACGGCAAGGCCATGGATGCTTGGGCATTAATGCTTCATGGGATTCAGATAGACAGGATTTTTCGAAATTTTTTACGTTAGGAGAAATTTGATGAGTAACTTTAATCGACGTCGATTTATGAGCAGTACGGGGGCTTTGATGGGCGCAATGCTTGCTGCAGGCCTGTTTACCAGTAGTGCCATGGCTGCGGATTTCCCGACAGCCAAGGTCAACACCACCAAGCTGGCCGTGACTGACAAGACAGTGAAGGTAGGTATCCTGCATTCAGCTACCGGCACCATGGCGATCAGCGAGACCGGTTCTATCCAGGCGGAAAAGCTGGCGATTGCACAGATCAATGCTATGGGGGGTGTACTCGGCCGCAAGATCGAGGTCATCCAGGAAGACGGCGCCAGCGACTGGCCGACTTTTGCGGAAAAGTCCAGGAAACTGCTGGTGAATGACAAGGTTGCAACCGTTTTCGGTTGCTGGACTTCTGCTTCACGCAAGGCTGCACTGCCTGTATTCGAAAAGGAAAACGGTTTGTTGTTCTACCCGACTTTCTATGAAGGCCTGGAACAATCCAAGAACGTGTTCTATACCGGCCAGGAAGCGACACAGCAGATTCTTGCCGGCCTGGACTGGATCGCCAAGGAAAAGAAGGCCAAAACTTTCTACCTGATCGGCTC
>PHCD01000107.1 GCA_002842135.1 Betaproteobacteria bacterium HGW-Betaproteobacteria-8 | reverse complement strand
ATGACCGGCAGGTTGTGAATGACGTCACCCAGAGAGGTGGTCTTGATGATGAGCAATCGAGGCATAGGCGGCATTTTCGCATACAATGTGGCCTTTATTTAGCGAGATGGTCGATTGAAGTTTGCATTCCTGATTTTCAAGTATTTTCCCTTCGGCGGCATGCAGCGCGACATGTTGCGCATCGCCCGGGAAGTCACCAGCAGAGGTCATCAGGTCGAGATTTTCACGATCTCGTGGGATGGCGACCGGCCGGAGGCTGAGATCAAGGTGCATGTCATTCCGGCGCAAGGCATTTTCAATTACACGAAATACCGGCGCTTTATCGCACAGGCGCATCAGCATATCGCGCAGTCTGCCGCAGACGGCAAACCTTTCGATCTTGTCGTCGGCTTCAACCGCATGGCGGGGCTGGATGTCTATTTCGCGGCCGATCCCTGTTTTATCGAGCGTGCGCATGCGCAAAGAAGTTGGCTCTATCGGCTGACGCCGCGTTACCGCTGGTTTGCGCAATGCGAGGAAGCCATCTTTCAGCCGCAAGCCGCGACCGAGATCCTGCTGCTATCCGATATCGAAAAAGGCTATTTCCAGAAGTGGTATCAGACGCAGGATGCCCGCTTTCATTTCATTCCGCCGTTCTTGTCTGCGGAGCGCTTTGTGCCCAAGGACAAAGCGGCAATGCGCCAACATCTGAGGCAGACTTTCGGTTTTGGTGATGAGGATTTCGTCTATCTTCTGGTCGGTTCCGGCTTTTCCATGAAGGGTCTGGATCGGGCGATTCATGCCATGGCCAGTCTGCCGCAGGACAAGCTGGCGACCACCCGCTTGGTAGCCGTTGGTCAGGACAACCCCAAGCCTTTCATGCAAATGGCGAAGAAGCTCGGAGTTGAGCGTCAGGTGACTATTTCCAAAGGCCGTCCGGATATTCCGGACCTGATGCAGGGGGCAGACGTTTATGTGCATCCTGCCTACCGGGAGAATACCGGCCTGGTGATTCTGGAAGCGCTGGCCAGCGGCCTGCCGACGTTGGTGACGGCTACTTGCGGCTATGCCTTTCATGTGGCCGAGGCGCAGGCTGGACTGGTCGCGAGCAGTCCTTTTGAGCAGAACGATTTCAACCGGTTGTTTCTGCAGATGATGGAGAGCGCGGAGCGTGAGCAGTGGAGTCACAATGGCTTGGCACATGCAAGTCAAGTTATGGCATCGAATGACGGCAGTGCGGAAGCCCGGGTGCTGATCGAGGTTGCCGAGAAGAAACGCGGAGCCGGTCGCTGATGTGGGCTCGTGAGCACATGGAAGCGCCGCACTGGCTGCATCAGTTTTTTGTCGATCAGGATCCGTTCGATAGCGTCATGCAACTGCATGGCGAGGTGTTTCGCGATGTGCCCGGACGCAAGACCATACGCGTGCGCATCGGCGGCAAGTTTTATTTCGTCAAACAGCATTTCGGTGTCGGCTGGCGCGAGATATTCAAGAACCTGCTGAGTGCCAAATGGCCGGTGTTGACGGCGGAAACCGAATGGCAGGCCATCCGCAAACTGGGTGAAATCGGTATCCCCACCACGCCGGCGGTGGCTTATGGGGTGCGCGGGCTGAATCCCGCAACCCTGCAGTCGTTTCTGATGACTGAAGACTTGGGCGACATTGTTTCACTGGAGACCTTGTGTGCCGACTGGAAGAACAATCCGCCGGAACCGGCATTCAAGCGCAAGCTGCTGATCAAGGCTGCGGAACTGGCGCGCAGGTTGCACGACGGCGGCATGAATCACCGGGATTTTTATATCTGCCATATATGTCTGGATAATGCGAAACTGGCTAAGGGTGAGATATACCTTTATCTCATTGACCTGCACCGCGTCGGCATCCGTTCGCAGATCCGTCCGGTCGATCGCATGAAGGATATGGCCGCCCTCTATTTTTCCGCCATGGAGGCTGGTTTGGGTAGGCGCGATTACCTGCGTTTTCTCAAACATTACCGTCGCCAGTCGTTGAAAGACACCTTGCTGGGCGAAGCTGGATTCTGGCGTCAGGTGGCAAGCCGGGCGGACAAACTCTATTTGAAATTTCATGGCAAAATGCCTGAAACAAAACTCTGGTAAGAGGTCCCCTTGCAAGCCTACATTTCATCCACGTTAAAAAACCAGCTGGAAGCGAATCAGCTCGGCGATTTCGACCATCTCTGGAATTATCGCGGTGACTGGTTCGAATCGCCGAATCAGGGCCGTGGCGGTTGGAGCGGTGTGAATCGGCTGGTGCTGGAAATGCCGGATGGCGGTCAGCTGGGCTTGTTCCTCAAGCGTCAGCAGAACTACATCCGCCGTACTTTCCTGCACCCGTTTTCCGGCGTTGCGACCTTTTCCTGCGAGTACAAAACGATCAGCCACCTGCAGAACCATGGCGTGCCGGTACCGACGCTGGTGTTTTTTGATCAGAAGTCATCGACAGAAGGTGCCCAGGCGATCCTGATGACGGAAGAATTGCTGGGTTACCGCTCGGCCGATCGCGTGGCCGCAGAAGTGTTGCTGAACCCGGCTTACACGCGCCGGCAGAAACAGGCGGTAATCACCTGTGCTGCAAAGGCGGTCAGGAGTCTGCACGAGGCGCGCGTGCAGCATCGTGCGCTGCACTCCAAACATCTGCTGGTCAATATGGTGAATCCGGATGCACCCAAGGCCGTAATCATCGATTTCGAGAAGGCCCGCATCAAGCTCTTTCCGCTCTCGCGCACCCGGCGCGACCTCGCAACGCTGAATCGGGATATCGGCGGCCTGAGCCGGACCACGCGGCTGTATTTCTTCAAGCAGTATCTTGGCATCGAGAAACTCGGGTTCTGGTCCAAGGTGCTATGCCGGTTGGTGATCAGCAGGAGCCGTAAGCCCAAGAGACAGCGCCAGCAGGAAGTGGCGGTTTAGGCTGCCTTTGCGCATGGTTGATCTTTTCCAGCTGTCCCGCGAGGCTGCAGATACACCATTCGATGTATCGTTGGAGGATGCCGGGCAGTTGCATGATCTTCGTGTTGTCCGTGCCGTGCCCAACAAGCGACTGGTGTGTCGCGGAGTCTGGAACGGCCAGTCCGTCTATGCCAAGATATTCATCGGTTCACAGGCGCAACGCTATGCTGCGCGCGACGCGGAAGGGGTTGGTAAGCTGATCAGGGCCGGTATCGCGACCCCTGCCTTGCTGCACTCTGCGGATATAAGCATACAGAATAGTGCCGCTGGCTGGCGGGTACTGATTTATGCCGCGATCGATGATGCCATGAATGCGGAACAGGCCTGGCAACAGTGTACCGGTGAGCAAAGGCTGGACCTGGCCCTGAAACTGGTCGCAGAAGTTGCGGCTCACCATCATGCCGGACTCATGCAGACCGATCTTTACCTGAAGAATTTTCTTGTGCAGGGCGAGAAGCTCTACACGCTGGATGGCGATGCCATCAAGTCTTTGCCGCAGTTTCTCACAAGGCGGGCGGCACTCGGCAATCTGGCCCTGCTATTGTCCAAATTCGATGTGCTGGAAATCCAGGTCTGGTTGCCCACGTTGTTGCAGGCGTATGCCGTTGGTCGTGGTTGGCAGCAACATCCGGATGAGCAACAGATGCAATCGCGCATCGCTTATTACAGGCGACGCGCCGTACGAACTTATGCCGAAAAGAAGGTCTTGAGGCAATGCACGGACGTCATGGTTTCCCGTAGTTGGCGCCACTTTCTGGCCATGTCTCGGCAAAATCCCAATGCGCCACTGCAACAGATGTTGCTTGCTACGCCTGATGCGCTGATTGAGGATATCAGCCGGCAAAGGCTGAAGAGCGGCAACACCTGCACAGTCGCGTTGGCAGAAATCAATGGCCGAAAGTTGGTCGTAAAACGGTACAATATTAAAAGTTTCTGGCACCTGCTGGGCCGATTCTGGCGCCCGAGCAGGGCGGCTGATTCATGGGTCAACGCCTACCGGCTGCTGATGTACGGCATTGCCACGCCAGCGCCTGTGGCACTGCTGGAGCAGAGGTTAGGGCCGTTGCGGGGCCGGGCGTATTTTGTCGCCGACTATAGTGCTACGCCGGATATTGCGCAGTGGCTGCGATCGGCTTCTGTCGCGGATGATCAACAAAAACCGGTGCTGGAAGCGCTGGCCGGGCTGATGTACAAGTTGATGTTGCTGCAGATTTCACATGGCGATCTCAAGGCGAGCAATATCCATATTGATGGCAATCAGCCCGTATTGATCGATCTTGACAGTTTGCGCGAATTTCGATGCAGGGCCTGGTTTGAAACGAGCCATGTGCGCGACCTGAAGCGCTTGTTGCGAAACTGGCAGGATCAGCCGGACGTGCAGCAGTCGCTGATAGACGCCTTGCAAAAAACATATGGCGACCATCCCCTGATGGCCAAGGCGCTGCAGGCTTGAGCTATAGGCATGAACAGTGGTTTGAATTTAATTGAAGAAGTCAGTGAGTCCTGAAGCATGATTATTCTAGGTTTATCCGGTGCGCTGGGGCACGATGCCTCGGCCGCGATTCTGGTTGATG
>PHCD01000013.1 GCA_002842135.1 Betaproteobacteria bacterium HGW-Betaproteobacteria-8 | reverse complement strand
TGAGCAGGCCGGAGATTTCTGCCGATTTGCTACGATTAGCCTCATTCGCCAGGTCAAACAGCACGGCGAAAGCTTCCGGCGTATTGAAATCATCGTCCAGCGCTTCCTTGAAGCGTTTGGCATAAGGCGTTTGCCAGTCAATGCTGACATCAACAGGCGGCACGTTCTTCAATGCTGTGTAAAGCCGCAACAGCGCCTGGTTCGCATCATTCAGGTGTTGATCGGAATAATTCAACGGACTGCGATATTGCGCACGCAGAATGAAAAAGCGTACAACTTCGGCCTTGTATTTTTTCAACACCTCACGAATGGTGAAAAAATTGCCCAGCGACTTGGACATCTTTTCATCATCGACGCGGACAAAACCGTTATGCATCCAGTAATTGACGAAAGTGCAGTCATGCGCGCCTTCAGACTGGGCGATCTCGTTTTCATGGTGCGGAAACTGCAGATCCTGGCCACCGCCGTGAATGTCGAAATGCTTGCCGAGGTGATGCGCACCCATGGCCGAACATTCGATATGCCAGCCCGGGCGCCCTTTGCCCCAGGGCGAGTCATAGCTCGGCTCGTTGGGTTTGGCCGCTTTCCACAGCACAAAATCCATGGGGTCACGCTTGAAACTGTCCACCTCGACCCGCTCGCCCGCGCGCAGGTCTTCCAGTGACTTGCCGGAAAGTTTGCCGTAACCCTCGAAGCTGTTGACCGAGTAGAACACGTCGCCGTTATCCGCCGGATAAGCATGGCCCTTTTCTATCAATTGGCCAATCATGGTCACCATATCTGCGATATGCATGGTGGCGCGCGGTTCGATATCCGGCCTCAATACGCCCAGTTTTTCGGAATCCTCATCCATGGCCCGGATGAACTCATCCGTCAGCGCTTGAATCGTAATGCCGCGCTCATTGGCGCGATTGATGATCTTGTCATCAATGTCGGTAATGTTGCGCACGTAAGTAACATCAAAACCGGAGGCCCGCAGCCAGCGGTTGACCAAATCGAACACCACCATCACACGCGCATGGCCGAGATGGCAATAGTCGTAAACCGTCATGCCACAAACGTACATGCTGACCTTGCCGGCAATAATCGGGACAAATGTCTGCTTTTCACGGGCGATGGAATTATAGATTTTGAGCATTTTTCGGGGGGTCAGGTAACAAAGAAAATTCAGGACGGATTCAGAATCGAAAATTCTTCTGCAAAATTAATCACTAAGAAATGTAATGAGCTATTGGAGGTTGAATAGGCTTGTTGTTAGAATTGCTACTTATTTGACTCGAAAAGTATATCACAATGCCTTTAATCCGCGCCTTGCCTCGTGCTTTGTTGCTCATAGCATCCGTATTCGTTTTTGGAATCGCTCAGGCAGACGATCTGAAAGAGATTGCCAAGCTTGCCAATCAAGGCCAGCAGACGGTTGCCCTGGAGCGCATCAATACTTATCTTGCAGCAAATCCCAAGGATGTACAGGCACAATTCATTAAAGGCGTGATCCTGGCTGAACAGAATCGACGTGACGAAGCCATCAAGATTTTTGCGGACATCACCAGCAAAAACCCCAACCTGCCTGAGCCTTATAACAACCTGGCCGTACTCTACGCAGAAAATGGTCAATATGACCAGGCCAGAAAGGCGCTCGAAAGCGCCATCAAAACACACCCCAGCTATGCGACAGCCCATGAAAACCTCGGCGACATCTATGCCAGAATGGCCTCAGAAGCCTATGACAAGGCCTTGCAACTGGATAGCGGCAATACCCGTGCCCAGAACAAGCTGGCTTTGATCCGCGACCTGTTCTCTTCCGCCAAGAAACCGGTCATGTCGGCTACACGGCCTATCACCAAAGCAACTGAACCTGTTAAGCTGGCTGGCGTCAAACCCGCTGCAAAATCTGCAGCACCAGCAGCAGCTACAGTCAATACCGCAGCTGCAGATTCAGCTGACGCTAATGCACAAATCACCGCAGCAGTGGAAAAATGGGCGAAAGCCTGGTCTGACCAGGATGTAGATACTTATCTTGCCAGCTACAGCTCCAGCTTCAAGACACCCAAGGGTGAGAGCCGCAGTGCCTGGGAAAATCTACGCCGCACACGGATCAGCGCACCAAAAAGTATCAAAGTTGACGTCGATGAGATTAAAATTGTCATGGATAGCAGCACACAGGCGCAAGTCAGCTTCAAACAGAGCTATCGTGCGTCACACCTGTCACAACGTACAGGCAAAACTCTGGTCATGATCAATACCAATGGCCAGTGGCTTATTGAACGGGAAACTGCTCAACGCTGAGTTTAGTTAATTGAAAAGTTAATGCGTAAATTCAAACGGGTATTTCAGTTATTTATTGTCGCCAGCGCACTATTGCCATGGAATGCAACCGCAATCAACTATGGCGATTTCGGCAGCTTTTTCAGCGGCAAACAATTCAATTCCAGTAACATTGAAGAGCTTCTGATCAAGAGCCTCATCCAGGTAACACAGGGGCAGACTCAGCAAGCGCTGGATACGACAGAAGAACTGCTGCGCAAGGCACCGAACTTCAAGCTTGCCCA
This sequence comes from Betaproteobacteria bacterium HGW-Betaproteobacteria-8, assembly GCA_002842135.1. The sequence goes on along the minus strand of PHCD01000013.1, from coordinate 23,926 downwards.
TCTCGTGCGTGGCGATTTGCTGATGGCGCGCGCGCAGCAAATCAACACTTTTGGCAACTCGCCCACTCGCTCGCCTGAGGCCATCCAGGACTTCCAGAATGAAGCTCGTCAGCGGCTGGAACACTATATCGCACAACAGAAGCCACGCGGCCTGCCAGAACCCTTATGGCAAATTGATAAAAGTCATCAGCATGTCGTAGTCGTCGATGCCGCTCGTTCTCGCCTCTATCTTTACCGGAACGACGATGGAAAACCTGTATATGTAGCCGATTTCTACATCACCCTCGGCAAAAACGGTATCGATAAATTTGTTGAAGGCGACCAGCGGACACCCATTGGCGTCTATTTTGCCGGTTCAAAACTGACACAAACTTTGCCTGACTTCTATGGCGGCATGGCATACCCACTCAACTATCCCAATGAATGGGATAGGCAGATGGGTAAAACCGGCTCTGGCATATGGATTCATGGCACTGCCAGCGACACTTACAGCAGAGCACCATTAGCCAGCAATGGATGCCTTGTCATGGCAAACCCGGAACTGAAAACACTGGCCCCTATTCTGCAAAGTGGTAAAACCCTGGTTGTTATTGACAATGACCTTAAATGGCTAGGCCCCAAAGAAACAGCCCCGCTTAAAGCATCATTAGCCAAGGCGCTGGAAGACTGGCGCACGGACTGGGAGTCGCAAAATACAGAACGTTACCTGGCTCACTACTCAAAGAGCTTCTTCAGCAAAGGTTCTGATTACAATGCCTGGGCAAATCACAAACGCCGTGTGCAAGCCAGCAAACCGAATGTGGAAATCGAACTCTCGAACGTCAGTATGTTGCGCTACCCAAACAGCAAGCAGGAAATGGCTGTGGTCAATTTCGAACAGTCATTCAAGAGCAACCATCTGGACAGCCAGATGCGCAAACGCCAATACTGGGTGTTGGAGAACGGCAACTGGAAAATCATGTACGAAGGTCCAGCCTGAGTTTTTCCTGCACTACATCAATTCATCGTCTCAATTATTAAGGATATACCGTGGTAAAACTGCACACCAATTTCGGCACTATTACAATTGAACTGAACGCCGAAAAGGCTCCAATCACAACAGCCAATTTTCTGGAATATGTTAACAGCGGCTTTTACGCCAACACCATTTTTCACCGCGTGATCGACGGCTTCATGATTCAGGGCGGCGGTTTCGAGCCGGGCATGAACCAGAAACCAACCAACGCCCCAATCAAGAACGAAGCCAACAACGGCCTGAAGAACAGCATCTACACGATAGCCATGGCGCGTACACCAAACCCGGACTCCGCCAGCAGCCAGTTCTTCATCAACGTCAACGACAATGACTTCCTCAATTTCAGCGCACCAACTGCACAAGGCTGGGGTTACTGCGTATTCGGCAAGGTGGTTGAGGGTATGGAAGTGATCGATGCCATCAGAAGAGTCAAGACCGGCAGCAAAAGCGGACACCAGGACGTACCGGTTGAAGATGTGATTATCGAGCGCGCCGAAGTCGTTTGATTAGCGCATTTTGATCATGTCATCCAGCGGAAATGAAGATCGACACGTACTCTTCATTTCCGATTTGCATTTATGCGCGTCACGCCCTGCCATCACCGAACAGTTCATCCGATTTGCAGATACCGCCGTCAGACAGGCGGAAGCACTTTATATCCTGGGGGACTTGTTCGAGTACTGGGCCGGGGACGACGACCTCGCAGACGCCCATCACCTGAGCGTCATCCAGACACTAGGCCGGCTCTCCGAACACGGCATAGCCTGCTACCTGATACACGGCAACCGCGACTTTCTGCTAGGTAACGATTTTGCACAGGCAGCAAAACTGCAACTGCTGCAGGACCCGACCATGCTCAATCTCTATGGGCATCGTGTTTTGTTAAGTCATGGCGATGCGCTATGCACCGACGACCTGGCCTATCAGGAGTTTCGTACGCAGGTACGTGCCCCTGCTTGGCAAGCGCAATTCCTTGCCCAAGCACTGGACGCAAGAAAAGCGCAGATCGAAGCCCTGCGCATGCGCAGCGAGCAGGAAAAATCCGGCAAACCGGAGATCATCATGGACGTCAATGACGATGCGGTCTCCAAGCTGCTTCGTGCATATGACTACCCTGAAATTTTCATCCACGGCCACACGCACAGGCCAGCAATGCACCCCCTGCTAATTGACCAGCACAGCATCCAGCGCTGGGTGCTGGGTGACTGGTACGAACAGGGAAGCTGCCTACGTTTGGACCGTAGCGGTTGCAAGGTTTTGCACCTGGACGGGAAGCCAGCCGCACCCTGATAAAAACGCAGCTTGTTTGTATCAGTTATCGTGCATGCCCATGCAGGAGCTGGCAATAAACCGATTATGAATCAGGCAGGATACGGGTCATAGCCGGGAATCCTGGATTCATCCACTTCATCTATCTGCTCCGGCTCGAGGAATTTTTCGGCATATCGCATGTACAGCTTTTCACGGATAAAGATATCGAACAGGTCAGGATCAATATGGTTATCCAGTTTCATCTTGCCGAGTATATGCAGCGATTCGGTAAGCGTCTTGGCCTTTTTGTATGGCCGGTCCCGTGATGTCAGAGCTTCAAAAATATCGGCGATACCCATCACCCTTGCCGGCACCGACATCTGCTCGCGTGTCAGGCCTCGCGGATAGCCCTTGCCATCCATGCGCTCATGATGGCCGCCAGCATATTCAGGTACGCGTTTGAGGTCTTTGGGGTACGGCAGTGACTCCAGCATGTTGATCGTCACCATAATATGATTATTGATGATGGCACGCTCTTCTGCCGTCAGCGTTCCACGGGAAATATTGAGGTTATAGACTTCCTCCGCGCTGAGGAAAGGCAGCACCTCACCCGATTTGCCAACAATGCTGTAGGCAGCGATATCCTTCACGCGCTGCTGATGCTCTGGCGTCATGAATTCACCACCCAGATTGGCATTGCGCAGAAACTCGAAATCATCATCCCACTTTTGCAATTGCGCCTGGTGTTCAGCTTCAAGCTGTGCGGCATCAAGAGGCTGGCCGGATTTCAGGGCTTCAATCTGCTTGCGTAGCATGGCTGTCTCTGCCTGCTTCTTTAACAGTTCGAAACGCTGCTCAAGCAGATAAATACGGTCAAAGATGGTAGAAAGTTTGGTCGGCTTGTCCATCACCGATTCCGGGGTCGTAACCTTGCCGCAATCATGCAGCCAGGATGCGATACGCAATTCGTAAACGTCCTTATCGGTCATCGTGAAGCGCTCAAGCGGGCCATGATTGGTCCTGGCAGCTGCCTCTGCCAGCATCATGGTCAGCTCCGGCACCCGCCGGCAATGACCGCCGGTATAGGGCGACTTCTCGTCAATCGCATCGGCAATCAACTCGATAAAAGCTTCAAATAAATTCTTCAGGCCCTCTATCAGATTATGATTGGTCAAGGCGACGGCAGCCTGTGAAGCCAGCGACTCAACCAATTGCTGGTTCTCTCCAGAGAAAGGGATGATTTCCTTGCTGACTGGATCTATCGCGTTTATCAGCTGCAGCACGCCGATGATCTCGTTCTCATGATTCTTCATCGGGATTGTCAGAAAGGATTTTGAACGATAACCGGTTTGCGCATCGAAATTTCGCGTTCCGGAAAAGTCGAAGCCTATTTCTTCATAGGCATCCTTGATATTGACCGTGCAATCATTCAGGACTGTATAGGCTGCCACCATGTTCACATTGGGCGAGCCATTCTCCAGGTAAAGCGGCAGGGGCGGGAACGGAATTTCCTTGCCGGTAGTACCGCCCATTGCCACACCCAGACTCTGGTTGCGCATGATCTCGAATTTGAGGCTGCGTTCATCTGTCACGCTGTAGAGCGTGCCGCCATCCGCATTGGTAACCTCTTTCGCACCAAGCAAAATGATCTCCATCAGCCGGGCGTTATCGCGCTCGGCGGAGAGTGCAACACCAATAGCATTGAGCCTATCGAGCCGCCGTAGCAGTTCTTGCTGTTCAGACATGCAGCATGGGTTCCTTAATCAGCTTTGTTCACCGAAGACAGGCCATCAATCAGCCAGGCAAGAAATAAAACTCCATTTTGATGCCGGCGAGTTCAACTACGTCATGATCATTCAGTGGGTGTGCCTGAGCGCCAACTGAACTGCCGTTAACATTTGGAAAGTTTGCACCTTCCACATGCGTAATAAAGTAGCCTTGCGGACGTTTGGTAATCACGGCGACCTGAACGCCAGGTTTGCCTAGCGTGGTCAGCGCCTTGGTCAGCATCAGTTCTTTCCCCGCGCTTGCTCCGTTCAGCACTTGCAACTTGCCCACCGGCCCCTGTGCCGGGCTCGCCGTTGCCGGCTTGGGCGCTTCCGCCACTGGTGTTTCAGCCGTGAGTGCTGGCGCAACTGAAGATTCCGATGCAAGCGGAGCTACAGCCGGTTTTTCCGCCTGCATGACAGACGGGCGGATAACCATGGTTTTCTCGAAATCATCCTGCACCGCAGCGCCCATGACTGGAGCCTCGCTGACATATTTGAGCTGGTACTTACCCAACTCGATCACATCACCGTTCTGCAGAATATGTTTGGTAATCAGCTTGCCGTTCACCAGCGTGCCATTGGTGCTGCCAAGGTCTTCCAGGAAAACGTCCCTGCCGATAGTGCTGATAGACGCGTGCTCGCCGCTTACCGCCAGGTTATCAATATGAATATCGTTGCTTGGTCGGCGACCTATCGTCATCCGCTCCTTATCCAGCGCAATGTCACCGAGAAAAGCACCGTCCAACGAATAAATGAGCTTAGCCATGTTTAACCTTACTATTTTAGCCAATTAAGAAAGTTGTCATACCAACTATGCTCCACCGCAAAGGGTTTGTGTACCTTTGCCAGTATGACCGAAATATTGTCATTTCCACCGTTATCATTCGCCATCTGCACCAGTTGATGCGCCGCCATCTCGAGATTGGATGACAAGGCGGCCAATGCAGCATGGATATCCTCATCATCCACCATGTCGCTCAAGCCGTCGGAACAGAGCAGGTAAATGTCCCCTACCTCGACATCGTACTCGTGCAGTTCCAGCTCCACTGCAGGGTCTATGCCCACCGCCCGTGTCACCAGGTTCTTGTTGTTCGACAGCCTGGCCTGCTCAGCGGTAATCAAACCCGAGCGCAGCTGCTCCTGTAGCAGCGAATGGTCCTCCGTCAGCTGCTGGAGCTGCTCACCGCGCAGGCGATACAGACGCGAATCACCTATATGCCCGACCAATACCTTGTTATTGGTGAACAGGGCAGTTACCAATGTCGTGCCCATGCCGGCACACTGCGGTTGCGATTCTGACACACTGAAAATCGAAACGTTGGCCTTGGTTGCAGCCTCCATCAACAGCATGGATTCTGCCTGCATCCCGCTCACCGCATCGACCTGCCCCGGCTCCAGGCCGGCCATAGACTCCTTAAGTTCGGCAACCATGGTCAACACGGCAATCTCGCTCGCCACTTCTCCCGCCTTATAGCCGCCCATGCCGTCCGCCAGCACCAGCAAACCAAGCTCGACATCACTCGCCACTGCGTCTTCATTATGTTCCCTGCGCTGCCCGACGTCACTCAGCCGCACCACTTCCAGCGCTCCGGTCAAATCCATACTCAACTCACCTGCTCAAGACAATGGCGGATATCTGCCGCGATTTCACTACCCTTGGCATAGCGTTTATCCACATCCTTTTCGAGCATGCGATCAATAATGTCGGACAAACATTGCGATATCCCCGGGTTCAGTGTCCGGATATTTGCATGCGGCTCACTGGCGATCTTGAACATCAGGGTTGCCATGGAATCGCCGGTAAAGGGCAATTGGCCGGTTGCCAACTGATAGAACATCGCCCCCAGGGAGAACAGATCCGAGCGTCCATCGACCTTTTTGCCAGCCAGCTGCTCAGGCGACATATAACTTGGCGTTCCCAGCACCATGCCGGTTTTGGTTCTGGATGAATCCGTAATCCGGGCAATACCGAAGTCCGTCACCTTGACGCTGCCGGTCTCCGGCTCGTACATAATATTGGCCGGCTTGATATCCCTGTGCACCACATGGTATCCATGGGCATAATCCAGCGCCTCTGCAGTCTTGATGATGATATCCGCCACCGTCGCAATCGGCAGCAGATTATCCGGCTTGGTGTAGGGGGTCAGGTCCTTGCCCTTGAGAAACTCCATCGCGATATAGGCCAGGTCGTGCTCTTCGCCGGCGTCATACATGGTCACGATATTCGGATGATTCAAACGGCCCGCAGTTTCAGCCTCGCGGAAGAAACGCGCCTTCACTTCCTCCAGCTCATCGGGCTCAAACTCCTGTGCCAATGCCATCGTCTTGATCGCCACCACGCGGCCGATCTTCGGGTCCTTGCCCAGGTAAACCACGCCCATCGCGCCCTTGCCCAGCTCTTTTTCCAGCTGATACCTGCCCAGCATCGGCTTTTCCACCGAGCCGTCATTCATGATCATGGTGCTGGCATTGCTGCGGCTGGCACCGCTACCGCCGAGAATGACCGTTTCAGCCATGGCCCTGGAACGCGCCAGCCGCTGTTCGAGATCCTTGTATTTTGGATTGTAGTCAGCCATGTAGGAAAACACGGATTCTGCCTTGTTGAACTGACGTTTACGTTCAAAATCCAGCGCCAGGTTGTAGAGTACATCCATGACACTATCGTCCATCGGGCATTTTCTCAGACGATCGAAAGCCATGTCCAGCTGACCCTGATTCTGGAACATCAGGGCAAGGTTACGATTACTTTCAGCCGACTCGGCATCCGATTTGACCTTGCCTTTTTCCGTCATCAGGAAGCGCTTGGTGGTCAGCAATGCATGCCCGGTAAGCAGCAGCGCTGCTGGCGCCATCAGTTGCAGCCACATGCCATTTCTGGTCATCAGCACAAAATGTGCAGCAATCAAACCGGCCAGCAAAACCAGGCTCAGCCCTGCCGCCATCGCGGCACTCAGGCGCGGCAGCAGCAGAATGAGGTAAAGCGCTATCAACAGCCAGGCACCGAGCTCAGCCCAGATTGCCCATGTCGGCGTCACAAAAAAATCTTCGTTCAGGATACTCGCAACCGAATGGGCGAGTGTTTCGATCGGCTTCATGCTGGATGAAATCGGCGTAATTTGAGTATCGCCGACCCCATCAGCTGTGGCACCGATCAACACAATACGGCCACGATATTTCTCTACAGGGATTTTGCCGCTGTAAACATCGTAAAAAGAATCGACCGGGAATGCAGGACGGCCATCCACCTTGTTATAAAAGAAGGTGTTCATCTGCAGATAAGGATCGGTGGCAATGTTCAACTTGCCCAGCCTGAGCCCCTCCCCCAAACGGGCTTCGATATCCTGCGGCTGCAGGTTCAGGAATTTCGCCACAATCTGGACGGAAAGTGACGGGTAATATTTATCGTAATGCGCAAGTATCAAGGGCTCGGAGCGAATGGCGCCATCGACATCGGGGTTCGCATTCAAATGGCCGATAGCCGCTGCGTTCTCGCCAATCCCAGCAATCGGTGGCAATGCAGAGATCGTAGGGATGGGTAACCGTCCCGCATCTTCCGCACCGACGCGATCCAGCACCTTGGTCAGGCTGTTTTTAACAACATATTCCGGTAATGGTTTATCCGGGTTGCCCCTGGGCTCGCCAATAACAAATGGCATGGCAACAACCACATTGGAAGCATTCCTGAAACTCTCTGCCAGCTTGGCATCGGTATTGAGCTGGAGCTCGGCCGCGGACAACATCGCGCCAAGTTCAGTTTTCATGGCACTAAGTTCGTAGGCTTCAGGGCTGGTAGGAGAGGTGCCGAAGTTATCGACGAATTCGGCGATCTTATTGATATAGACAAGACCGGGATCGATCTGTGGCTCAATGAAAAATACGGTATTGCCAATGACCTTCGCCTCTGCAGCAGCCAGCATATCGGTCATTCTGGCATGGACATCCCGCGGCCATGGCCAGCGGCCAATATTGGCGATGCTCTGCTCATCAATCGCGATAACAGCAACCTGATCCCCTGCTGCCCGAGTGCTGGCCTGAACACCAATATCATAAGCCACACGCTCAAGACCCTGCACCATAGTGCTACCGCCAGCGAGCAGGAAAAGCAGCGAAATGACAACTCCGGCAAACCAGTCAGACTTCCAGAAAGACCCTTTCAACCCTGCTCTCCCTATTGTTATATGCAGTGGCGATTATTCTTTATATATAGACTCTACAAGGCTGATATTACACGCGATTTTTTTCAAAAAGAAGTCATTCGGCTGAAAGCGGGAGAATTAATCGAGCGGCATGACAAAAATTGCCATCATGCTGCCCGACAGACTACCTGCGTTGGGAAAACTCCTGCGGACGGGCTTCGGCAGCCAATTTATCCAGCACGCCATTGACGTACTTGTGACCGTCTATGCCACCGTAGATTTTGGCCAGCTCGACGCCCTCATTGATAGCGACACGGTATGGAATGCTGGGATCATAGATCAGCTCGTAGGCCGACAGACAGAGGATGGCGTGTTCGACCGGGCTTAATTCCGCAACCTCGCGGTCGACATAAACCGCGATGCGCCGCTCCAGTTCAGGCATGTGCTCGGCCACGCCTTCGATCAACTGGCGGAAAAAGACTTCATCGGCACGATGGAAATCGGCATCATCCGCCATGTCGCGGATGATCTTGCGCAACTCGGACTGATTCATCAGCCCCTGGTAAATACCTTTCAACGCCAGTTCGCGTGACTTGCGACGATTTTTTCCGGCTTTTGCCGCCTTGGTCGTTGCCGGCTTGTTCTCTGCCGCGCTCATAGTTTTCTCAGCAGGTTAGCCATTTCAATCGCAACCGCAGCAGCTTCTGCACCCTTGACGGACATGCGTGCCAGCGCCTGGTCATCGTCTTCGGTCGTCAAGACGGCATTGGCTACCGGTATACCGGTATTCAGCTGCACTTCGGAAATACCGCGTGCCGACTCATTGGCGACCACTTCAAAGTGATAGGTTTCGCCTCGAATAATGGCGCCCAATGCAATCAAGGCGTCGTACTGGTTGCTGTCTGCCATGTGATGCAGTACCAGTGGTGTTTCCAGCGCACCAGGCACGGTGGCAACCGTAACATCTTCTTCTGCCACACCCAGCTTGGCTAGCTCGGCTTTACAGGCAGATAGCAAACCATCGCCAATTTCACTGTTGAATCGTGACAGAACGATGCCGATACGCATGCCCCTGCCATCTGTATTAATTTCTATTTCTCTCACATGAACCTCAAACTATGACGCGCGCCGCAAAATCGACAGCCGCTAATTGGAAAAACAAGATTATAGAATAATCAATCGCTTATTGCTGCGTTAATTGGCAGTGCGGCACCTAATTCAGGGCGGCAATTTCCGCATGCCGGTAACAACCCACAGTATGGTCGTTGACCATACCGATGGCCTGCATCATGGCGTAACAGATGGTGGAACCGACAAACTTGAAGCCACGTTTGCTCAGGTCTTTGGAAAGCGCATCGGAATGTGGGGTTCTTGCCGGAACTTCGGCGTGCGTATGCCAGCGATTGGTGATGGGCTGGCCTTCGACAAATCGCCATAGGTAGGCATCAAAGCCGCCGAACTCGGACTGCACCTGCAAAAACTGGCGCGCATTACTGATGGCAGCGGCTATTTTCAACCTGTTACGGACAATACCTGCATCGGCAAGCAGCGCCGCCACTTTGACATCATCATAGAGCGCAACTTTGACCGGGTCGAAGCCGTCGAACACTTCACGATAGCGCGGCCGCTTCTGCAAAATGGTCTGCCAGCTCAAGCCAGCCTGCGCCCCCTCCAGAATCAGGAATTCAAACAGCTTGTGTTCGTCATGCACGGGCACGCCCCACTCGAGATCGTGATACTCGATATCCAGCGGGGTCCTGGGCCAGGCACAGCGGTTCATAAAGTTCAGGAAGGTTTCCGGGCGCGTGCAAAAACCGGCTTAGTGGAACAGAATCCAGGCTTTTTCCAGCGTGCTCCAGACACCGTAGCTGATGGGGATGCCCACGGCAATCCAGGCAATCGTTGCCAGAATCGGATGGCTCTGGCCGCTCGCATTCGTGTTGGCCGCCTCAGCAGAAACAGATTTGTCATGCGAAATCTTGCGCTCGGCTTCGAGTTCGGCATCCGTCATGTAATGCTTTTCTGCCACAGGGCGCACCAGCAGGTTACAGGCCAGGCCGAGCAACAGCAGTGCTGCCAGCATGTACATGATGATGTTATAGGCCTCGTTAGCCGGTACGCCACGATCAAGCTGGTAATCGCGCATGTAATTGACAATGACCGGGCCGAGCACGCCGGCCGTCGCCCAGGCGGTCAGCAGACGGCCATGGATGGCGCCTACATGCTGGGTTCCGAAAATATCCGCCAGATAGGCCGGAATGGTGGCAAAACCGCCGCCATACATGGACAGGATGATGCAGAAGATACCGGCAAACAGGGCAACGCTGCCGATACCGCCAGCCCATGGCGATAAGACATAGAGTACAAAGCCAAGTGCAAAGAAGATGATGTAAGTCTGCTTGCGGCCAAGATAATCGGAAGAAGATGCCCAGCCTATGCGGCCGAGAATATTGAAGAACGACAGCAGTCCGGCGAAGCCTGCACCAATCGCAGCCACCTGCACCAACTGCTCGCTGGCCAACTCACTCAGCTTGCCCTCTATACCGATCAATGTGCCACCGAAGACCTCCTGTAGCATGGGAGAGGCCATGCCTATCACGCCGATACCGGCACTCACGTTAAGACAAAGTACAGCCCACAACAGCCAGAACTGCGGTGTCTTGTGCGCCTCGTTCACATGCACGTGACGGTTGGTAATCATGGCATTGCCGTTACTGGCAGGTGGTGTCCAGCCCTCTGGCTTCCAGCCGGAAGGCGGAACGCGATAGCCCAGTGCGCCTATCATCATGGCAATAAAATAGAGCACACCCATGGTGGCGAAGGTTTGCCAGACACCGATGGAAGTCGGTGTAGCAAAATAATTCATTAGAGTATTAGCCAGCGGCGCACCAATCATGGCGCCACCGCCAAAGCCCATGATAGCCATGCCGGTAGCCATGCCGCGACGGTCTGGAAACCATTTGATCAAAGTAGAGACCGGAGAGATATATCCAAGGCCAAGGCCTATACCGCCGATAACGCCGGAACCGATCAGCATAAGCCAGAGCTGATGCGTATAGACGCCCAGCGCACTCAGCAGTAAACCGCCGCCCCAGCAGACCGCAGCGACTGCACCGGCTTTGCGCGGCCCGGCATGTTCCAGCCAGTGGCCAAAGACTGCTGCCGAAGTCCCCAGCAACACAAAAAACAAGGTGAACATCCAGCCCAGATCGCTGACTTTCCAGTCGCAGTCCGTTACGAAAAGCCGGGCAAAGAAGCCGACATCCTCGCCACAGGCCAGTGGCGCATCGATACCGATGGCTTTTGACAAAGGCAGCCAGAACACACTGAAGCCATAGGCCATGCCGATGGAAAGATGAATGGCCAATGCTGCCGGTGGTACCAGCCAACGATTAAACCCCGGTGCTGCAATAATTCTCTCTTTAGAAAAAAAATTCGCCATTTATCTCTCCAAGTGTCTTGCCAATTATTATTTTTGCATCGCTTTGTATATCTTTATGCAGTCCAGATTTTAGACTGCGAGTTGAATAGTCATATAAAAACGGAAAAATGGCAAACTGCTGCCGCAGGTTTATACATTGTCATAAATGTGTCACATTGACGTCATATAGTGGCACCACTACCAAAAGTTAATGCAAAGGAAAGTACGATGCCAGCCAATATCCTTGTCGTGGAAGACGAACCCGCCATTCAGGAATTGCTCGCTCTCAACCTGACACAGGCCGGGCATAACGCCATGCGCGCTTTAAGTGTGGAACAGGCACAGATGCTGATGCGGGAAACGCTGCCAGACCTGATCATTATGGACTGGATGCTGCCAGGCATGAGCGGCATCGAGTTCTCGCGCAAGCTCAAGGCCGATGAGTTGAGCAAGTCGATCCCCATCATCATGCTCACTGCCCGCGGCGAAGAGGCCGACAAGGTGCGCGGCCTGGAAGTCGGCGCCGATGATTACGTCACCAAGCCGTTCAGCCCACGCGAATTGAATGCCAGGATCAAGGCCGTGCTGCGCCGCCGCGCGCCGCAAATGACCGATGACCCCATCGAGGCTGGCGGCCTACGCCTGGACCCGACAACACACCGGGTGACCGGCAATGGTGCATCGCTGGATCTGGGGCCGACAGAATTCCGCCTGCTGCACTACCTCATGTCCAATCCTGAACGTGTGCATTCTCGCAGCCAGGTACTGGATCGTGTCTGGGGCGACCGTGTGTTTGTGGAAGACCGCACCGTCGATGTCCATATCCGCCGCCTGCGCCGTGCGCTGACCGAATCCGGCCATGAGCACATGATTCAAACTGTACGTGGAGTTGGCTACCGTTTCTCGGCACACTAGCTCATAATATGCAGCGTTTCATTCAATAAAGCTTACGTGTGCAAGATATTCGCTGGAGCGCTTTCTGGCTCGCCCTCTTCCTGATTATTGCCTGCCTGATTCTCTGGGCGACCCATGGTGCCGTCACAGCGCTGATAGTATTCAGCACCGCGATCTGCCTGTATCTGGCAAAACATCTTTACTGGGTGCACAAACTGCATCGCTGGTACCAGAAGCCCAGCCTTTCCAGCATCCCCAACGGCACCGGCGTCTGGGAAGATATCTTTGCCGACATCTACCACCAGCAACGCCGCTATAACCGCAGCAGGGCGCAGATCAGCTCGGAGCTCGACAGGTTCCGCCATGCGGCAAGCGCACTACCGGATGGCGTCGTCCTGCTGAATGCTGAAGACAAGATCGAATGGTGCAACCCGACTGCCGAAAACCAGCTGGGTCTTGTGTTGGATAAAGACACCGGCCAACCGATCACCTACCTGGTTCGCCATACGGATTTCCTGAAATACCTGCAGGAGCAGGACTACTCGGAACCGATCAAGCTGAAATCCCCGCACAACGCGGCCCTTACCCTGGAAATACAATTGGTGCCGTATGGCGGCAAACAGAAAATGTTGCTCTGCCGCGACATCACGCAAATGGAAAAGCTTGATGTAATGCGCCAGGACTTCATCGCCAACGTCTCGCACGAATTGCGCACGCCACTAACCGTAGTCAGCGGCTTTCTGGAAACACTGATGGATATGGAAGGCGCCGTGCCGGAAAGCACGCGCGGCTATTTCACCATGATGCACGAGCAGACCGGCCGCATGCGCCGCCTGATTGAGGATTTGCTCACACTCTCGCAACTCGAAAGCGGTGCGACGCGGACTCAGGACACGGAAATCGACATGAATGCCCAACTCAGCATGCTGATGCGTGAAGCGCAAGGCCTGAGCCATGGCAAACACCAGGTAACGCTGGAGGCAGACCCGAATCTTTCAATTCTGGGCGCTCCCGAAGAACTGCACAGCGCCTTTGATAACCTGGTCAGCAATGCCATCCGCTACTCCCCCGATGGCGGAGAGATCAAGCTGATCTGGCGCCAACGCGGCGATGAAGCAGTGTTCAGCGTCAAGGACAGCGGCCTCGGCATCGAACAGCAACATATCGACCGGCTGACCGAACGCTTCTATCGCGTTGACCGCAGCCGCTCACGCGAGACTGGCGGCACCGGCCTCGGCCTTTCCATCGTCAAACACATCCTGACCCGTCATCAGGCACACCTTGAGATTGAAAGTGTATTGGACAAAGGCAGCACCTTCAGCGTAGTCTTTCCAAAAAATCGCGTCATCATCAAACAACCGGACAAGACCAGCGCTGAAAATGCCAATACTGTTGCCGATTAACCGACCGCAAAGACTACATCGCCACTTCATCATTGCATTCAGCGCCTTTTTGCTAGGCGCCTGCACTTCCCTCCCCCAAGGCAAAGAAAAACCCGTACCGGAACAAAACGACCGCAGCACGCTTAACCAGCTCGGAAAATCAGATTTCGACCGCATGGCCGATGTCGAGATGCGCGAAAACACCGAAAGCCTGAAAACGCTGATGCTGAAACTCTACAAGCGCAACCCGAATGAATTGCGAAAAACTACCTCAAGCCCGGTCGAAAAAATGGTGGATTGGGTGTTCAACGGCAACCACAATTGGCAATTCGAATCGATTCAGAACAAACAGGGCACCGATGCCATCTTTCTCGCCTTCAAACCAGAATACGAAGGCGACCGCGTACTACCCTTCATCGTCGGCCTGCAGACCATGATAATCACCGCCCACGGCGGCAAAACCGACTTCTACCTGCCGGATAACATCGACCCGCAGAAAGTCTACAACGCCGCAAGGAATGTAGAAATCGCGGCCTGGAAGCTCTCCAACGCCAGAGATACCAACGGCAAACTCTACCTGCTCACCAACGAAATCAACGACACCGAACGCAACCTCAGCTTTGAACGCGAGTTCGGCAAAATCGTCGGCCGCACCGACCTCTTCGCCATTTCACTGGCAGAAAAATCCCAACGCTTCATCACAAGAGTCGTGCAGAACCTCGCCACAGCGGTTTTCCTGCCGTTCTGAATTTTGGCTAAACGCGTGGGCAACTTGTTGCCCACCCTACAAGCTCAAACTTTCGCAGACAGAACAAAATTCACGTGGTTTTGAGTTGCCGCCCTCTGACGCGCCGAGTAGCGCAAGGATGCTTGGGAGATTTCGGCGAGCACTGTTTGAGTTCGCGACAGCTAGCGAAGTTTGCTAGCTGTTAGGACGAGTTGCGCAGCCGCCAAGCATTCTGAGCAACGGAGGGAACAAGCGGAAGGGGCTGCCTTTTGCTTTGGTTACTTTCCTTTGGGCAAGCAAAGGAAAGTAACTCGCCAGTCGGGCGAGACCGACATATACAATAAATTACAAAAGTTACAGGCGAGCGAAGGCCTTGATGAGGATAAACGCCACACACCTCACCACGATTAATACATTCGGATTAGGTGAGGTAAGTTACTTGCGTTTGCTGTTCTTTTTTAAGAGTTTTATCAAGGCAATTAACGCTCTCATGAAATCCATAAGAGCAGTAAGTACCTCGAGAATAGTGGTAATAGTTTCCACATAAACTCCATAATTTTAGGGGCGTACACACTAGCGACTATTTCCTCCTGCGTGATTACAAAAAACGGGCATAAAAAAAGCCGCTCAATTGAGCGGCTTTACTTTTGGTGGGCGCGACTAAAGCGCCGGAATCAACTATACCAAATTTTGGGTTCTATGTATAAATATTTACTATTCACAACAACACCTTCTCTATCCCACCATTATTCGCCTTCTTCACATACTCCTGCATCCAATCCTCACCCAGAATATGCTTCGCCATCTCAACCACGATGTAATCCGCCTGCACCCCTGTATCCTCGCCATAGCGAGCCAGCCCCTGCAGACATGACGGGCAGGAAGTCAGGATCTTCACTTCCTGCTCCGGCGCTCCCGGCGTCAGACCGAGTTTCTCCATGCCTTTTTCCAGCTCTTCCTGCTTGCGCATCTTGACCTGGGTGGCGATATCCGGCCGCGCGACGGCGAAGGAACCGGATTCGCCGCAGCAGCGGTCATTCAACGCGACTTCGGTGTTCATCAGTGCATTGGTGACCTTGAGCGGTGCGTAGGTCTTCATCGGCGTGTGACAGGGGTCGTGATACATATATTTGACGCCGGTCACGCCTTCGATCTTCATGCCCTTTTCCATCAGGTATTCGTGGATGTCGAGCAGGCGGCAGCCCGGGAATATCTTCTCGAATTCGTACTTCTGCAACTGGTCCATACAGGTACCGCAGGAGACGATAACGGTCTTGATATCCAGGTAATTCAGCGTATTGGCGATGCGGTGGAACTGCACGCGATTCTCCGCCGTGATCTGCTGACCCTTGTCATGATTGCCGGAGGCGGTCTGCGGATAACCGCAGCACAGGTAGCCCGGCGGCAGCACGGTAACGGCACCGACTTCATAAAGCATGGCCTGCGTTGCCAGACCGACGGTCGAGAACAGGCGCTCGGAACCGCAGCCCGGGAAATAGAACACGGCATCCGAATCCTCATTGGTCTTCTGCGGATTGCGGATCACCGGCACCATGGTGTCGTCCTCGATACCCAGCAGCGCACGCGAGGTCTTGGCCGGCATGCTCTTCGGCATCGGCCGGTTGAGGAAATGAATCACCTGCGCCTTGATCTCGGGCTTGCCCAGCGTCGCCGGTGGCCGCTTCTTGAAAGCCGTCAGCAGGCCGAGCTTGTTGAAGACTGCATGGGCCAGTCGCTGTGCGCGATAACCGAATCCGATCATGAACGCACGCATCATCTTGATGGTGGCCGGGTCCTTCATGTTGAGATAGCTCATGGCCAGCGCGGTGCCAGGATTGAACTGCTTCTTGCCCTGCTCGCGCAGGAAGTTGCGCATAGCAATCGACACGTCGCCGAAATCGATATCGACTGGACACGGTTTCAGGCAGCGATGGCAGACCGTGCAATGGTCGGCGACATCGTTGAACTCGTCGAAATGCTTGAGCGAGATACCGCGGCGGGTCTGCTCTTCGTAGAGGAATGCCTCGATCAGCAGCGAGGTGCCGAGAATCTTGTTGCGTGGCGAATACAACAGATTTGCACGCGGCACATGCGTGGTGCATACCGGCTTGCACTTGCCGCAGCGCAAACAGTCGCTAATGGAGTCGGCGATTTCACCAATCGCGGACTGCTCCATGATGATGGATTCCTGCTCCAGCAGGCCGAATGACGGCGTATAGGCATTGTGCAGGCCAGAACCCGCCATCAGCTTACCCTTGTTGAAGCGGCCTTCCGGGTCAACCTTCTGCTTGTATTTGGCGAATGTCTCGATGGTCTTGTCATCGAGGAACTCCATCTTGGTGATGCCGATACCGTGCTCGCCGGAAATCACGCCGTCCAGGCTCTGCGCCAGCTTCATGATGCGCGCCACGGCGTGATGCGCAGACTGCATCATCTCGTAGTCGTCGGAATTGACCGGAATATTGGTGTGCACATTGCCGTCACCCGCATGCATATGCAGGGCGACGAAAACACGCCCCTTGAGTATCTGTTTGTGGACTTCGTCCATGCGCTCTAGAATCTTCTGATACTCGCGGCCGGTAAAGATAATGCCCAACGGCCTCTTCAGTTCACGCTTCCATGAGACGCGCACTTGATGTTCCTGCACGGCACGAAACACGTTATCCACCGCCAGGTCGGCATACTCCTCGCCCAGCACGGAAACCGGGGAGTCCAGGTGCTCCAGAATATTCTTCCAGTGTGTGCGTACTTGCAGAATGTGCTCAAGCGCCTGCTTGCGTTTCGCTTCCAGCATCTCGGGGTTGGATTCACCATCCTCGTCCTTCAGTAGCGGCAGGTCACCTTCCAGGAAGTTTTCCAGTGCAACTGCAAGCTGCAGCTTGTTCTGGATGGAAAGCTCGATGTTGATGCGCTCGATGCCGTCCGAGTAATCACCCAAACGCGGCAATGGAATCACCACGTCTTCGTTGATCTTGAAGGCGTTGGTATGTTTGGCAATGGCGGCCGTACGGGCACGGTCGAGCCAGAACTTCTTGCGCGCATCGGCGGAAACGGCGATGAATCCTTCACCACCGCGTGCATTCGCCAAACGCACGATATGCGACGCGGCTTCGCCGACGCCGTCTTCTTCATCGCTGGCAATATCGGCAATCAGCACCATCTTGGGACGCTCGTTGCGGCTAGCCTTGGTCGCGTAGCCGACTGCCTTCAGGTAGCGCTCGTCCAGATGCTCCAGACCAGCCAGCAGCGTATCCGGATGTGCATCCAGATAATCCTTGATCTCGACGATGGCTGGCACCGCCAAAGCCACATGGCCGAAGAACTCCAGACAAACCGTGCGGACATGCTTGGGCATGCGATGCAGAATGAAGGTTGCAGACGTGATCAGGCCGTCGCAGCCTTCCTTCTGGATACCGGGCAAACCGGCGAGAAACTTGTCGGTAACATCCTTGCCCAGCCCAGCCTTGCGGAAGCTCGGGCCGGGGATTTCCAGAATCTCCGGTTCGGACTGCAGCGTCTTGCCATCGATGTCGTAGCGGCTGATCTTGAAACGCGCAAGCGGGATATCGTGGATCTTGCCCAGGTTGTGATCCAGGCGCTCGACTTCAAGCCAGGTCGCGTCCGGCGTCACCATGCGCCATGAAGCGAGGTTATCCAGCGCAGTACCCCACAGCACGGCTTTCTTGCCGCCGGCATTCATGGCGACATTACCGCCGATACAGGAGGCATCTGCAGAGGTTGGATCGCAGGCGAATTCCAGACCGGCTTCCGTTGCCGCCTCCATGACACGACGCGTCACCACACCGGCACCGCAATGGATTGTGGCTACCTGGCGGCCAACGCCCGGCAGCGTGGCCATCTCGACGCGGCCCAGCGTATCCAGTTTCTCGGTATTGATGACAGCCGAGAGCTTGGTCAGCGGTACGGCACCACCGGTATACCCAGTACCGCCGCCTCGCGGAATGATAGTAAGTCCTAACTCGATACAGGCTTTGACGATGGCCGCGATTTCTTCCTCGGTGTCTGGATTAACAACAACGAAAGGATATTCGACACGCCAGTCGGTTGCATCGGTCACATGGGAAACGCGCGCCAGACCGTCGAACTGGATATTATCCTTGCGGGTGATTTTGCCCAGCTTGGCCAGCGCCTTCTTGCGCAGATTTTCGGTTTGACGGAACTCATTCTCAAACTCGGTCACGGCCTGGCGGGCAGCAATCACCAGCTTCAGTACTTTGGCATTGCCGTTGCTGCGTTCATCAATCGCCTTGATGCGATGATGCAAGGCATCGATCAGCGCCTTGCGGCGCTTCTTGTTGTCGAGCAAGTCATCTTGCAGGTAAGGATTGCGCGACACCACCCAGAGATCACCCAGCACCTCAAACAACATGCGTGCAGAACGGCCGGTTTTGCGTTCATCGCGCAGTTCGTTCAGGACGTCCCAGATTTCTTCACCCAGGAATCGAATGACGATTTCACGGTCAGAATATGAAGTGTAGTTGTAGGGGATTTCGCGCAAGCGGGAGGTCATATGCAGGATACAGTGACTTAAAGCCAAATTATATCATGTGAAAACACAAGCAATCAGCGGTTACCAGTAGGGTTATTGGGAACCAATTCGTCAATAAGATGGCAAAGCAAGATGACAAGTTCGATTAAAACCACCACAATTCGACAAACTCGAAATCATGCGTAAACTTGACTCCATATGAAATCTTTTCTTCAGCACGCCCGCCGCTTCCTGATACCGGCCGTCCTCATCGCCCTGCTCGGCTTCTGGCTCTTGTCCATCAACAACAAGGACCAGGCGCCGGATGTCACCTTCACCACACTTGAAGGCCAGAAATTCAAGCTTGCAGACCTGCAGGGCAAGGTCGTCCTGGTCAATTTCTGGGCAACGGATTGCCCCGGCTGCATCAAGGAAATGCCTGACCTGATCAAGACTTACAACGATTACAAAGGCAAGGGATTTGAGCTGGTTGCCGTCGCCATGTCCTACGACCCGCCCAGCCATGTGCTGAACTACAGCCAGAAAAACGCACTGCCCTTCCCGGTGATGCATGACGGCCATGGTGAAATTGCAGCCAGTTTCAATGATGTACGCGTGACCCCCACGGCCTTCATTGTGGATAAGGAAGGCAAAATCATTCGCCGCATCATCGGCGAACTCGATTTCGCAGCACTGCACGCCCTGCTTGATGAACAGCTGAAAGGCTAGTGAATCCCGATGCTCTGGATCAAGGCGCTGCACATCATTTTTGTGACCAGTTGGTTTGCCGGGCTGTTCTACTTGCCCCGATTGTTCGTCAACCACGCAATGGTAACTGACCCGGCGACTGCCGAGCGGCTCAAGCTGATGGAGCGCAAGCTCTACCGCTTCATGTTTCCTCTTGCCGTGCTGGCACTGGCTTTCGGGCTGTGGCTATGGCTTGGCTACGGCATAACTGGCGGCTGGATGCATGTTAAACTGGTTCTGGTTGCAGGCCTTGTGGCCTACCATCTCTATTGTGGCAAGTTGCTCACCGATTTCAGCCAGGATAGAAATCGGCACAGCCATATCTGGTATCGCTGGTTCAATGAACTGCCCGTGCTTATACTTTTTGTCATAGTGATTCTGGTTGTTGTGAAGCCTTTCTAGAAATGCATCTTAATGAAGAATACTTGTAACCGTACATTGATCGATGCCCTGAAAAACTCCGGCAAAACGCCTGCGGAACGCCTCGCCCATGTTTTTGAGATCATCGGTCAAATGCCCGCCAGCGCATCACTGACGGATGAACAGGATGAATTGCTGCAATACCTGGCAAAACTGGCCAGATCATCACATATCCATCAACCTGAGGCGTTTGCCCAACAGATTTTTATCATGGCGGCAGATGCCTGGCAAAAACAGCTTGCCCAGCCCGACAGCCAGGCACTCAAGCACGCGCAGATTGCGGCAAAAGCCCTGATCACCGCACAAACCCGCAACCGCTTCAGCAGAAACAGCCATATTTATGCCATGGCAGCCAGCTTCTTCCTGGTTTCCGGGATCAGCGGCATGATGTTCGCCAATACACTACTGCCCATCGCTTCAGAAGCACCCAAAGCCAGCCCGCTGCCAGAAGCGCAAAAAACCCAAGCACTTTTAGCCATAAATAACCCTATGCGACTCTCCGAAATGATTTCCAACCGGGAAAAAATGCGTGAAGGTCGTTGCCACTTCCCTGAGGCGCTCGTATTTGCCGAGAATGAACGAGGTATTTACCTGCAGAATGTAGTGCATGGCGACATCACGAATGACATCAAAGTGCAGGAAGTAGCCAACCGGCTGATGCAATCCGTTCGCTGCGACTACACCCCGATGTTGATGAGGAACTCCATCAGCTAAAGAACAACCTCCAGACATATACCAAGCAGTATATTTTTTGCATGAGTTCCGTTACACTTAATCCATGTCATTGCTTAAACAAAAAATCCTGCTTGTTGCTACCGACCTGTTCCATACGCGCGGCATCAACTCTACCGGCGTCGACACTATCGTCGCTGTCGCCGGTACGACCAAAATGACCTTGTACAAACATTTCGCTTCAAAAGAAACTCTGATTATTGAAGTGCTGAAGAAAGGTCATCAAGATTTCCAGGCCTGGCTTACCGAACGGCTCGCCAGGCACAGCAAGAAACCCACAGAAAAGCTGCAGAATCTGTTTGATTTTATTGAAGAATGGGTCAACTCACCCGACTATCAAGGCATGGCTTTTCTCAAGGCTTCTGCCGAATTTCCTGAGGAATCCAACGCCATTCATAAGCTGTCTGCAGAGCAATCCGAGGCCTTCCGCGCTTATCTGATGGTTCTGGCAAAAGAGGCTGGCGTCAAAGACTGCGAGGGGCTCTCCCTGCAATTATCCCTGCTGATCGAGGGCGCCATGCAGGCAGAACATATGCGCCGTGGCTCCGGCAGCATCAAGTACGCCAAGAAAGCGGCAAAAATCCTGATTGATGACGCACTGAAGTCCTGATTTAAACGCATCATGCTTGCCTCTGGCAGGTCGGGTACGGATAATGCCGGTTTAACTCTTTCAAGCATTCCCTCATGAACACTCTTATCTGCGGCTCACTCGCCTTCGACACCATCATGGTGTTTCAGGATCAATTCAAGAACCATCTACTTCCGGAAAAACTGCATATACTGAGTGTCTGCTTTTTCGTACCGGAAATGCGACGCGAGTTTGGCGGAACTGCCGGCAATATTGCCTATAATCTGCGCCTGCTGAATGGCAAACCGCTGATCATGGCGACTGCAGGCAACGACTTCACCAACTATACCGAGTGGCTCAGGCAGAACAAGATCAGCGACCAGCACATCAAGGTGATTCCTGACAGCTATACCGCGCAGGCTTTCATCACCACAGATCTGGATGACAACCAGATTATCGCTTTCCACCCTGGCGCCATGCAGCAGTCACACCTCAACAGCGTAGCGGAAGCCAAGGACATTTCTTTAGCCATTATCGCCCCTGATGGCCGCGATGGCATGTTCCTGCATGCCAGGGAGTGCGCCGATGCTGGCATCCCCTTCCTGTTCGACCCAGGCCAGGGCCTGCCGATGTTCTCGGGCGATGAGCTGCTGGATTTCATCGAAAAAGCCGACTATCTCGCCGTCAACGACTATGAAGCGCAACTATTGCAGGAAAAGACCCATCTAACACTCGAAGCAATAGCCGCTAAAGTGACAGCCCTGATCGTCACTCAGGGGGCCAACGGCTCGACCATATACGCCGACGGTCAACGTATCGACGTGCCGTGCGTTGCAGCAGATGCACTGGTCGATCCGACCGGTTGTGGTGATGCCTACCGTGCCGGCCTTCTGTATGGGATTTCCAAAGGCTGGGATTGGCTGCAAAGTGGCAAACTGGCTGCCGTCATGGGCGCCATCAAGATCGCCAGCCGCGGCGGCCAGAACCATCAACCCAGCCGCCAGGAAATCGAAGCCAGATACGAAAAGGCCTTTAACGAAAAGATCAGTTTGGATTAACCAGCACTTCCCAATATCAGGAGCCTCATGATGTATATAAGTCGCATACTAGTTTTGATAACACTCTCATTCTTCCTGGCGGCTTGCGCCAGTTCGCAATCCGGCAGCGTTTATAGCCGTGATGAGGCTCGCAAGACGCAAACCGTACGCATGGGCGTTGTAGAAAGCGTGCGCCTGGTCAGAATCGAAGGCACCAAGACGCCCATCGGCACAGTCGCCGGTGGCGCAGTCGGCGGTATCGCCGGCAGTACAGTCGGGCATGGCCGGGGCTCGGCAGCTGCAGCCGTGGTCGGTGCAGTCGTTGGTGGCCTGGCAGGTGCTGCTGCCGAGGAGGGCCTGACCAGAAAAGACGGCCTGGAGATCACGGTCAAGCTCGATAATGGCACACTGCTTGCAGTTGTGCAGGAAGCCGATGAGCAGTTCCATCCGGGTGAACGTGTGCGCCTGGTTGAATCCGGCGGCACGACCCGGGTAACACATTAAAATTTCCACCTCACCTGCAAGGTGACTGCTCCGCGAGCAGTCACCGAAGCTTCAACTTGCTGTAACCATCCTGTCACCATAAATTCGTAAAGTCTTCCTCGTCTAAATTCAGTCAAGGAAGATCCAATGCTAGAACAGCGTGTTTCGCTCGACTTGGCCCAGGAGCCAAGTCACCTCAGCTTCAGCTTTGCCCGAAACCCTTCAGAAGTCGCAGAGGCGCAGCGCCTGCGCTACAAGGTATTTGCCGAAGAAATGGGGGCGCGTCTCAGCAGTCGCGACGGCTACGATCGAGACGGCTTCGATGCCTTTTGTGACCATCTGCTGATCCGCGAAAGCAACAGCAACGAAGTGGTCGGCACCTACCGCATACTCAACCCGGCCATGGCGAATGAAGCCGGTGGTTACTATTCTTCCGGCGAATTCGACCTCAGTCGCCTGGCGCATCTGTTTGACCGCACGGTGGAAGTCGGCCGCGCCTGTGTACATCCGGATTACCGGCATGGCGGCACCATCACATTACTCTGGGCCGGCCTGGCCAAATACATGCAGATGAACCGCTATGAATACATGATAGGCTGCGGCAGCGTCGGCATGGCCGATGGGGGGCACATGGCAGCCAGTCTCTACCGGCGGCTGCAGGACAACCATCTGTCGCCAGCAGAATACCGCGTGTTCCCACGTTGCCCGCTGCCTCTGGACAGCCTCGATTCGTCTGCGGACGTGCCCTGCCCGCCTCTGATCAAGGGCTACCTGCGACTCGGTGCCTATATCTGCGGCGAACCGGCATGGGATCCTGATTTCAATACCGCGGACATGCTGATTATGTTACCTTTA
>PHCD01000106.1 GCA_002842135.1 Betaproteobacteria bacterium HGW-Betaproteobacteria-8 | reverse complement strand
CGCATGATAAAATCTTCCTGAATTCAATCAGGAGCCAGGCATGAAAATCGGAACCCCTTTGAGCCCCAATGCTACACGTGTGATGTTGCTGGGCAGTGGCGAGTTAGGTAAGGAGGTTATCATTGCCTTGCAGCGGCTTGGGGTTGAAGTGATTGCAGTCGATCGTTATGCCAATGCCCCCGGCCACCAGGTTGCTCATCGTGCTCATGTAATCGACATGACCGATGATACTGCATTGCGTGCACTGATCGCACAGGAAAACCCCCATCTGATCGTGCCCGAGATCGAAGCGCTGAATACTGCCACACTGGCGGATATCGAAGCGCAAGGAATCGCGCATGTCATCCCAACCGTCAAGGCTGTGCAACTCACCATGAACCGTGAAGGCATTCGCCGTCTGGCAGCAGAAGAGTTGGGCTTGCCGACCTCGCCTTATGCCTTTGCCAACAGTTTGCAGGCCTTGCAACAGGCCATTGATGGCGGTATCGGCTATCCATGTTTTGTCAAACCCACCATGTCTTCGTCCGGCAAAGGCCAGTCGCGCATCACCGATGCCTCGGAAGTCGCCGCCGCCTGGGATTATGCCGCTAGCGGCGGGCGCGTGAACCAGGGTGTGGTGATTGTGGAAGGACAGATCGATTTCGATTACGAAATTACCTTGCTGACCGTGCGTGCAAAGAATGCGGAAGGGCGGGTCGAAACGCATTTCTGTGAGCCTGTTGGTCATTTGCAGCAGAAGGGCGACTATGTGGAAAGTTGGCAGCCGCAGGCGATGAACGCCAAGGCACTGGCAAAAGCACAGGAAATTGCCAGGTCAGTGACCGATAGCCTGGGTGGGTTGGGCCTGTTCGGCGTGGAACTATTCGTCAAGGACGAAAACGTCTGGTTCTCAGAAGTCAGCCCGAGGCCGCATGATACCGGCATGGTGACCATGGCAAGCCAGCGCTTCAGCGAATTCGACCTGCATGCCCGTGCCATCCTTGGTTTGCCTGTCAACTGCGCTTTGCAGCGGCCTGCAGCAAGCGCGGTCATTTATGGCGGTGCAGATACTACACAGCTTGCATTCGAAAATCTGGAGCAGGCGTTGGCCGTGCCGGAATCCGACCTGCGTCTGTTCGGCAAGCCAGAGTCCTTCAGCCGGCGTCGCATGGGCGTGGCCCTTGCCTCAGGCAAGGATGTTGACGAGGCGCGCAGCCGGGCAAAGCTGGCTGCAAGCCTGGTCAAACCGGTGGTTGGTGCTTAGGGTTTAGGATGTCGAATCAGATACGAGAGCCGGGTGCAGGCCAAGTCACCTTTTTCGAGTTGTTGGGCGGCGTCGAAAAGGTAAGAGAACTGGTTGAGCGTTTTTACGATGTGATGGACGCTGACCCTCGCGCGGCCGGCATTCGTGCCATGCATGCGGCAGACCTGACGGAGGCGCGAGAGAAACTGTTCATGTTTCTGACTGGGTGGACCGGAGGGCCGCAGCTCTACATCGAGCGTTACGGCCACCCCATGCTGCGGGCCCGGCATCTGCCTTTTGCAATTGACGAGTCAGCGCGAGATCAGTGGATGTATTGCATGATCAAGGCGATGCATGACATCGGCATAGAAGAACCGGTGATGATTCAGCTTGCCGAGGCCTTGTATGGCGTGGCTGATTTCATGAGAAACCAGCCGGAATAATTCAAACGCCATAAGGCTTGTCGGTCGGACTGCTTTAAGAATCCTGCCTTCTCAGGCCGCCTAGCAATGCTGCAACCGGTGCTTTTGAGCGACTGGTATTGGCGCGATTGGAAGGTGGCGGAACGCTGGCATTTTTCGAAGGCTCGTATGGTTTGTCGAACCAGGGATCCTTGCTTTTGCTCTTTGGTAAAGGCCGAGCCGCCTGGCTCATGGATTCGCCGCGATCCTGGCGTTTCTCGCGTGTGTGACTTTCACGCACTTGTCTTGCAGCACCGCTGACAGTGCTTTTTTCCTTGTCGATTTCCCGCTTGATCAGTTTCTCGATTTCCTTCAGGTATTTCTCTTCCTCAGGGGAAACCAGTGAGATGGCGGTGCCAGAGGCGCCGGCACGGCCGGTACGGCCGATACGGTGCACATAGTCTTCGGGTGCTGACGGAATCTCGTAATTGATGACCATCGGTAACTGATCGATATCCAGGCCACGGGCCGCCACATCGGTCGCAATCAGCACGGCGACCTTGCCTTGCTTGAAGGCTTCCAGCGCTTCCATGCGTTCCTTCTGGCTCTTGTCGCCATGAATTGCATCCGCCAGCAGGCCTTCACGTTGCAACTGTTTTGCCAGCCGGCTTGCAGTCAGCTTGGTCTTGGTGAACACGATGACTTGCGAAGCATCACTACCGCGCAGAATCTCGGCCAGTTGGGCATGCTTGTTGGCCTGTTCGACCAGGTAGACTTTTTGCGTGACGTTTTCGGCAGTCGCATTGCTGCGGGCGACTTCGATCAGGGCCGGGTTGTTGAGGAATGCTTCCGACAGTTTCTTGATTTCATTCGAGAAAGTGGCAGAGAACATCAGGTTCTGACGCTGTTTCGGCAGCAAGGCCAGAATCCGCTTGAGATCGGGCATGAAGCCCATGTCCAGCATGCGGTCGGCTTCATCCAGAATCAGCATCTGCACTTGGCCGAGCTGCAGCGTGCGTTGTTCGACGTGGTCAAGCAGGCGACCAGGTGTTGCCACCAGGATCTCGACGCCGCGCATCAGGCTCGGTGTCTGCGTCTTGATATCGACACCGCCGTAAACCACCAGTGAGCGCAGGTTGGTGTGCTTGGCGTAGACCTTGACGCTCTCTTCCACCTGAATCGCCAACTCGCGGGTCGGCGTCAGGATCAGGGCGCGTATCGGGTGACGTGCCGGTGAGGCGCTGGTACTGGCAAGCGGCAATATCTTCTGCAGCAGCGGCAATGCAAATGCTGCGGTCTTGCCGGTGCCGGTCTGTGCACCCGCCATCAGGTCACCGCCCGCCAGCGCAACCGGAATGGCTTGCGCCTGGATTGGCGTTGGCGTCGTATAACCAAACTCGCTGAGCGCCTTGAGGATTTCAGGCGCCAGCCCTAATGATTCGAACGTGGTCTGTTCCTGAATCACTTCGTTTCCTGTATTTACAGTCATCATTTATGCAAAAGTACGTGGGCGTCTTGCGCTGTTGCTGCGGCCGCCTTCGTTACGTTTCTGGGTAGTAAAAGGACCATTGCCGCGACCGGCATCCTGACGGTTGCTGTTGCCGGCAGGTTTGCGGTCACCGAAACTCTGGCCGGGATTAGCTGAACGGTTCTGGTTGTCGCCGCGATAGCCTTGTGCGCCTTGTGAACGGCCCTTGTAGCCGCCACCTGGTTTTTTGCCGGTGCGTGGACGTTCACCCGGGCCATCCATGCGTGGGGCAGGACGTTTCGGCTCGAAACCTTCAATCACTGTGGCTTCGATACGCTGACCGGTGAACTGCTCGATCTTGCGTACCTGGTAGCGGTCTGCGTGTGACGCGAATGACACAGCCACACCCATGTTACCGGCACGACCGGTACGGCCGATACGGTGGACGTAGTCCTCGGCGAATTTCGGCAGGTCGTAGTTGATGACGTGGGTGATGCCGTGCACGTCGATACCGCGTGCAGCGACATCCGTCGCAACCAGCACCTTGACATCGCCATGACGCAGCTTGGTCAGTGTGCGGTTACGTGCGCCCTGGGTCATATCGCCATGCAACGCAGCGGTCTTGTGACCGGCGGCATAGAGGTCTTCAGCCAGCAGGTCAGCGTGGCGCTTGGTCGAAGTGAAGACGATAGCCTGGTTCACTTCTGCGCCGATCAGCAGGTGCTCCAGCAGCTTGTTCTTGTGGTTCATGTCGTCAACAAAGTGCAGGCGCTGTTCGATGTTGGCGTGTTTTTCTTTCTGTGCGGCAACCTGGATGGTCTTTGGGTTGCGCAGAATCTGACGGGCGATGTTACCGATGTTGCCGTCCAGCGTAGCGGAGAACAGCAAAGTCTGGCGTTCTGCCGGCAGGGCGTTACAGATGCGCTCGACATCAGGCATAAAACCCATGTCCAGCATGCGGTCGGCTTCGTCCAGGATCAACATCTGCAGGCGGGACATATCAATACGGCCACGTTCCATGTGATCCAGCAGACGGCCGGGAGTCGCTACCAGGATATCCAGTGGTTGGCTCAGCAGCTTGTTTTGCAGCGGGTAGGGCATGCCACCGACGATACTGACGGTGCGTGCACGAATGAACTTGCCATATTTACGTGCAGCTTCGTTAACCTGGCCAGCCAATTCACGTGTCGGGGTCAAAACAAGAATACGTGGGCCGCGGCTCTTGGAAGGATGCGGTGTTGCCAGCAGGTTCAAAGCTGGCAGGATGAAGGCAGCGGTCTTGCCGGTGCCGGTCTGGGCGGAGGCCATCAGGTCGTGGCCGGCCAGTACTTCAGGGATGGCTTGTGCCTGGATTGGTGTAGGGTTCACATAACCGGCTTCTTCAAGTGCGCGCAGAATGGCAGGATTTAAATCCAGGTTTTCAAAACTGGTGTTTTCTAATGACACGTAGTATTTCCTTAAAAATGATAGTCAGCCGTTCAGGCTGAAAAGGCGCAAGCAAACGCATGGTCGAAGCCGGCTCAAATGAATGAGTCAAGCTTGGATGGGCGCGAAACTAAATGAATGTATTCAGTATTCTTACCGGCGCACGGGCATAGCCACTAACCGGTAACAAATACAAGAGAGCCACAAAATGACATCGGGCT
>PHCD01000105.1 GCA_002842135.1 Betaproteobacteria bacterium HGW-Betaproteobacteria-8 | reverse complement strand
ATATCATGCGCCCCCTATGGCTGCATCAATCAATCAGGGCACGGTGATTAACAACATTGAGTTTGCGCAGAAAGCGCTTGAAATTCATGATATAATCCCGGTTTTGCAATTTTCACGACTTGCAGACATGCTGGTCAACACGGCCGGGCAGTTGGATTGTAAGTTGTGGGGCGGTAAGGATTCAAACAATACCGCCTATATTCAGCTGCGGGTGCAGGGGAGTTTGAACCTGACTTGTCAGCGATGCTTGCAACCTTTTGAGCATGAAGTGACGATTGATACGCGCTTTATATTGGTGCGGAATGAATCTGAAATGCCTGCGCCAGAAGATGAAAGCGATGACGAAGATTATTTGTCAATCCAGGTAGAGATGCCTGTGCTTGAATTGATAGAAGATGAATTGTTGTTGGCGTTGCCTATTGCCCCAAAACACGAAGAGGGTGAGTGCGTTAATGAAAACAATTCAAATGAGTATAAAAAACCAAATCCATTCGCCAAGTTGGAATTGCTTAAAAGTAAAAAGTAGACTGGCGGAGCTAAATTAAAGAAGTATTTACAGGAGCATTATTATGGCCGTTCAACAAAACAAGAAGTCACCATCCAAGCGTGGCATGCATCGTTCACACGATTTTCTGACCAACCCGGCACTGGCTGTTGAGCCAACCACTGGTGAGACTCATCTGCGTCACCACGTTAGCCCAAATGGCTACTACCGTGGCCGTAAGGTATTGCCTGCCAAGGGCGAGTAATCCTCATTAAAATCAGCATGGCGGGTGAATTTCACCCGCTAACTGTTTTTATCATTTCTATTTCCGGAATCTAAATAGCGAACATGGATATCACTGTCGCTATCGATGTCATGGGGGGTGATCATGGCCCGCATGTCACGATACCTGCTGCGCTTGAAGCGTTGAAGCAGGACGACGAACTCAACATTATCCTGGTGGGCCTGTCAGAGGCTATCGAAGCGGAATTGCGAGCCAAAGGTGCTAAGCCAGGCCCTCGCTTGCGCATACATCACGCAAGCGAAGTGGTGACCATGGATGAGTCCCCGCAAGGCGCATTGAAGAACAAGAAAGACTCTTCCATGCGCGTTGCCATCAATCTGGTCAAGAGCGGCGAGGCTAACGCCTGTGTGAGTGCCGGTAACACCGGGGCTCTCATGGCAACTGCCCGTTTTGTGCTAAAAACACTGCCTGGCATCGACCGTCCGGCCATTGCTGCCATATTGCCGAATCAAAAAGGCACGACCTATATGCTGGATCTTGGTGCCAATGCCGACTGCACACCGGAACATCTGCTGCAATTTGCAGTAATGGGCGCCATGCTGGTTTCCTGTGTCGAGCATAAAGAGCGTCCTTCCATCGGCTTGTTAAATATCGGTTCTGAAGACATCAAGGGTAATGAGGTTGTCAAACAAGCAGGGGAGTTGCTGCGCGCCAGCCACCTTAACTTCTACGGCAATGTGGAAGGCACCGACATCTACAAAGGTACGACCGACGTGGTGGTTTGTGATGGTTTTGTTGGCAATGTGGCATTGAAAACATCGGAGGGCGTGGCCCAGATGATGAGCAAATTCCTTATTGCGGAATTCAAGCGCAGCTGGCTTACCAAATTAATGGCATTAATGGCGATGCCGGTACTCAAGTCTTTCAAGCGACGCCTGGATCCTCGTCGTTATAACGGTGCCAGTTTTCTGGGTTTGCGCGGTATCGTGGTCAAGAGCCATGGCGGGGCTGATGATTTTTCGTTCCAGTTTGCCATTAAAGCGGCTACTGAAGAGGCGAGAAGCGGGGTTCTGCGCAGAATCACCGAGCAGCTGGAAATCGAACATATCAAACCACATGCCGTTTCGACGGCGCAGGCCGAATCTGCATCGAAAGAGATTGCATGAAGTATTCACGTATTGCAGGAACTGGCAGCTATTTGCCGGAAAAGATTTTAACTAACGCTGACCTGGAGAAGATGGTAGATACGACGGATGAGTGGATTGTCAGTCGTACTGGCATCCGTCAGCGTCATATTGCTGCAGATGGTGAATTTACCAGTGACCTGTCGGTTGCGGCTGCGCGCAGGGCGATGGCTGCGGCAGATGTTAATGCCAGTGAAATTGACTTGATTATCGTGGCCACGACAACGCCTGACCGCGTTTTCCCAAGTACCGCCTGCCTGGTTCAGGACAAGCTCGGTATATCCAATTGTCCGGCTTTTGATATTCAGGCGGTTTGCAGCGGGTTTGTCTATGCGCTGGCTACGGCCGACAATTTCATCAAGTGCGGTGGCGCCAAGTGTGTACTTGTTATTGGTGCAGAAACCATGTCACGCATCACCGACTGGACTGATCGCAGCAATTGCATCCTCTGGGGCGATGGTGCAGGTGCGGTTATCCTGAAGGGCAGTGACGAACAGGGCATTCTTTCCACACATTTGCATGCCGATGGCAGTTATGCCCATCTGCTCAATGTGGCTTGCGGCGTTTCCAAGAAGGACGGCTGCGGTACCATTTATATGGAAGGCAATTCCGTGTTCAAGGTCGCCGTCAACACTCTGGATGCGATCGTCGATGAAACACTGGATGCCAACGGCTTACAGAAATCCGACGTCGACTGGCTGGTGCCACATCAGGCCAATATCCGTATATTGCAATCTACTGCCAAAAAACTGGGCATGAGCATGGATCGTGTCGTTGTGACCGTCGGTGAGCATGGAAACACTTCAGCCGCCTCCATTCCGCTGGCGCTCGATGTCGCTGTCCGCGATGGCAGAATCAAGCGCGGTGAAACCATTCTGATGGAAGCTTTTGGTGGCGGCTTCACCTGGGGTTCTGTTTTAATGAAGTATTAAGAACGGCTTGATTCCGTCCTTCCCACTGAAATATCCTGAATTAGCACCTAAATTACCAAGAGAAACCAGATGAAATTTGCTTTTTTCTTTCCCGGCCAGGGTTCTCAATCCGTAGGCATGATGCAAGGATTTGGTGACGACGCAATTATCAAGGCAACTTTTGCTGAGGCATCTGAAATCCTGGGTCAGGATTTCTGGCAGATGGCCACTGAACCCAATGAACTACTGAATCAGACCACAAATACCCAGCCGCTGATGCTGGCCGCTGGTGTTGCCACCTGGCGTTTGTGGCAGTCACGCAATGGCCAGCAGCCAAGCATCATGGCCGGGCACAGCCTGGGTGAATATACGGCACTGGTCGCGGCAGGTGTGATCAGCTATGAAGACGCACTGCCATTGGTGCGCTACCGTGCCGAGGTGATGCAGAACGCGGTGGCTGAAGGGGTAGGTGCCATGGCTGCGATTCTTGGCCTGGGTGACGAAACTGTGCGCGCCGTCTGTGCTGAAGCGGCGCAGGGTGAGGTACTGGAAGCGGTCAATTTGAATTCACCAGGCCAGGTCGTGATTGCCGGACATAAGTCTGCTGTCGAACGTGGCATGGAAGCCGCAAAAGCCAAGGGAGCTAAACGCGCCTTGCCATTGCCGGTCAGCGTGCCATCGCATTGCGCGCTGATGAAGCCAGCGGCAGAGGAGTTCGCGCGCTACATTGCAGCCGTCCCCATGTCTGCCGGCAGTATTCCCGTGCTTCACAATGCGGATGTAGCTGCTTATACTGAACCTGAGAAAATCAAGGACGCGCTGGTGCGTCAGCTTTACAGCCCGGTGCGCTGGGTGGAGACTGTGCAGCATATCCATGCAGGCGGTGCGCTTGCCAGCGCCGAATGCGGTCCGGGCAAGGTGTTGGCCGGCCTGACCAAACGTATCGTTGCCGAACTGCCTTGCATCGCCTTGACCAGCTTCGATGCCATGGATGAAGCCAGTGCACAGTTCGGTCAATAACGGCATATCAATATAATAAGAATTTCAGTATTCGAGGAGAGAAGATGCTCAATGGACAAATCGCACTGGTAACTGGTGCCAGCCGCGGTATCGGGGCGGCAATTGCCCGCGAACTGGGCAAGCAGGGTGCCGTCGTCATTGGTACGGCAACATCCGCGCCCGGTGCCGAACAGATTTCCCAAGCGCTGCAACAAAATCAGATCAAGGGTATGGGCATGGCGCTGGACGTCAATGATGCCGCCCAGATCGATCAACTGCTGAAGGCGGTCGCCGAACAGTTCGGCGATGTGAGCATACTGGTGAACAATGCCGGTATCACCCGCGACACTTTGCTGATGCGCATGAAGGATGAAGACTGGGATGCCGTCATCGGCACCAACCTGAAGTCCGTTTACCGCATGTCACAGGCCGTAATCCGGCCTATGATGAAAGCGCGTAGCGGCCGCATCATCAATATTTCCTCCGTTGTCGGCCACATGGGCAACGCTGGTCAAACCAACTATGCCGCCGCAAAAGCCGGCATGACAGGTTTCAGCAAATCCCTGGCAGCAGAACTCGGCAGCCGTGGAATTACGGTAAACTGTGTGGCTCCAGGCTTTATTGATACGGATATGACTCGCGAACTGCCAGAGGAACAACGACAAGCGCTGCTTCAGCACATTCCGGCTGGCCGGCTTGGTCAGGCAGAAGAAATCGCCGCTGCAGTCGCCTTCCTGGCTTCACCTGCAGCAGCTTACATCACTGGCGAAACCCTGCATGTGAACGGCGGTATGTTAATGGTTTGATGCGACTGAAACCAGGCGCATTTAAGATTTTTGAATTCCTTGGGACTTTTGTTAGAATGTCTCGAGTTTTATAAGCTTGAATATTTAAAAGGGGTATTTAGATGTCTGACATCG
>PHCD01000104.1 GCA_002842135.1 Betaproteobacteria bacterium HGW-Betaproteobacteria-8 | reverse complement strand
GGATGAAAACTATTCTGGAACGAGTAGCGCGGAATACCTGCCCTCAGACAGCATTTCCGGTGACAATCGCTATTATGTCAATCTAAACCATCGACACAACTTTGGCCGCGGCTGGTCGGGCGGCTACAACCTTGAAAAAGTGTCAGATGATGAATACTTCTCAGAGCTCTCAACACGAATCACGGTCACCAGTCGCGTCAACCTGCCGCAACAGGCCTTTGTAAATTACAAAGACGAAGTCTGGGCTTTTAACGGATTAGTGCAAAAATACCAGACACTGGATGCCTTCTCATTCCCTTATGAACGACTCCCTCAGTTAACGCTGAATGGAGATAAAGACTGGGAACTGGCAAATACCAAACTCTATACCCAATGGGTAAGTTTCGATCGCAAAAAGGACGAACCTTTCAGATTGGGTTTGGGCAATAGCAATCTGCTTGAAACCAACGTTACCGGCAATCGCTTTACCGCTTACCCAAGCGTGAGTGTTCCGTTTGCAAAACCCTATGGGTATATCACGCCAAAATTTGGCGTGCATTACACCACGTACGACTTGGACAACGAATCCTTCATATTCAAAAATTCTGCAGGTGAGACCTTTGAGTCGGGCAACTACGAATCTGACAATAGAAGCCTGCCCATTTTCAGCCTGGACAGCGGCTTGTTCTTTGATCGGGACGTCAAGGTTGTAAACAACCGGTATACACAAACCCTGGAACCTCGACTGTTCTATGTATATATCCCACACCAGGATCAATCCATGTTCCCGGTATTCGATACCGCTGAGGCCGACCTCAACCTTGGCACCTTGTTCATGGAAAATCAGTTCACCGGCAATGACCGCGTCAATGATGCCAATCAGTTAAGCCTGGCTTTTACTACCCGCATGATTGATGCCAATACCGGCCTGCAGCGTTTTGCCGCTACACTGGGCCAGCGCTTCTATTTCTCTGACCAGAAAGTGACCATGCCGGGTGTTGCGCCAAGAACCAACAACAGCTCAGATATCGTGGCTGTCGTCACCGCCAGACTCACCAACGACTGGAATGTGGATGCCGGCTGGCAGTACAACACGGACCAGTCAACCACAGTAAAATCGAATATTGGTGCACGCTACAACCCCGAACCGGGTAAAGTGTTAAACCTGAGTTACCGCTATACGAAGGACCGTTTGGAACAAATCAATGTCTCCGGCCAATGGCCGCTGGGTCATGGTTGGTACAGTATGGGACGCTGGAACTATTCCCTGTTTGAGAATCAACCAATTGAAGGCCTTGCAGGTATCGAATACGACGCCGGGTGCTGGCAAGCCCGCTCTGTGCTACAGCGTGTATCCACCGCAACTGCAGATGCCAACTACGCCATATTCTTCCAGCTTGAGCTTGGCGGACTGACCTCAATCGGCTCTAATCCACTATCGCTGCTGAAACGTGGCATCCCCGGCTACAGTCCAAGCGGGGAAATAGACAACTCTTACGAACTTACTAATGAGTAATATACCCATGAAGTTATCGCTATTCCGCTTTATCACGCTGACACTGCTGCTTTGCCCGGGCTTGAGTTTAACTGCGGCACATGCAGAAGACGGCGAAATCCAGAAAATCGACCGCATCGTTGCGGTCGTTGACCAGGTTGTTATTACGGAAAATGAACTGTTAGATCGCATACAGACCGTCCGCAGCCAACTTGAAAAACAAGGTGGCAACATGCCGCCAACAGATGTCCTGCAAAAACAGATCCTGGAACGCCTGATCAATGACCGGCTTCTGCTGCAATATGCCGCCCAGACTGGTGTGCGCGTAGACGACACACAACTCGACAAAACCGTGGAACGAATCGCCGAACAGAACAAAATGAATGTACCGGAGTTCCGCGCGGCACTGGAACAGGAAGGCATCAGTTATCGTAAATTCCGCGAGGATATTCGTAACGAAATCATCATCGCCAGATTACGCGAACGTGAGGTTGACAACCGTGTCAATGTCACCGAGGCTGAAATCGACAATTACCTGACCACACAATCCTCACGCGGCGACATCCAGGACGAGTTTGAAATTTCCCATATCCTGATTCGAACACCGGAAGAAGGCTCGCCGGAAGAATTGCAAAAACTACGTGAGAAAGCTGAAAAAGCGCTGAAACAATTGCAGGATGGCACCAATTTCGCAGAAGTTTCTGCCAGCATGTCGGATGCCCCCAATGCACTGGAAGGCGGCAAGCTCGGCTGGAAAACTTCAACACAAATCCCCGAGCTATTCAATGAGGCACTCAAGTCTATACAACCGGGAGACCTGACGCCCATATTGCGTAGCCCGAATGGCTTCCATATCCTGAAAATGACCGACCGGCGTGGCGGCAGCTCGCCTTTGGTCGTTGAGCAGACCAAGCTCAGGCACATCCTGGTAAAACTAAGTGAAATCGTCTCCGAAAGCGATGCCCAGCAAAGAATGATCATGATCAAGGAACGCCTGGACAATGGTGGGGATTTCACCGAACTCGCACGACAATACTCGGAAGACGCTTCAGCCAATAACGGTGGCGACCTGGGCTGGGTCAGCCCGGGCGACACCGTGCCGCAATTTGAACAAGCCATGAACCTGCTGGCGCCAGGTGAAATCAGCGCACCAGTGCGCACGCCTTTCGGCTACCACATCATTCAGGTACAGGAACGCCGCAAGCAGGATATGACCAAGGAAGCCGCCAGATTCAAGGCGCGCCAGGAAATCCGCACACGCAAGGCAGAAGAGGCTTACGAGGACTGGGTGCGTGAACTGCGCGACCGCGCCTATGTCGAGTTGCATCTTGAAGACAAGTATTAAGCGACCCCATACAAGAGGCGAATCAGTCCATTGAGTACCTCCCTGCCCCGCATCGCAATCACTGCCGGAGAACCAGCCGGCATAGGGCCGGATCTTTGCGTGATGCTGGCACACCGGGCCATTCCGGCCGAAATCACCGTGATTGCCGACGAGATCATGTTACAGCAACGTGCAAATGCACTGGGCCTGACACTGAACATCGATCGCAGCCAGGACTCCGCCCACAAAGGCGACGGCACCTTGCATGTGTTGCACCAAGCCACATCACAAGCAGTTGTGCCGGGAAAGCTCAACTGTGCAAACAGTCAGTACGTGCTCAGTACGCTGACTACCGCATTGGAAGGCTGTGTGCATGGCCGCTTTGACGCCATGGTCACCGCACCGGTACACAAAGGCATCATCAACCAGGCCAGGATTGCATTTACCGGCCATACGGAGTTTCTCGCAGAACACACCAAGACCCAACAGGTGGTCATGATGCTGGTTGGCGGCGGTATGCGTGTCGCACTGGCGACCACCCATCTGCCATTGAAGGACGTCAGCCAGGCCATCACCAAAGAGAGCCTGGAAACCACCATCCGCATATTGCATCATGACTTGGTGCAAAAGTTCGGCATTGCCCATCCGCGCATATTGGTGGCCGGACTGAACCCACATGCCGGCGAGGGTGGCTATCTCGGCACGGAAGAAATCACGGTAATTACTCCTGTACTGGAAAAACTAAGACCGGAAGGCATGAACCTGATCGGCCCGTTACCTGCCGACACCTTATTTACCCCGCACCATCTGGAAAATGCGGACTGCGTACTGGCGATGTATCACGACCAGGGCCTGCCCGTGCTTAAACACGCCAGTTTCGGCGGTGGAATCAACGTGACGCTGGGGCTTCCCATCATCCGCACCTCGGTTGACCATGGCACGGCACTTGATTTGGCAGGCAAGGGCAATATCGAAATCGGCAGCCTGCTTGCCGCCATTGAGCTCGCTATTGAGCTCACACATAAAACCTCCAGTAAACACCAATGAAACATATCCCAAAAAAACGCTTCGGCCAGAATTTCCTGACCGACCGCGCCATCATCAACAGCCTGATCGAGGCCATCAATCCGCAACCAGACGACCTCATGGTGGAAATCGGCCCAGGACTGGGAGCAATGACGCAACCGTTGCTGGCAAGACTGAAGCACCTGCATGTGGTCGAACTGGACCGGGATATCGTCAGTTGGATGCAAAGCCACTACCCGGCTGAGAAGATCAGCATCCACAATATAGACGCGCTGAAATTCGATTTTGGCAGCCTCCTGGAATCCTCTGAAAAACCGGAGATGACAGCCAAGGGGGAAGACACCGGCAAAAACGCAAGCGCCGCCGGTTTGCAACACATCAGGGTTGTCGGCAACCTGCCTTACAACATCTCGACCCCCATCCTGTTTCACCTGCTCGATAATGTCGACGCCATTACCGACATGCACTTCATGCTGCAAAAGGAAGTCGTCGAGCGCATGGTTGCCGCGCCATCCACGCCTGCCTATGGTCGCCTATCGGTCATGCTGCAATACCGTCTGCAGATGGAATATCTGCTGACCGTGCCGCCAGAGGCGTTCGACCCGCCGCCAAAAGTCGAGTCGGCGTTCGTCCGTGCAGTACCGTATGCCAAACTGCCGTATCCGGCCACGGATGAAACCTTGTTCGCAAGTGCCGTGCAAGCGGCTTTCGGTCAACGGCGCAAGACCTTGCGCAACACGCTCAAGGTGCTGCTCGACGACGCCGGATTCACCGCACTTGGGCTGGATTCACAGCTACGCGCAGAAAACCTTCCTGTTTTACCTGTCACGCCAAAACGCCTGATAGCAGCCTCGCCTGATATAATCCCCCCCTTCAGAAGGGAGAGCTTTTTATGAGACTCATACTATTAGGCGCACCGGGGGCTGGCAAAGGCACCCAAGCTACATACATCAAGGAAAAATTCAACATTCCACAAATCTCCACCGGCGATATGCTGCGTGCAGCGATCAAAGCAGGCACCCAACTTGGGCTGGAAGCCAAGAAATTCATGGACGCAGGCGGCCTGGTGCCAGATGAAGTCATCATCGGCATGATCAAGGAACGCATCAAAGATGCAGACTGCAAGGATGGCTTTCTGTTCGATGGTTTCCCGCGCACCATTCCGCAGGCTGAAGCCATGAAACAGGCCGGTGTCGACATCGACTATGTTGTTGAAATCGACGTGCCGGATGAAGCAATTATCCAGCGCATGAGCGGGCGCCGCATGCATCTCGCCTCCGGCCGCACTTACCACGTTGTATTCAACCCGCCCAAGGTTGCAGGCAAGGATGACGTGACTGGCGAAGACCTGGTGCAGCGCGATGATGACAAGGAAGAAACCGTCATGAAGCGTCTGGAGGTTTATCACAGCCAAACCAAACCGCTGGTCAACTATTATTCCGATTGGGCGAAAAGTAGCGAAAAAGCCCCTAAATACGTCAGGATTACCGGCATAGGCGCAGTTGAGGACATCAAGAAACAGATTTTTGAAGCCCTCGCCTGACCTTAGTTTCAGTCAGTTCATCGACAGGAAAGCCCGGCAAGGGCTTTTTTGTTGCCTTGATCTCCCTCATATTTCAATCATTTCCCAGACTCTGGCATCACAATAGATGCTCAATTCCACCCGATAGTTACCACGCCTATCGACAAAAAATGCCAAAAATGGTTGTATACAACCACTTCTTCCTAAAGTTGGTTATATATAGCCATATTCCAATGTAATCAATAAGTTACATTTACTTTATGGCGCAATTAGCCTATAATCCATATCCAAATCCCACCAATTTCCCATCAATAATAAGGAGTTCATCATGAACAAAACCCTCATCGCCATTGCATTGGCATCCATGTTTATTGCGCCCGCTGCTTACGCTGACAAACACAACAGCAAAAATGCCATCGACAATTGCGTCGCTGCAGCACAAGCCAAGTTCCCAGGCAAGCTGACATCCATTCGCTCCGAAATCGAAGATGGCAAGGCACAATACGAAGTCGATATCGACGCTAATGACGGCAAGCAAAAAGAAGTCGAATGCGACGCCAAGACCGGCAAAATCCTCGAATCAGAAGGCGAAACAACCGCCGATGACACCGCGTTCACTTCCAAAGCTAAAGTCAGCCTGGATGCTGCCCTGAAAACTGCACTGGCAAAACACCCAGGTGCAGTCATGAAGACTGAATATGAAGTGGAGTCCGATGGCAGTATCGCCTACGAATTCGATATCAAGACGGCTGACGGCAAGTTGCTTGAAGTTGAAGTCGATGCCATTACCGGCAAACTGAGCAACGCAGAAGAAGTAGTTTGGCAGATCGGCGAATAAGTCTTTCCGTTTGTTCCAGACAAAAAAGCATCCTGCGGGGTGCTTTTTTATTATTCGCCACATCATGAAACCCACCTCCCCATACATGGCTCCCATGAACGCAACCATGCGTTAACCACAACCTGACATTAGACTTTATAATCCGGTCATAGCTGAGCTGAGCTAACCCCAAAAACCCCGGCAGCACGCATGAGCGTGAAACTCTCCAGAGGCTTTTGTCCGGCTCAAACAAAGATTCCAGCCTTTGGAGCTGCCTTCGACAAAGCCCAGGCAAAGTACTCGTCGCTCAGTTACACCCAGGAGAAAATCCATCAGTAATTTCTTCTTTCACGGGCAAGACCCAGCGGAAAAATTCACCTATTTTGCTGCCCTGCTCATTTCATTAGCACTTCATTATGTCGTGCTTGAAATGCTGCCCATGACAAACCCTTCTCCCGTGCAGCGCACAATCAGTATTGATGCCACCGCTGAATTCCTGCCATTCTCTTCCGGTGCTGGCGGCCCTGCCGCATCCGGAGGTTCGGGTTCAGGCACTAGCATTGGTGATGATGCGCCGAATGAAATGCAGGATGACACGGATGAAATCAGGGAGCTTAGCGAAGCATTGAAGCCATTGCCTGAGGCAGAGCTCAGACAAGAAAAACCCGAACCACGGCCAGTCCGGATTACGCCACCTGTAAAAAGCAAACCGGCAGATCGTTGGCGTCAATTTCAGCGTTCACTGCTTAGGGAGGATATGAAAGGATCGCCCGGCAGCAGCGGAGGCTATTCCGGCTATGGCAGCTCAAATGCAGGTGCCGGTGGTTTTGGCGGCTATGGTGTCGGGGGCTATGGCGGAGGCGGAACTGGTAGAAGCAGTGCGATTACCAACCATATCGCCATGATTGCCAGCAAAATCCAGCAGAATGTCAATCGCGACCTGTGCAGGACGGCGCTGCCAGAGATTGAATTCGCCATCAGCCTGAAGCCTGACGGCAACCTGGAAAAACCACCGAGAATACTAAGAAGCAGTGGGGTCGCAAGTTGCGACGACGCCATTGAGCGTGCCATTCTGCAATCCCTGCCCTTGCCGGTGCCAGATGATGCTGAAACTTTTGCCGCCTTGCGCGAGTTGAATCTGCTATTCAAACCGAATGACGAAAATCTTGGGATCGCACAATAGCGCATCTGCCTGATTCGAGGTCAAGGCCAAACAGCTTGACCATCGGTGCCCGGATTAACTGCCAGAACAAACATACAAGTTGCTGTCGATATCAGAAAGGTAGGCATCAAGCCAAACGCAAGCCCTGCCCCTTCGAGGTATAATCCGGGTATCTAAAATTCAAGAATCCGAACCCTCATGCAACAGCAGTATCCATTCCGCGAAATCGAACAATCCACGCAGCAACAATGGGAAAACAGTAAAGCTTTCCGTGCCGAGCCGGATCATTCGAAACCAAAATACTATTGCCTCTCCATGTTCCCCTACCCCAGCGGCAAGCTGCACATGGGGCACGTGCGTAACTACACCATCGGCGATGTACTGTCGCGCTATCACCGCATGAAGGGCTTTAACGTGCTACAACCCATGGGCTGGGATGCGTTCGGGTTACCAGCCGAGAATGCTGCGATCCAGAACAAGGTGCCACCGGCGCAATGGACGTACGACAACATCGCCTACATGAAAAAGCAGCTGAAGTCACTGGGCTTTGCCATCGACTGGAGCCGCGAACTGGCGACCTGCCAGCCGGAATACTACAAATGGAACCAATGGCTGTTCCTGCGCATGCTGGAAAAAGGCATCGCCTACAAGAAAACGCAAGTGGTGAACTGGGACCCGGTCGACCAGACCGTGCTGGCCAACGAGCAAGTGATCGACGGCCGCGGCTGGCGCACCGGCGCACTGGTGGAAAAACGCGAGATCCCCGGCTACTACCTCAACATCACCGGGCATGCCCAGCAATTGCTGGATGACCTCGACAAACTACCTGGCTGGCCTGAGCGCGTGAAGACCATGCAGGCCAACTGGATCGGCAAGAGTGTCGGTGTGCGTTTCGCCTTCACGCACGACATCAGCGACAACGGCCAGCTGATTGATGACGGCAAGCTATGGGTGTTCACCACCCGCGCCGACACCATCATGGGCGTAACCTTCTGCGCAGTTGCCGCCGAGCACCCGCTGGCGACCCTCGCAGCCAAATCCAATCCTGAACTCGCTGCTTTCATCGAGAAGTGCAAACAGGGCTCGGTAATGGAAGCCGATATCGCCACCATGGAAAAGGAAGGCATGGACACCGGCCTCACCGTAACGCATCCGCTGACCGGCGAACAAGTGCCAGTCTGGGTCGGCAACTACGTGCTGATGAGCTACGGCGAAGGTGCGGTGATGGCGGTACCTGCACATGATGAACGCGATTTCGAGTTTGCCAAGAAATACGATCTCACCATCAAACAGAGCATTGCTATCGAAGGTGAGAGCTTCTCACTGGATGGCTGGCAGGAATGGTACGGCGACAAGGCACGCGGCGTCTGCGTCAACTCCGGCAAATACGATGGCCTCAACTATGAGGCTGCGGTGGATGCGATTGCCGCCGACCTCAAGGCCAAAAACCTGGGCGACAAGCAAATCAACTGGCGCCTGCGTGACTGGGGTATCTCCCGCCAGCGTTACTGGGGCTGTCCCATCCCCATCATCCACTGCGATAGCTGCGGCGATGTGCCGGTACCGGATGACCAATTGCCGGTGAAGCTGCCGGAGGATTGCGTGCCGGACGGCTCCGGCAACCCGCTCAACAAGCGCGAAGATTTCATCAACTGCACTTGCCCCAAGTGCGGTAAACCGGCCAAACGCGAAACCGACACCATGGACACCTTCGTCGATTCGAGCTGGTATTACGCACGCTATGCGACGAGTACAGCCGCCAGCGGTTTCAGC
>PHCD01000012.1 GCA_002842135.1 Betaproteobacteria bacterium HGW-Betaproteobacteria-8 | reverse complement strand
TTGCCCGACAATCTGCCCGTAGCTCAATCGGATAGAGCACCAGCCTTCTAAGCTGGGGGTTACAGGTTCGATTCCTGTCGGGCAGGCCAAGTTTCTGATGTTCATCAGTCTCAATGGTGGCTGTAGCTCAGTTGGTAGAGCCCTGGATTGTGATTCCAGTTGTCGTGGGTTCGAGCCCCATCAGCCACCCCATCTCTTTGTTGTTCACATCAATATTCAGCCTTCCTGATTAGTTATACCCTGTCGCCTGATTTTCGCGGGTTCGCATCATTGTGTCTGGCAAA
Organism: Betaproteobacteria bacterium HGW-Betaproteobacteria-8; assembly: GCA_002842135.1. Next base: position 26,948 of record PHCD01000012.1, on the reverse strand, counting down.
CTGATTGCAATGCGCTAAGATAAAGAAATCTCCAAGCGGCGGTCATAAAATCATGAGTCAGCATCACCTTAAGCCTCTTTTTGCGCCCAAATCAGTTGCCGTATTTGGTGCCAGTGATCGGGTGGATTCGGTCGGGCAGGTTGTGTTTCAGAACATGTTGCAAAGTGGCTATCAGGGCGCACTTTACCCAATCAATCCTGTGCATGCCGAGGTGCAGGGTTGCAAGGCTTATGCTTCCATTGCCCAAATTTCCGAGCCAGTTGAACTGGCAGTGATTGCAACGCCTGCGCAGACAGTGCCTGACATCATTGAAGAGTGCGGAAAACATCAGGTCAAGGCCGCAGTTATTATTACCGCGGGTTTTGGAGAGGCCGGGGAAGCGGGCAAGGCGCTGGAACATGCGGTGCTCGAGAGTGCGCAGCGCTATGGCGTACGTCTGATCGGGCCGAATTGCCTTGGTGTGATGCGACCGGATATCGGCCTCAATGCGACTTTCAACAAGGGCAGCGCCAATATTGGCAATCTTGCTTTTGTTTCACAATCGGGTGCCTTGTGCACGGCTATCCTGGATTGGGCACAAACGAATGATGTCGGGTTTTCCAGCGTGGTGTCGCTCGGTTCGTCACTGGATGTCGATTTTGGCGAAATTCTCGATTACCTGATTTCTGATGTAAAAACGCAAAGTATCCTGCTTTATATCGAAGGCATACGCGATGCGCGCAGTTTTATGAGCGGCATTCGTGCGGCGGCGCGCATCAAGCCTGTGATTCTGGTCAAGGTTGGGCGTCATGCTGTCTCCTCTAAAGCGGCCATGTCGCATACGGCCTCTTTGGTGGGTTCGGACGATGCTTTCGATGCCGCAGTGCGGCGGGCTGGTGTCGTGCGTGTGCAGACTATTACCCAGCTGTTCTCTGCCGCCAAGGCACTTTCCTGCGGTTTCCATCCTACCGGCAACCGTTTGGCTATCGTCACCAATGGTGGCGGGCCTGGTGTCATGGCGACCGACTGTGCAGCAGACCTGGGGCTGGTGATGGCAACGTTGTCGGATGAGACCATGGAGCAGCTTAATCAGGTCTTGCCTTCCACCTGGTCGCACGGTAATCCGGTGGATATTATCGGTGACGCTCAATCCGATAGGTACCTGTATGCAGTGCAAGCCTGCCTGGAAGATCCCGGTGTAGATGGCGTGTTGACCATATTGACGCCACAGGCGATGACCAAACCGCTGGAGGCGGCCAATGCGGTCATTGAGCTTTCCAATCAGCACAGCAAGCCTTTGCTTGCCTGCTGGATGGGCGGGGCGCAGGTGGACGAGTCGCGTGCGGCATTCAATCGCGCCAGAAAACCCAGTTTTCGCACACCGGAACCGGCAGTGGAGGTGTTCTCCTACCTGACCGCTTATTACCAGAACCAGAAACTGCTGATGCAGATGCCGGGGCCGTTGTCCCATCATCTGGAACCGGACGTGGAAGGTGCGCGCATGGTGATCGAGGGGGCGCTGCAGGAAAGACGCAAGGTGTTGAGCGAAATGGAATCGAAAGCGCTGTTGTCGGCCTTTCATATTCCAGTAGCGCAGACACTGGTGGCGCATTCGCCGAACGAGGCCTTGCTGATTGCGCAACAGCTGGGTTTTCCGGTGGCGATGAAAGTGAATTCACCGGATATCACGCACAAGACCGATGCTGGCGGCGTCATGCTTAATTTGGCTAATGCACAGGCAGTGCGTGCGGCCTATCACGAAATTATCGAAAGTGTTAAGCGTTACCGGCCGGAGGCGCGCGTGGAAGGGATCTCTATCGAGCCCATGATCGTGAAGCCCAACGGCCGCGAACTGATGGTGGGTGTAACCAACGATCCGGTTTTTGGGCCGCTGATCACATTCGGCGCTGGTGGCACTACGGTGGAAGTCATGGGTGACCGCTCGGTCACGTTGCCACCGTTGAATTCATTCCTGGTAAAAGACCTGATTCAGGGGACGCACGTGGCCAAGATGCTGGGTGCTTTCCGTCACATGCCGCCTGCCAATATGGAAGCGCTTGAAAGTGTGCTGTTGCGGGTGTCCGAAATGGTGTGTGAGCTACCCATGCTGATGGAAATGGACATCAACCCACTCATACTGGATGAGAGTGGCGTTCTGGCGGCTGATGCGCGCGTGGTAGTGGAGTTCCGCCAACCCAGCGCAGACCGGTATGCGCACATGGCGATTTATCCTTATCCGACACACCTGGTCAGCAATTGGCAGCTGGCTGACGGTACGGATGTGGTTATTCGACCGATACGTCCGGAGGACGCCAGGATAGAGCAGGAGTTTGTGCGCAACCTGTCTGAAGAATCGCGCTACTTCCGCTTCATGAACAGTGTGCAGGAGTTGAGCGAGTCCATGCTGGTGCGCTTCACACAGATTGATTACAGCCGTGAGATGGCTTTGCTTGCGGTGACGGAAGAGCAGGGGCAGGAAATCGAGCTGGGCGTAACGCGCTTTGCCATCAATCCGGATGGGGATAGCTGTGATTTCGCGCTGGTTATCGCCGACAGCATGCGTGGCAAGGGCCTGGGATACAAGCTGATGACGGCATTGATGGATGCAGCGCGCTCTAAAGGCCTGAAGGTCATGGAAGGCGAAGTGCTTAAAAACAACGCCAGCATGCTGAAGCTGATGAAGCGCTTGAATTTCAGTATAGAAGCCAACCCTGAAGACGACAGTGTTAAAAAAGTAAATAAGGTGCTGTAGGGGTTATGAGTACTGCCTACATCACCCATGCGGTCTGCCTCAAACATGACATGGGGCCGATTTTTCCCGAGAGTTCGGAGCGCATACATGCCATTCGCGACCAGCTGATAGCTTCCGGCTTGCTGGACTTGCTCAGCTACTATGAGGCACCGGCAGCAAGCAGGGATCAACTGGCGCTGGTGCATGCACCAGAGTATATCGAGTGGGTGTTCAGTCAATCACCGGAAGCCGGGCTGGTGGAGCTGGATGGCGACACGCTGATGAACCCATACAGCCTGGATGCTGCCTTGCATGCGGTTGGCGCCGTCATCCTGGGTGTGGATCTGGTCATGGCTGGCCAGGTGCAGAATGCCTTTTGCAGTGTGCGTCCACCGGGGCACCACGCAGGGCGCGCCAGCGCATCGGGTTTCTGTTTGTTCAATAATGTTGCCATAGGGGCGGCTCATGCATTGCAGCATCACGGTTTGGAGCGTGTAGCCATTGCCGATTTTGATGTGCATCACGGCAACGGCACGGAAGAGATATTTCATGATGATCCGCGCGTGATGCTGTGCTCTACTTTCAGGCATCCCTATTATCCGCATAGCGGTGCTGAAAGCAGCAATGAGCACATCATCAATGTGCCGCTAGCTGCCGGCAGTTCTGGCGCGGAGTTCCGCGCAGCAGTGACGGAGCATTGGATACCTGCGCTGGAGCGGTTCAAGCCACAACTGATCCTGATTTCTGCCGGGTTTGATGCGCACCGGGAGGATGACATGGGAGGGCTGACATTGCAGGAAGCGGATTATTTCTGGGTGACGGAAGTATTAAAGGATATCGCGAAACGTCATGCCGGTGGACGCATCGTGTCAGCGCTTGAAGGCGGTTATGCCTTGCATGCATTGGGCCGTAGTGTGATGGCACACATTAAAAGTTTGAGCGAGCTGTGAACAGGGCAAGTATCTGCTTGATCGGTAGTCATTTCCTTGGGTCCAGCCTGCTGCCGTAGCTGGCAAAAAGCCTTACCTGATTGATGCCGCAAGGCATTGCGGTTATATTAGAGTGGTTAATTGCTTACTTTCTGTTTCAAATAATAATTTAATAATTGCCGCGGGAAGACCCTCTGATGGCCGAACAAAACCCTTCACTGATCATCATCGATGATGATCCCCTGATTACCGATACCCTGCATTATGTGCTGAGTAAGCATTTTGACGTTTATGTCGCGGAATCCAGGGCCCAGGCGAAAAGCCTGCTCAGGCAACTGGAAGTGCCGCCCTCACTGGCGCTGGTCGATTTGGGTTTGCCGCCGGTGCCGCACAAGCCGGATGAGGGCTTCAAGGTGATAGGTGAGTTGCTGGCACATTCGCCGACCATGAAAATCCATGTGCTTTCCGGCCAGAATGAGGAGGTCAATGTCAAGCATGCGATGGCACTGGGTGCCGTGGATTTCATTCCCAAGCCTTGCGATGTTGACCGCCTGAAGGAGATTCTGCAAAACGCCCTCAAGCTGCATGATGCCGAGCGCACGGAACGAAGCGAAGGCAGCAAGGAACAGGAAAGTTGCGGTCTGCTCGGCGAGAGTCTGCCGATGCAGATATTGCGCACCCAGATCACGCAATTCGCCGATGCGCCATTTCCTGTGCTGATAGAAGGCGAGTCTGGCAGCGGCAAGGAGCTGGTGGCGAATTGCCTGCACCGTTTGAGCAGTCATTCACGTCAGCCATATCTTTCCGTCAATTGCGCGGCGATTTCGCCCACCTTGGCGGAATCCATACTTTTCGGCCACGGCAAGGGTGCCTTTACCGGCGCGCAGGCTTCGCATACCGGTTATTTTGAGGATGCAGGCGAGGGCACACTGTTTCTTGATGAGATCGGCGAGCTGCCGCTGGAAATGCAATCCAAACTGTTGCGTGTGCTGGAAAATGGTGAATACCAGCGCATCGGCGAAACGCAGACCCGCAAAAGCAAGGCTCGCATCATCGCGGCGACCAATCGTGACTTGCGTGAAGAAGTGCGTGCATCCAACTTCCGTATAGACCTTTATCACCGCCTGAGCGTGTTCACGGTACGTGTACCGCCACTGCGCGAATTGGGTGAGGACAGATACGAACTGTTGAACTACTACAGCGATTTCTATGCACGGGAAACCGGCAGGAAACCATTCAAATTTGACAGCCGGGCCAGCCAGCGCTGGCTGGATTACCATTTCCCCGGCAATGTGCGCGAGTTGCGCAATATCATCATCCGGCTGACGGCCAAATATGCAGGGCAGTCGGTCAGTGATGTGCAGTTGGCGGCTGAGCTCGACCTGATGCAGATGATGGCATCCAGCGACGTGCCTTCACTCAACGATGAAGCGGCACTCTCAAATCATGCGATGCGTCATTTGCAAACCCAGGCCAATGTCAATCTGGACCAGGTGTTGAAAACCTGGGAAAAAGCCTATGTCGATGCCGCGCTGAAAATCACACACGGCAATCTCAGCCAGGCTGCCAAGTTGCTGGGTATCAACCGAACCACCTTATACAGTCGCATGCAGATGCAAGAGCAATAATGTATTACGCCCATTTCGGCCTGAAAGAGCCTCCATACAAAATCACGCCGAACACGGAATTCTTTTTCTCCGGCGGTAATCGTGGTGCCGTTCTCGACGCGTTGACCTACGCCATCACCAGCGGCGAGGGCATTATCAAAGTGGTGGGTGAGGTCGGCAGCGGCAAGACCATGCTGTGCCGCATGCTGCAAACCCTGCTGCCGGAGAAGGTCGAAAGTGTGTATCTGGCCAACCCTAGTGTCGCGCCGGAAGATGTGCTGCATGCCATCGCGTTTGAACTGCAGCTCGATTTGCCGAAGAATGCAGACCGTTTGCGCGTCATGCAGGTGTTGCAGACCTATCTGCTGGACCGCTATGCCGAAGGCAAACAGGTTGTGATTTTTGTTGAAGAGGCGCAGGGCATGCCGCTGGCGACTCTGGAAGAGATTCGGCTGCTTTCCAATCTGGAAACCAAACACGACAAGCTCTTGCAGATTGTGCTCTTTGGCCAGCCGGAGCTTGATGTGAACCTGAATGAAACGCAGATTCGCCAGCTGCGTGAGCGGATTACCCATGGTTTTAATCTGGGTCCGTTGGGCGAAGATGAGGTGGGTGCATACCTCATCTTTCGCCTGCGTGCGGCCGGCTATTTCGGGCCGCACCTGTTCTCCAAATCCGCCATCCGTATGATTGCAAAATCGTCCGAAGGCCTGGTCAGGCGCATCAACATACTGGCCGATAAAGCTCTGCTTGCGGCGTTTTCGGACAATGTCTATCAGATCACGCCCCGGCATGTGAAAGCGGCGATCAAAGACAGCGAATTCGGTGCCGAGCAGCTGAAAAAAGGCAAAACACGGAGGACGTATCTGGCGGCCGCTGCCATTCTGGTTCTGGGCTTGGCTTTGGGGTACCTGATCAATGCCTGGCAGACGGGAGCAAGTGCGTCAGTCACCGTCCCCGCTGTGGACTCTGCTCAGGTTGAGGAGGCTGTAGCCGGGAGCCGGCCGGCAGAAACTACAATGCCAGTGGAACCGGTACCTGCCGCAGATCTGCCGCCAATCACTGGCAGTTCGGCGGATATTCTTGAGCACAGGCTGAATGTCACCCAGCAATGGCTCAATCAGCAGCCAGCATCAACTGTCAGCATACAGTTGATGGGCAGCGCCAACGATGAACAGTTGAAGAAGCAATTGGAGTCGCTTGCCGGTAAGGTGGAGATCGACAACATTTATGTTTATCGCACCTTGGTCAACAACACGCCGTTTATTTCCGTGCTGTATGGCAGCTACCAGAATCGTCAGCAAGCGCTGGAAGCGATGCGTGGGCTGCCTGAAGTTTTGCGTTCCTACCGTCCACAATTGCGAACAATTGGTGGAATATTGCAGGAAACGAAGCCAGTTCAATAAGTTAGTGTTGCAGTTTAAAGCCGATTGTGGGATAAACTGAGGTACAGGGTAAATGTAGATGGTGCGCGCGCGTATGAAAAAAACAAGGATGACATGGTTGGCAATATCAGTGTCACTGGCTTTGGCAGGTTGCGCGCATCAAAGCAAAGTCACACCATCTACAGGTCATATTGACGGTCAAGCAACCCAGCAAAATCAGAAGGCGGCGCCAACTGCCGCCGGCGCTATCCCCAAACCGGTTAAAAGTACCACCTATCTTCCGCCACCCACCCCAAAAGCCAAAGAACAGACTTACAGCGTGGTCGTCAACGAGGTTCCGGTCAAGGAAATCCTCTTTGCGCTGGCGCGCGAAAGTAATCTTAATATCGATATTCATCCCGCCATTCAGGGCCGTGTGACGCTCAATGCAGTGGACCAGACCTTGCCGGCAATTCTGGAGCGCCTCGCCAAACAGGTGGATTTGACCTACAAGATTGAAAACAATGTGCTGAGTATCACGCCGGATCATCCTGTACTCAGGACTTATAAGATTGATTATGTGAACATGTCACGCGACACCAAAGGGTTTATCGGTGCGGCGGCGGAGATATCGAGCACGGGGCAGAGTGCGACGACGGGCTCGGGCGGAACCAGTGTCACGACCAGCGCATCCGGCGGCGCTAACAACAGCTCCCGTACCTCGGTCACCAGCGAGTCGCAGAACCGCTTCTGGGAAAACCTGGAAAAGAACATCAAGGAACTGCTTGCCGAGACAGACAAGGAAGTCATCATCACGCGTGAGGGCAGTCCTCAGTCTGCCCAGCCGGTGCCAAGTGCCGATGGCGTGACCGGCGCGCTCGCTGCAGCGATTTCGCCTGCCAACACGACAAGCTCGGAGGATCGGGAAAAGGCAAGGGCAGAATATAAAACCCTGTTTGCTGCGACTGTGATATCAAATCGTGAATCCGGCATTATTACTGTGCGCGGTACCAACAAGCAGCATGAGAAGGTGCGTGAGTTTATTGATGTGGTAATGAGCAGCGTTAAAAGACAAGTTTTGATCGAAGCAACGATCGTGGAAGTTACTCTGAATGATGGTTTCCAGGCAGGGATTGACTGGAGCAGGCTTGGGAATGCAGGAGCAAGTAGCGGATTTACTTTTAACCAGACTCTGGGCCCTCAGATTACGCCTGGTAACACCGGTTTTGTTGCAGGATATTTCAATCCGGTTAGTGGTTTGGGAAATATCGCAGCCTCAATTAGCCTGTTGAAGCAATTTGGTGATATTAAAGTGCTATCAAGTCCAAAACTGATGGTATTGAACAATCAGACAGCTGTTCTTAAGGTGGTGGATAATCTTGTTTATTTCACTATCCAGGCACAGCAATCAACTGTAGGCGGGTCGGTTGGCGGCACATTGGCTACCTTTACGACTACTCCGAATACAGTTCCTGTTGGCATAATCATGAGCGTTACCCCGCAGATTACAGCGGCAGGCTTGGTAAATGTGAATGTCAGGCCGACGATATCCAGGAAGATAGGCGATGTTTTAGACCCTAATCCAGATATTAAAGCTGCGGGTGTAGAAAGCAAAATACCGGTAATCCAGGTCCGTGAAATGGAATCCATGCTGCAAATCGGTAGCGGTAGTACTGCAGTTCTGGGCGGATTAATGCAAGACGAAATTCGTAAAAACACTGATAAGGTACCTGGGTTGTCTGATATTCCTTTGGCCGGTAATGTTTTTACAGGAAGAAATGATTCAAATTCAAAGTCTGAACTCGTCGTATTCCTGCGCCCGACTGTAATACCCGACGCTAGCCTCGAAAGCGACGAATTGCTGTCCTACAAGCAATACCTGCCAACCCAACAATTGCAGCAAAGTCTCGATGAGCCTGCTTATTAAGGCACTGCATAAGGCAGAACAGGAAAAGACATCTGAGGAAAAAACTGCAGCCTCGGCAGGAGTCTCTTCTTTGGAGTTGGCGCCACTGGAGCCAGGCGGGGAGGCAGAACCGGTCAGGCCGGCAGCCGCCACAGAGGCCAAGCCTGATAGTCGCAAGGCTGCAGGTGTGGTCTTCGCGGCAAAATCCAGAACGGATAATTCCTCCACCAAAACTTTGCTACTGACAGGTGTAGTCCTGCTGCTCCTGATTGCCGGTGCTTTCTATTACTATCTTGAATCTTTGCAACCGCCAGAAGTGGTGGTGCCTGCCCGTGTGGTGGAGGTGGCTCCAAGCCCTGAAGTTGTAGAAGCTCCACCCTCAATTGAGGAAACCTTGCCTGGCCCTGAAGAGCTGGCTGCAGAAGCTGTCGTTGAGGATTCGATACCGGCTGAAATTGCCGTGCTTGAGCAAGAACAGGAAAAGCCACCGCTTAATAAAGGCTTTTCACTTGCCGCTCCTGTAAAGCCAAGTTCCCTGCCCGAGCCGGCCAAGACGCAGGGGGGCGGTGTGAATGTGACGCGGAATAATCCGCCGCCTGCCATCAACCCGAATCTGATAACGGCTTATGAGGCTTTTAATGCAGGTGACGATGCCACTGCACAGGCGGCTTACCGCAGGGTATTGCAGGCGGATGTGCGTAATACTGACGCGCTGCTGGGTATGGCGGCAATCGCCATGCGGCAAGGGCGTGGTAACGATGCTTTCGGCTGGTATGGCAAGGTGCTGGAGGTTGACCCCAGAAACAGTTTTGCGCAGTCGGCAATGGCGAGCCTGCTCGGGCAGGCCGATCCGGTGAGTAGTGAATCGCGTATCAAGAACCTGATTGCCTTGCAGCCGAGTGCTGCGCACCTGCATGCGGCGCTCGGTAGCCTGTATGCAGACCACCAGCAATGGCCGCAAGCGCAGCAGGCGTATTTTGAGGCGCACAGGCTGGATGCCGCCAATCCAGAACATGCGTTCAATCTGGCGGTGAGCCTGGATCAATTGGGCAAATCTGCCCTTGCGTTGCAGTATTACAGGCAGGCCTTGAGCCTGCTGGGGAGTAATAACGAGGCGGCGATAGACCGTGCGGCGCTGGAAGCACGTATTGCGCAGATACAGTGAAAAGCTGCGAATGCAGATTTATTAATCGCCAAAGTTTAATAAAAAAGATACTCAAGAGGATGGTTGGATAAAGATGGCCGAGCAGCGACGCAAGTTACGCTTAGGCGAACTCATGGTGCAGCAGGGGCTGATCAGCCAGGATCAGCTGCGCATTGCGCTGATGGAGCAGGAGCAGAACAATATTCCTCTGGGCCGTCAGCTGGTGCGTCTGGGGTTTGTCACCGAAGCCATGGTGCGCGACCTGGTTGCGCATACCATTGGGCAAGAGAGTATCGACCTTGCGACGGTGATTGCCGACTCCGATGCGCTGAAGATGGTGCCGGAAGCCTTTGCGCGACGCTATCATCTGCTGCCGATTGCCTACGAGGATAATATCAAATCGCTGACGGTGGCGATGGCTGACATGTTCAACGTGGTGGCGCTGGACCAACTGCGCGCCATGCTCGGTGGCCAGGTTCAACTGAAGCCGGTCTTGGCTGCCGAAGCGCAGCTGGAAGAATACATCGACCAGTTTTATGGCTATGAGCTATCGGTGGATGGTATCCTGCGTGAAATTGAAACCGGTGAAATCGATTATCAAAGCCTGATTGCCGAAGGCGATCAATACACCCAGCCGGTGGTGCGCCTGGTCGGAGCCTTGCTGATGGATGCGGTCAAACGTGGTGCATCGGATATCCACTTCGAGCCGGAATATGCATTCCTGCGTATCCGTTATCGTATTGACGGCGTGTTGCAACAGATCCGTAGCCTGCATAAAACCTATTGGCCTGGTATCGCCGTTCGTCTCAAGGTCATTAGCGGCATGGATATCGCCGAAACGCGCTCACCGCAGGATGGCCGCCTCAATATCAATCTCGGCGGCCGTCCCATCGACTTTCGTGTCGCCAGTCACCCGACCATCCATGGTGAAAACATCGTGCTGCGCGTGCTGGACCGTGAGAAATCCATCATCCCGATGGATAGAATGGGGTTGCGCGATGAAACGCTGGATGAACTGAAGCTGATGATGACGCGCCCTGAAGGCATCATGATTGTTACGGGGCCTACCGGTAGTGGTAAAACGACGACGCTTTATTCATTGCTTTCGCATCTGAATACCGAAAGCGTCAACATCATGACGCTGGAAGACCCGGTGGAGTATCCGGTTACCATGATGCGCCAGACCTCGGTGGCCGAAGTGAACAAGGTCGATTTTGCCAATGGTATTCGTTCCATTATGCGGCAGGACCCGGACATTATCCTGGTGGGTGAAATCCGTGATGAGGATACCGCCACCATGGCGTTTCGCGCCGCGATGACCGGCCACCAGGTGTTTAGTACCCTGCATACCAATTCCGCGCTGGGTACATTCCCGCGCCTGCTCGATATCGGCATTTCACCAGACATCATGGCTGGCAATATTATCGGTGTAGTGGCACAGCGCCTGGTTCGAGTACTTTGCCCACATTGCAAAGAAGCCCATTCACCTGATGCCGAAGAGCGAAAATTGCTCGGCCTGGCGCCACGTGTGGAGGCGCAGATTTACCGCCATCTTGGCTGCAAACGCTGCAATTACACGGGTTATCGTGGCCGCATGGCGATTATCGAATTGCTGCGTATCGACAATGACATTGATGCGTTGGTGGCGAGGCGTTCGCCGCTGGACGAGATACGTGCGGTGGCGCTGGAAAAAGGTTTCGTGACTCTGGCGGAAGATGGGGCGCGTCGCATCCTGGAAGGATATACCAGCATATCCGAGGTTATGCGTGTCATCGACTTGACCAGCCTGATCAGGCATTAGGCTTTGCCGACCTATAACTACAAAGCGGTGGATCAGACTGGCCGTTCGGCTCAGGGTGAGATTGATGCCCTGAACGAAATCGACCTGGAGTTGCGCCTGGAGCGGATCGGGCTGGACCTGATCACCTTTCGCCAGGTTAAAAAGTCTGCAGCGCTGTTCAGCCGCAAGAAGGTCAGCCACAAGGACCTGATGATGTTCTGTTTTCAGCTCGAGCAATTGACCAGTGCCGGGGTGCCATTGCTCGACGGCCTGATTGATTTGCGCGACAGTACGGCCAACCCGAATTTCCAGAAAGTTATTGGTGGCCTGGTGTCCGAGGTGGAAGGCGGCCGGATGTTGTCGCAGGCGCTGGCGGAGCATCCCAGTGTATTCAGTCATGTTTTTGTCAGCCTGGTGCAGGCGGGGGAACAGACCGGCAGGTTGCCCGAGGTGTTCGATAACCTGGCCTCAACGCTCAAGTGGCAGGATGAACTGGTTTCGCAAACCAGGCGTTTGCTGGCTTATCCGTCTTTTGTGCTGGTGGTGGTGCTGGGGGCTGTGGTTTTCCTGATGACTTACCTGGTTCCGCAAATGGTGTCGTTTCTGCAGAACATGGGGCAGGAGCTGCCGCTGGAAACCAGGATACTGATCTTTATATCGAACGGTTTTGTCGGTTATTGGTGGCTGGTGGTCTCCATTCCTGTGCTGACCGCCATTTTCATCGCGGTCATGGTGCGGCAAAGTGCCGAGGCACGCTATAAATTTGATTACGTGAAGCTGCACATCCCGGTGATGGGCGATATCCTGCAAAAGATCATACTTGCGCGATTTGCACGCTATTTCGCCTTGATGTATCAGACCGGCATCCCGGTGCTGGATGCGATCAAGACCTGTGAGGAAATTGTGGGGAATCGAGTGGTTGCCGATGCGCTGGTGCGTGCGCAACACCAGATCAATGCGGGCGACAGCATGAGTGAGAGCTTCAGGAATGCGGGGCTGTTTCCGCCATTGGTGGTGCGAATGATACGGGTAGGCGAGAGCACCGGCGGATTGGATAAATCGCTGCTCAAGATCAGTTATTTTTATGACCGCGACGTCAATGAATCGATCGAGAAAATGATGAAGATGATTGAGCCGACCTTGACCGTCGTGTTGGGCGGCATCCTGGCGTTTATCATGTTCTCGGTGCTGGGTCCGGTGTACGATTCGTTCGGCAAGCTGAATATTTAGTGTGAACATATCCTAGGGTCATCATGTTTTCGAAAATTGTCCTCTGTGCAAACAACAACAGGCTGCTGGCCGGTAAATGGCAGTTCGGCAAGCTGTTGTCGCATCAGGTCTTCCAGAACGACATGCAGGGACATGAGGATTTCGGCCGTTATCTACAAAAGCACCAGGGTAGAAAAGTCTATTTGCTGGTGGATGCGGTTGAGGAAGATTACCGTTTGGAGACCATGCCGCATACCTGCGGCAGCGCGCGCAATGAAATGGTCAGCCGCAAACTCAATCAGATCTATCGCGGTACGCCTTACCGCGCAGCCCATTTCATCAATCGTGAACCACTTAAACGCAAGGATGACCGTTTTCTTTTCGCAGCACTGACCTATGACGAGCTGCTGCAGCCTTGGGTCAATCAGTTGCAGGAGCATCAGGCACCGCTGGTTGGTATTTATCTGCTGTCCATGGTGAGCCAGCACTTTGTTCGCCGCCTGAAGATCAACGATCCCCATCTGCTCTTATGCGAACGCCTGTCTTGTGGCCTGCGGCAAACCTATTTGCACAACGGCCGCCTGCGTATCAGCCGTCTGTCGCCGTTCACTGAGGAGGCAAAAAAGGCGCTCGGCTATTTTTATGTGTCCGAGACAGAGAAAACCATGCTCTACCTGATCAGTCAGCGGTTTATTGGCAGCGATACGCCACTTAACATCCTGATTCCGGCCAATCAGGAAAATGCTCAGGCGCTGTGCCGCGATATCGAGCAGGAGCAAGGCATACATTGTACCAAGATCGACCTGGCAGGCCTTGCGCAGCGCATGAAGCTCGATTCCGTCCTGCTGCGGGATAATCCAGAGTTGCTGCACATGCATTTGGTTGCCAATGGCACAGTGCCGGACAATCTGGCACCCAAGGCCTTGGGCAAGCATCATCAGATCAACCTGATGCGTCAATCCATCAATGCAGCTTCTGCCCTTGTGTTGTTGCTGGGCCTTGCTACGGCGGCGGTCTTTTTCAAGAATAGTTATGACAACACCACGCAAGCCGGGCAGGCAGAACTCGCCACTCGGCATCATGAGCAGCTATACCAGGAAGTGGCCAAGAACTTCCCGGCCACCCCGATTCCAGCCGGTGACCTGCAGGTGGCTGCAGAGATGGAACGCAGCATCATGAGCAATGCCAAGCTACCTGACCGCGCGATGCAGGTGATCGGCAAGGCATTAAGCGCCTCGCCGGAAATCGAGATCAATCGCTTGGCATGGCTGCTGAGCAATGAAGACGATCCCAAGGACGGTAACAGTTCGGCAGGTACGGTGGTGACGAATACAGCCGGCCCTGCACCGACTGCTTTTGTGCCCGATAAAAACTATCTTTATGAGGTGGTTTTTGTGGATGGCGAAATCCGCCGCTTCACAGGCGACTATCGCGCTGCGCTGGAGAGTGTCAATCGTTTGTTGGAGCACCTGAAAGCAGATGCAGCGGTGGAGCAGGTAGTCGTGCAGCAAGCCCCGGTAAATGTCAGCTCCTATTCGAACTTGCAAGGCAGCACGACCGATGAGCGCACTACGCAGCTTTCGCCCGCCTTGTTCAAGTTAAGAGTCATCCTCAAGCGTGAGGAGCCAGCCACATGAAACTGACTCCGCAAGAATGGCGCATATTGCAAATTCCGCTGACCGTGTTTGGCGGGGTGGTGATTTGCATGGTCCTGCTTGTCGGATTCGCACATCATCGAGAAAGCAGCTCGGCATCCGCGTTACAGGCGCAGGAGCAGCTGATGAATCAGGCCAGGCAGCGTTACCAGTCTTCCGGGCAGGAGAAGGAAACCATTGTTCAGTATCTGCCGGTATATCAACGCCTGATACGCGAAGGTTTTATCGGCGAGGAAAAGCGCATCGAATGGGTTGATAACCTGCGTACCATCCATCAGGAAAACAAGCTGTTCGGCATTAACTACAGTATTGGTGTGCAGGAAGCATACAAGCCTGGCTTCAATCTCAATCCCGGCACGCTTGCCTTGTATCATTCGGTAATGAAGCTCGAGCTTGCCATGCTGCATGAAGGCGATTTGCTGTTGCTGATGGATGAACTGAGGGCACGCAAGATCACTCCTTTTATCCTGCGCCAATGTGAAGTGGTCAAACGGGCCGGGGCCACTTTCGACAAATTCGCACCCAATCTGCAGGCCAATTGCGAGCTGGATTGGTTGACGGTACGTGAACCGCAAGTCCTGGGAGCGTTGCAACCATGATGACGCAAAACTTTGTGAAAAATTTCGTGACACTGGTTGCTGTCGTTTACCTGTTGGGATTCGATATCGCCCTTGCTGCCGCACCGACCGGCCGCCTTTTCAGTACGCCTGCCGAACGCGCCAAGCTGGATAACCTGAGGCTGACTACCAGATTGCCGAGCCCTGAAGAATTGCTCGACGATAAAAATGAAGAAGTAAGCATTGCACCGGCAATGCCCGGTAGCGTTTCGGTGCAGGGTTATGTCACCCGTAGCGATGGCAAGAAAGGCACGGTCTGGGTCAACGATAACCCGGTGCAGGAGAATGATGAGGCCGGTGATGTACGTGTGAAGAAGCTGCCGCAAAACGGCAACCAGGTGCAGATCAGCATCCCTTCTATTGGCCGCGATCTCAAACTCAAGGCCGGGCAGGTCTATATGCCGGAGACGGATAGCATTTCTGAAGACAAAGCGCGGGCCAGCAATAATCCAGCTAATGAAACGGGTGATGATTCCAATTCCGGAATGATCAATTAGGCCTCCTGCCATGGGGAATGCCGTACTCAAGAAATCTGATTTCAATTCACCTTTCCGGCAGAGAGGTGCAGTATTGATTCTGATGGTATTCATTATTGGGTTGGTTGTTACTGCAGTGATGATCAAAAGCTTCAACGCGGCTTCATCCAAGATGCAACAGGATGAAAAGATGTTGTTGGCACTTGGGCAGGCAAAGGAAGCGCTGCTTGCATGGGCAGTGAGTCATAAACATAACCCAGGACTCTTTCCTTGGCCCGATAGAAATGGGGACGGTAATTATGATGGTAGCAGTGACTGCGCTACAAACTCGTTTGCATACAGCTTGTTTATCGGAAGGTTGCCCAGTAAACCCGATACAAGTCCATGCTACGACCCAAATACCGGTTTGAATGTTTATGCCGGATACAGTACTTATCCAGGGATGGGGCAGGAGTTTATTGATTTTGAGGGTAATCAACTCTGGTATGCAGTTTCTCGTAATGTCGTGAGAAATAATCAAGCAGCACTAGATCCAATTATTAACCCAAGTATCATTAATTCACCTACAGAGCCTTGGCTCAGGGTTGTTGATACCAGAGGCAACCTCATATCCGATAGAGTGGCTGTGGTGATCATTGCCCCCGGCTCTCCATTAGAGGGGCAGAATCGATCGGGTGCTGCAGGAATTTCAAATTTTCTTGATCTAATTACGGTAGGTGCGACGACTTACTCCAATCGGGACTATGATGATCCGGACGAGGACTTTGTGATGGGCGGTGATGCGACATTGAATAACATGTTTAATGATCGTCTGGTCTTTATCACCATAGACGAACTGATTTATGCAGTGGAAAAACGTGTGGCTGCGGAGGCAAGGAAAGAGTTACAGACATATCAGGCCGCTCTCGGTAGATTTCCATATGCAGCACCGTTAGGAAGCACTGGAGGTTATAGTTGTGTAAATGGGGCAACGAGTGGTTTGTTGCCGCTGGACTCCAATCCCGGTGCAACTTGTACGTGCGCATCTGCCAGCCAATGCACATGTGGTTTTTCTCAGATTGAAAGTGTGAATTTTGCGCGCGATTTCGGTAGTTGGGCTACGAACAGTCTAAATTGTAGTCGTAGTGGGAATGATTGCACTTGTAATGGAGCTGGCGGATGCACTGCGCTTTTTGGGTTTTCAGAATTTAATTGTGATGCTACAGGCAACTGTGTTGCTAGTGGCTGGCTGCCATCTGGAAAATTCTCTTTTACTGGCACATTTGCACATTCAAAAGTGAATAGCACAACAGGAGCCTGTACCAACTCCTGCGGTAGCACTACAGTTGAATGCGATGCTGCAGGCAGTTTCTCAAGTGGAGTCTGCGGTGACTCTGGTATGGCACCTACAATTACCGTGAATGCTGTTGTTGGTGAGAACGAGTTGACGAGTGTTGCCGCATTTAATGCTAATTTCCAAGGCATGTCAGTCAGCGGGATAGGAATTCCTGAAGATACTGTTGTTAGTGCTGTGAACAACGCTAACAGTCTAAATCTTTCAAAAGATGTCACCGTGGGTGGTGCGCTGGAAGTTAAGTTCAGTAGGTTGCCTGAATGGTTTGAAGTGAATGACTGGCAAGATTACATTTATTATGCGGTTTCGCGTGATTTAGCTCCGACTATGAATGTTGGCGGAAAAGCGGGTGTGACAGCGATGCTGGTAACTACAGGAGCAGCTGTCATTAGTGTGCCGTATGTGGAAAGTAAAGAGGACACACAAAATAGAATTTCTTGCGATGTTGCAGACTATTTGGATAGCAATTCGAATGCTTTTAGCGACCTGAATGCTGATGGTGAAGAAATTTTTGATGCGACGAATAAACGCAGAACCCTCAATTACAATGACCAATTATTTATTGTCGCCCCATGAATAGTTCCAGATTCAATATGATTGCTAGCAAGGGCTTCTCTCTCGTAGAGTTGGCAGTGGTGCTGGTAATACTCGGTTTTGTAATTGGCGCTTTGATGTTGCCACTACAGGCCCAGCGTGAAAACACATTTCGACTACAAACTGAAAATCAGCTCGAAACGGCAAGAAAAGCATTGATTGGATTTGCCCAAACTAAGGAGAGATTACCATGCCCGGCAACTGCTAATGGCACAGGTGTTTTCCCTGATGACTCGGGCGTTTCAAACGAAGATGTGAATGAAGTTTGTGCGCAGCAATGGGGGTTCTTGCCAGCAGCTACTCTAGGTATACAACCTACAGATTCTGCAGGTTTCGCGATAGATGGGTGGGGAAATAGAATTTTTTACGCAGTTACTCAAGCTATTACTCCTGGTGGTGCTGCGACAGCTGACTTTACGACTACTGGTGAAATGGCTAATGTCGGGATTGCTTCGCTTGCGCCGGATTTGCGCGTCTGTCGGAGCGGATTGCCTGCAACAGGTATAACGACAACGACATGCTCTGCATTACCTGAAAATAATTACCTGATAAATAATGCTGTTGCGGTTATATATTCGACTGGTGCGACCGCTACGCTAGGTGCCGGTGGTGAAGATGAAAATGAAAATTTAAATGCAGATGCCGGCGTGGATACTGTATTTGTAAGCCGTGGAATTTCAGGTCAAACTGCTCCCGGCGGCGAGTTCGACCACATGGTGGTGTGGGTTTCCCCATACGTGCTTTACAACGCGATGATCCAAGTCGGTCAGTTGAATTAACTCTCATGAACGACAACCAACTCCTGCGCTACAGCAGGCATATTCTCCTCCCGCAAATCGGTTACGAAGGCCAGGACAAACTGGTGAACAGTCATGCGCTGATTATCGGGGCTGGCGGCCTGGGTTCGCCGGTTTCGCTTTATCTGGCGGCCGGTGGTGTGGGCAAGCTGACGATCTGCGATTTTGATGCGGTCGATCTTACCAATCTGCAACGCCAAGTGATCCATACCACGCAGTCGGTTGGCATCAACAAGGCGGTTTCTGCGCAGCAGGCCATTTATGAAATCAATCCAGATGTCGTGGTGAATACAGTCCGTGAGAGAGCTGATGAAGAAACGCTGGAAAGACTCGCCGCTGAAGCCGATGTGGTGATCGATTGCAGCGACAATTTCGCTACGCGTTATGCGCTGAATCGTGTGTGTGTGAAATTGCGCAAGCCTTTGGTGTCAGGGGCTGCAATCAACTTCGAGGGTCAGGTGACGGTGTTCGACATGCGTGCCGATGACAGCCCTTGCTATCACTGTCTGTTCCCGGAAATCGGCAACGAGGAAGGTTTGCGTTGCGCTGAAAGCGGCGTGTTTGCGCCGCTGGTGGGTATGATAGGCACTACGCAGGCGGCGGAGGCGTTGAAGCTGCTGATGGGCCTCGGCCAGAGTTTGCAGGGGCGCTTGCTACTGCTGGACGCGTTGCACATGGAATGGCGCTCGATCAAGCTGGCCAAAGACCCGGCCTGTCGCGTTTGCGCCTGACAGGCCATTGAAAAAAACTACTGCGGTGGCCTCGCAATATTTTTCAACGGCCTGATAAACCGTTAATTTTTCTCCCGGATGTAGCGGTTGTTGATGCGCACCGCTACGGCGCCGACACCGATGAGCAAAAAGCCGGCCAATATCAGGCCGATGGGCCCAGCCAGGTTGTTGGCAAAATGCTCGGCCATGAAATCCCCGATATAGAAAATGAGTGCCAGCGTGCCAACGAACAGCAGCGTGCGGGAGCGTGCGACGGTGCTGAGGAAGATGGTGCCGCACGCCAGTGCCAGGAAAAGAATGTCAAACGGACCGTCATCCAGCCAATCGTGCGCTACGGCTAAGAACAGGATGGCGCCGAAGAAATACATCAGCCCCGCTACCGGTTTGTGCCGTGAGTGATCCAGTGCCCAGGCGATGCATAGCAGGGACAGGCCGATGGTCGAGCCGATCAGGTGGTGGTCGACTTCCAGCAGGTCGAAGGCGATGATGAAAAAGCCGACCAGAAAATAGATCGTGGTGACCGCGAGCACGCTGCGCTGTCTGGCAATGAACGCACAGCCTTGCTGCAGGGCCATGACGAAATGCAGGAACAGCAGGCCGTGGGCCGGGTCTCCGCCGAGCGAGAATTCCTTGAGGGTGACCAGGATGCCGGTAGCTTCCAATAGCGCCGCCACCAGAAACAGTGGCGTGGCCGCTTTTTCGAGCCGGTCGTTGGTCGTACAGGTCAGGGCTATGACAAAGACGCAGAAGCCGCTGCCCAGGGTCAGCAGAATGCGCTGCGCCGTTCCCAACACATCCCATTGCATGCTGATGAAGATGGCCAGCCCGGCAAACACGAAAATGCCCCCGATATAGCTGAACACGCGCGACAAGACTCCGCTGGAGCGCTGCTCCCTGATTTCCGGCCCCTCACGTAGTGCTGCGGCGATTTCCTCCAGCTTGAGATTGTGGCGCCGGATAGTGTCGATCACTTCGACCAGGGCATCCTGTCGTGCGGTCATTTGCCGACTACCCAGCCGATGAACTCGATGTTGCCGTAGTAGAAATAGGAGCGCTCGCTGCCGGAAACCAGCCGCACCGAACTGCTGCCTTTCCGCAGGCGCGGTTCGCTGTTGTAGCGGTTGCCCATGAACAGCTCGCCGACCAGGCCGCTATGGCTGTAGCCGGCATAGGAGAGTGTGTAGCCGTCCGGCGATTCCGATGTGGTGTCGAGCTTCATGCCCTTGGTCGCTTCCACGGCAAATTCCTTGACCTCGGCGATCTTGTCCATGTCTGTCGGGTACGGCAAGGGCAGTTCCCGCACTTTCTGCGTGTGGGCTTCATACAGGTAAAGTTTCTTCCAGTTACCGTAGCCGTAGTTATCCTTGCGCACGGGGGTGACTTGCGCTTTCAGAGAACCGTCCTTATCGACGGTCAGTTTGAGCGTGACCGGCAGGTTGGGGCTGGTGTTGTCCGGAATGGCGAAAACGAGATCGTATTCCGGCGGGTCGGATACGACACTGGGCAGGCTGGCCGCGAGCATGAAGCCGATCATGAGCAGGGCCGGCAGCGCCAACCCGATCACCAGTACGAAATTGTTCTTGAGAAAATTTTTCACAGCCATACGTTATCCTTACTTGTGTAAAAACAACTGCCAGCCTGCGGCGTGTTGTCAGCGCTGGATGGTTCTGCCGGCGCCTTGGCGGGTTACCTGTAGCCAGCAAATACGCGGGCTGGTGGAGTCGGATTATTTCCTGCCGCCCGGCCCCAGCAGCAGCCAGACGATGAAGCCGATCACCGGGAACAGCAGCACGCCAACAATCCACAGTGCCTTTTTCAGTGTCGATGCCGAACTCTGCGCGATCTTGATGATGGCGTAGATGTCGGCGATGAGAACGATGATGCCCCAGAAGGACTTGTTCATGCGATGCTCCTCTGTTGTGAGTGATGGCTTACTTGCCGCCGACCAGATTCCTGACGGCGCCTATGACGTCTCCCGGCATGACGACGATCTTGCTGTTATCGGAGACTGACATTTTTTGCAGGGTCTGGATATAGCGGTCGCCCAGCAGGAACATGGCGGAACTGTTGTTTTCCTTCACAGCTTCCGAGATCATGCGGATGGCTTCAGCAGATGCCTTGGCGGCGACTTCCTGTGCTTCAGCATCACGGCGTGCGGCTTCCAGCCGGGCTTCCGCATCAAGAATCAATGCCTGCTTTTCACCTTCTGCCTGTGTTACTACAGCAACACGCTCACGTTCCGCTGCCGCTTGTCTTTCCATTGCCTGCTGCATGTTTTGCGAGGGTTTGATGTCCTGAATCTCGACTGATTTTACGGTCAAGCCCCAGTCTGCAGCTTCATCTGCCACGGCGATTTTCAGCTCGGCCTTGATGCGGTCGCGTGAGGAGAGCGCATGGTTCAGATCCATGCCGCCGATGATCGAGCGCAGGCTGGTTTGCACCATGTTGCGCATGGCTTCGGCAAAGTTGTCGATGCCATAAACTGCACGTTCGATATTGGTCACCTTGATGAAGGCGACAGCGTTGGCAAGGATGACGGCGTTGTCCTTGGTGATGACTTCCTGCTCAGGGATGTCGAGGATGATGTCCTTGGTGGTGACTTTGTAGGTTACTTTGCTGAAAATCGGGTTGATTACCGTGAGGCCGGGTCTCAGCACGGCATTGAACTTGCCCAGGCGTTCAACCACCCATTCCTCACCCTGCGGTACGATGCGTATGCCTTTCCAGATCAGGATAAAGGCAGGGATGATGAGGATAAACATGAATTCTGTCATGGTGAATCTCTTTCTTTAATGGTTATTGGTTAGTGATTTGCAGCGTGTCGTTTTACGGCCACAGCGTTGCCGATGATCGCCGTGATTTCCGCTTCGGTTCCGGTTTCCAGTTCTTCTTCCGAGATGGCAGTCCATTCCTTGCTGCCCATGACGCCCTGGGTAAACTGAATGCGACCGTTCTGCTTGCGATTAACCGCCTCAACAATCGTGCCGACGCGACCGACTTCATCGCCTTGCGATTGGCCAATTCTCAGGTCAATGTCGGGAGATTTTTTGTAGTATGCCTTCCAGATGGCGAGAGAGCCGAGCGATAACACGGCAAAGACCAGGAACTGGATTCCGGCATGCATCTGCGGAAAAAAGTACAGGCAAAGGCTGACAATCAGGGCGGCGATGCCGAACCAGAGGATATAGAACGTTTCCGTTGCCATCTCCATCGCCAGCAGAATCAGCCCCAGTATTCCCCAAAGCCAGATCGATTCAATCATGCTTGTTCCTCGTTATTCTCTATTTTATTTGCAGGACGTTCTATGCTAGCAGAAAAAACATCATATTTGATGACGTGAAGCTGCCCTCAATCGTATGTTCAATATGGCCTTGCTTCGTGGTTTAATGTGCTGATGAAATTTGTGTGTAGCAGCCCGGGAAGCGCCGTAACAGGCGGCTGTAGTGACAAAATGTGTCAGCCCGGACAGTTCAATCCTGGCGGATGCCGGGATGAACGGCAGTAGAATTGCACTAAGTGTTGTAAGCTGACAGCAGGACTGCTTTGATGAATATCAAGCGGTTATTGCATTCGATATTGCACAATACTAGAGATGTAATAAGAAATTTGGTTCGCTACAGGCTGTCGGGCAAGTCCCGGACGCACAATAAAAAAGCCTGAGCTTTATGGAGCAGACAAGAACTGTTTGAGGAAGATTGAATAATTATGTCCAAGCCGCGTAAATTATTGATGCCGCAAGACCGCCAGGAACGCCTTCACTACATGCGTCGCATGTTTCCGCAAAATGCAGGCCCTGACCTGACAGATGACTGGGCAGGTGGTCGTTCCGCAGCAATGAGAAGGTTGAACGCTATCGACCCGGCGACTTATCAGAAAAACCGGAGTTTTCTGAATGGTGCTGTCACCAGGCTTTCCCCCTATCTGCGACATGGCTGCATTTCGCTGGCTGAAGTGCTGGAACATGTTAAGAGCAAGCATGGGGAAGAGTCCGAAAAACTGATACAGCAATTAGCCTGGCGCGATTACTGGCGACAGGTGTGGTATTTCAAGGGTGATGAGATTCTTTCCGATATGGAAACACCCAAGGTCGCTATCGGCCGTCAGCCGCTGCCTGATGATATCCGTCGCGGTAAAACAGGCTTGCCCTGCATGGATAGTTTTATCAAGGATTTATTGGCGGACGGTTATGTGCATCATCATGCCCGTTTGTGGTTTGCCGCTTATGTCCTGCACTGGCGCAAGGTGGACTGGCGTCAGGCAGCAGACTGGTATGAAGCCAATCTGCTTGATGGCGACAAGGCTTCGAACCATCTTTCCTGGCAGTGGGTGGCTTCTCTTTTCAGCTCGAAACCCTATTATTTCAATAAGGAGAATCTGGCACGCCATACTGGCGAGAAATATTGCGCCGGCTGCAAGGCGGCCTGTCCGTTCGATGACAGCCTTGAGAATCTGCACAGCCAGCTGTTCGGCGACACGATTTCGATACAGCCTGTACACCACTCGTCCAGACATACGCCTGTGTTGCCCAACTCCGAGCTGACTGCGTTTGCCATGCTGGTGCATGATGAAATGCTGTCGCCAGCACATCCATTGATGCGGCAACCGTTTACCAAGATATTTGTTTTTGATGACAACCTGCATGGGGATTGGGCATTGCACAGGCTGCAGTTTATGGCTGATTGCCTGAGTGAAATGCCGGGCGTGGAGGTTTGGGTCGGCGATACGCGTGAGGTGCTGATGCAGCGCAATGTGGGTCGTGTCGAAACACTGGATACGCCGAATCGTGAACTGAAAAACATGCTGATGGGCTTCTCGCCCAAGTGGCATCCGGAACCCAGGCTGGTGGATGTCGAGGTTAGTCATAAGCGTCTCAAGCGCTACTCACGCTACTGGGACAAGGTAGGCCCTTATCTGGTGGGCGCCGGTGAACCCGTTGAATCCTGAAAAGTGCCGCAGGGCATTGCAAAAGTGCCGCAGGGCATTGCATAAGCATGGCTCAAGCAAGTAGACTGCCCTAAAAGGGAGGGTCTATGGGTATCGTTTTCTTGATAGTGCTGGTGATCGTTGGTTTTTACTTCATCATGGTCTACAACAGCCTGGTGAATATCAAAAACAATGTCGCCAAAGCCTGGGCGAATATCGATGTGCTGCTGAAACAGCGGCATGATGAACTGCCCAAGCTGGTGGATACCTGTAAGCAATACATGAAGCATGAACAGGACACGCTGGAAAAAGTGATACAGGCGCGTACGCGGGTCTCCGATGCACGCGAGGCGCACGATGTTGCAGCTTTGGGTGTGGCCGAGGGAGCCCTGAGGGCGGGGTTGGGCTCTCTGTTTGCGCTGGTCGAAGCCTATCCAGACCTCAAGGCCAATGAGCATTTTCTGCACCTGCAGGCGCGCATCAGCAGTCTGGAAAATGCCATCGCCGACCGTCGCGAGTTTTATAACGACAGCGTCAACATCAACAATGTGCGTATCGCCCAATTCCCCGACCTCATCGTCGCCCGCCTGTTCAGTTTTCAGCCTTTCGACTTGCTGCGTTTCGCCAGCGCTGAATTGAAGGATGTCGATATCAGCAAACGCTTCGCCAGTTAGTCCTGATAATGCGAGGCTTTAAAAGCCGTTACGCTGAGCTGATCACCTCGGTCAGCCATCTGGCTTTGCTGGCGATTGCATTTCAACTCGGCAAACAGCCAGTAACGGCAGTTTTTGTTGCACTCATCGGCCTGATCAGTTTTTTCGCCTGGGCCTCAGGGTACCGCCGTATGCGGCTGATTGCCGATACACCCACTTCCCGTATTGGCTCGGCTGCACAAGGTTATGTCGAGCTGCATGGCCGTGCCGTGCTGGATGCCGACAATCTGATAAGAAGCCCGATCAGCGGCATAAGTTGCATCTGGTATCGCTTCTGGGTCTATTCCCGTCAGGAAAACAACAAGTGGGTGCAGGTCAACCAGGGCATAAGTAACAGTGTGTTTGAGATCACCGATGGTACGGGAAGCTGTTTCATCGATCCGGATCATGCTGAAGTCATCGGTGCGGAGCGGCGTGTGACCCGGCAGGGTGATTTCAAGAATGTAGAAGAGTTGCTCTACGCCCATTCCGTCTATGCGCTAGGCGAGTTTGGCACGCTGGGAGGCGCCGGCATGCCATTGAGTCTGAACGAAGATGTTGCCTTGCTGCTGGCGGAATGGAAACGTGACAAAAAGACTTTGCATGAGCGTTTCGATCTGGATGGCAATGGTGAGATCGATATGCAGGAGTGGGAATTGGCGCGCAGGGCAACGATACGCGAGGTGGAAAAGCAGCATCGGGAAATACGAACGCAGAACGGCACACATGTCATGCGTGCGCCACACGATGGCCGCCTGTTCATTCTTTCCAATCATTCGCCGCACCAACTGAGGAACAAATACCTTGGCTGGAGCATGCTGCATATGTCGATTGTGGTGGTGTCTGTCGTCGCTACCATCTGGCTGCTGAGCTAGTTCCTGCATTGTCATCTGTCCTGATCTTCTGGCACCTGCTTTTCCATATGCCCGCTTGCGCATAGCCCAGTCATGCGGGCGCTGTGGTAAAATCGCGCGCTTATGACTATCGAAAACACCACTGAAAAAACGCCGGCTCCGGAGCTGGCAAAATCGTTCGCCCCCAAGGATATCGAAGGCCGCTGGTACCAGTTCTGGGAGAGCCGCGGCTACTACGCTGCCGGCGCCGATGCGAGCAAACAGGACAATTTCTGCATCCTGTTGCCGCCGCCCAACGTCACCGGCACCTTGCACATGGGGCACGGCTTCAACCAGACCATCATGGACAGCCTGACGCGCTATCACCGCATGCGCGGCGATAACACGCTGTGGCAGCCGGGCACCGACCACGCCGGTATTGCCACGCAAATCGTTGTTGAGCGTCAGCTCGATGCGCAGGGTGTTTCCCGCCATGACCTCGGCCGCGAGAAATTCCTGGAAAAAGTCTGGGAATGGAAGGAATATTCGGGCAACAGCATTACGCGCCAGATGCGCCGTCTCGGTACCTCGCCGGACTGGAGCCGTGAGCGCTTCACGATGGACGAAGGCCTGTCGAAGACCGTCACTGAAACTTTCGTGCGCTTCTATAACGAAGGCCTGATCTACCGCGGCAAGCGGCTGGTGAACTGGGACCCGAAGCTGCACACCGCTGTTTCCGATCTGGAAGTGGTGAGCGAGGAAGAAGACGGCTCCATGTGGCATATCCGCTACACGCTGGCGGACGGCTCGGACAGCTTGGTGGTGGCGACTACCCGCCCGGAAACCATGCTGGGCGATACCGCTGTCATGGTGCACCCGGAAGACGAACGTTACGCGCACCTGATCGGCAAGACGGTGGCATTGCCGCTGACGGATCGTGAAATCCCGATTATTGCCGATGAATATGTCGATCGAGAGTTCGGTACCGGCGTGGTCAAGGTCACCCCGGCGCACGACTTCAACGACTATGCCGTCGGCCAGCGCCATAATCTGCCGCTGATTTCCATTCTGACGCTGGATGCGAAGATCAATGATCATGCCCCGGAAAAATACCGCGGCATGGACCGCTTCGATGCGCGCAAGGCCATCGTCGCTGACCTCGAGGCGCAGGGACTGCTGGTCAAGATCGACAAGCACAAACTCAAGGTGCCACGTGGTGACCGTACCGGCGTGGTGATCGAACCCATGCTCACTGACCAGTGGTTCGTCGCCATGAGCAAGCCGGGCAAGGACGGCAAATCCATCACCGAGCAGGCGCTGGAAGTGGTCGCCAACGGCGAGATCAAGTTCCACCCGGAAAACTGGGTGAACACCTACAACCAGTGGCTGAACAATATCCAGGACTGGTGCATTTCGCGCCAGCTGTGGTGGGGCCACCAGATTCCGGCTTGGTACGGCGTCAATGGCGAAGTATTCGTGGCGCATAACGAGGAAGAGGCCCGCCGTCTGGCCGATCAGGCCGGCTATGCCGGACAACTGGATCGCGATCAAGACGTGCTCGACACTTGGTACTCCTCCGCGCTGTGGCCGTTCTCGACGCTGGACTGGACCGGCGATGCCGAGACCGATGCGAAGAACCAGATGCTGC